>NZ_SNWA01000001.1:3430472-3742333 GCF_004361815.1 Paraburkholderia sp. BL10I2N1 | reverse complement strand
CTATGCTGCGGGTTTTGATTTGCGCCAGCGCGCTCGCCGTACCGCTTTCGGCAGCCGCGTTCACGGGAGGCGACCTCAACAAGCTGTGCACAAAAACCGACGTGGCGTCGCGCAGCGCATGCGGCGCGTATATCGAGGGCGTGGCGGACGGCGTCTTCAACACAATCGACGCGATCGGTGGCACGACGGGCCCGCGTGTCGGGCAGTATTTCTGTCTGCCGCCCGACGCGCACTCGCAGCAGTTGACCGACGCGGTCCGCAAGTACATCGCGGAGAATCCGATGGTCGCGGGCTACAACGCGAGCACGGCAATTTCGCTCGGGCTCGGCAAGGCCTTTCCTTGCAAGACGGGCAGTTGAACGGGCGGCCGGGTCGCGTCTGACCGGGTTCGAGTTTTAGCGGGCCGCGCGCAGACAGCGCCGCCCGCCCGACTGCGTCTGCGGCGTTACCTGTCGCCGCGGTGTGGTGTGCCTGTCGCGCGCTGTCGTCATCAGGCGACCCGGTCTGCGCCGCAGGCAGGCGAACCCATTTCCCCGCAACCCAACGAGGAAGACGCCACTCATGCTCAAGATCGAAGACCTGCCCAATCTCGCTGATGCGCCGTTGCACAGCTGGTTGGTCACCTCCATCGTGACGGTGCTCGCGGTGGTGCTTGCGATAGGTGTGCACTGGATCGGCGGGCGCGTGCTCAAGCGGATTGCGAGACCGTATCCGCTCCTGAGCGTGATCCTGCGCTATATCGACAAGCCCGCGCTGTTCGTCCTTGTGATCGTTCTGGTCGAACTCGTCTGGACGGAAGCCCCCGACACCCTGCGCTTCATCCTGGCGCTGCGCGACGGCGCGGCTTTCGCGCTGATCGGCGCGCTCACGTGGCTTTCCGTGCGTTCGGCGGCGGCCATCGGCGAAGCGATCATTCAGGCTCATCCGCTCGATTCCGCCGACAACCTCCAGGCGCGCCGCATTCATACGCAGGCCCGTGTGCTGGCGCGCTCGGTGATGATCGTGATCGTGATCGTCGGCATCGGCGGAGCGTTGATGACCTTTCCGAGCGTGCGGCAGATCGGCGCGAGCCTGCTGGCTTCGGCGGGGGTGGCCGGTCTCGTCGCCGGTATCGCGGCGCGGCCAGTGCTCGGCAATCTGATTGCCGGCCTGCAGATTGCGCTGTCACAACCGCTGCGGCTCGACGACGTCGTCGTCATCCAGGGCGAGTGGGGGCGCATCGAGGAAATCACCAGCACCTATGTGACGGTGCGGCTGTGGGATCAGCGCCGGCTGATCGTGCCGTTGCAGTGGTTTATCGAAAACCCGTTCGCCAACTGGACAAAGAGCAGCTCGCAGATCATCGGCACCGTGTTTCTGCATGTCGACTACCGGATGCCGCTTACGCCGTTGCGCGAGGAACTGGGTCGCATCGTCGAGCAGGCGCCCGAGTGGGACAGGCGCGTGCAGGTCCTGCAGGTCACTGACGCGACCGACCGTGCGATGCAGTTGCGCGTGCTCGTCAGCTCGAACGATTCGGGCCTGAACTGGGATCTGCGTTGCCGGGTACGCGAGGGGCTGCTCGTTTTCGTGCAGACGCACTATCCGCAGTACCTGCCGCGCGCGCGTGCCGAGGTGTCCGCGGAACTCGAGGCAGTCGAGGGCGGGACGCTCGACTGGATGCCGAAAAGCGCGCAGGCGCCGGCATCGAGCACGGCCGCCCATAGCGAGGCCGATCCGGTGGCAAGTCGCGGCGAACGCCTGGAGAGCGACCCGCGTGCGGCATCTGCCCGCAAGGCGAGCGTGGCGGATGCGGTGGCTGCAACCGGTCAGGTTTCGAATCAGGCGAAGAACTGAACCGGACACACGCGGGGCGTCACGGGGCACCACACGCACACAGGGAGGGAAGTGAACATGGGCCGGCTGATCGTCGTGTCGAATCGGGTGGCGGCGCCAACTGAGACGAAGGGCTCGGCGGGCGGCCTGGCAGTCGGGATATTCGGCGCGCTGAAGAGCGCCGGCGGCGTGTGGTTCGGCTGGAGCGGCGACGTGGTGAGCGAAACAGTCGCAAACGCCGGGCCGACGCTCGTACATGATGGCGCCGTCACGTTCGCGACAACGGGCCTCACGCGCAAGGACTACGACCAGTACTATCGTGGTTTCTCGAATGCGACGCTGTGGCCCGTGTTCCACTATCGCACTGATCTGGCGCGTTACGAGCGCGAGGAATACGCCGGCTACCGGCGCGTCAATTCGTGGCTCGCACACAAGCTCATCAAGCTGCTCGAACCCGATGACATCATCTGGGTCCACGACTATCACCTGATCCCGTTCGCTGAAGCGTTGCGCTCGGAAGGCGTGGCGAACCGCATCGGCTTCTTCCTGCACATTCCGTTTCCCGCGCCGCAGATCCTGCTGAATATTCCGCCGCATGAGGAACTGGTGAGGTCGCTGTGTTGTTACGACCTGATCGGCTTCCAGACCGACACCGACCAGACCGCGTTCCATGACTACCTCGTGCGTCACGCGCGCGGCAGCGTGACCGGGGACAACCGTATCGAAGCATTCGGCCGCAGGCTGCGCACGGGCGTCTACCGGATCGGCGTGTTCCCGGACGAAATCGCCGAGCAGGCCGAACGCTATAAAAGCCGTCAGCACGTGCTCGATCTGAAGCAAAGCCTCGAAGGACGCAAGCTGATCATGAGCGTCGACCGGCTCGATTATTCGAAGGGGCTCGTCGAACGGTTCAGGTCGTTCGAACAGTTGCTGGAGCGCTCGCCGGAATGGCGCGGCAATGTCACGCTCGTGCAGATCGCGCCGCCGACACGCTCGGACGTCGCGACCTACCAGCAGATCCGTCAGGATCTGGAGTACGAGGCAGGGCGCATCAACGGCCGCTACTCGGGGCTCGACTACACGCCGATTCGTTATCTCACCCAGCAATACGACCACTGGAAACTGATGTCGTTGTTTCGAGAGTCGCAGGTGGGTTTCGTCACGCCGTTGCACGATGGCATGAACCTCGTCGCGAAAGAATACGTGGCCGCGCAGAATCCCGACGATCCGGGCGTGCTGGTGCTGTCGATGTTCGCGGGAGCGGCTGCCGAACTGACGGGGGCGCTGATCGTGAATCCGCACGATTCCGTCGGCATGTGCGAAGCGCTGCAACGTGCGCTTGCCATGCCGGGTGAAGAGCGCAGGTGGCGCTATGAGATCAACATGATCGCGCTGCGCAAGAACGACCTGGGCGTGTGGCGCGATTCGTTTCTGGGCGACCTGCGCTGCGCGCGGGTCGGGGAGCCGCCATGCTGACGACGCTCGCCATCGCCGGTTATCGGTCGTTGCGCGAACTGATCTTGCCGCTTGCCAGACTGAACGTCGTGACTGGGCCGAACGGCAGCGGCAAGTCGAGCGTCTATCGTGCGCTGCGCCTGCTCGCAGTGACCGCGCGCGGCGGAGTGATTCCGTCGCTGGCTCGCGAGGGCGGTCTGCAGTCGACGCTGTGGGCCGGTCCTGAGCGTTTTTCGCGAGCGATGCTGGCAGGCGATCAGGCCGTCGAAGGCACGCGCCGCAAGGACCCGATCAGTCTGCGGCTGGGCTTCGCCGGCGACGAATTCGGCTACGCGATCGACCTCGGCCTGCCGATCCCCGGACCCACGCAGTTCTCACTCGATCCGGTGATCAAACGCGAATGCATCTGGGGCGGCCCGCTGCTGCGGCCGTCGGCGCTGCTGGTCGACCGTCACGGCGCGTCGATACGCACGCGCGACGACGAAGGCGAATGGCAGACCCTTCCGCATACCGTCGCGAGTTTCGACAGCATGATGACGGAGTTCGCCGACCCGCGTACCGCGCCCGAGATGATCGCGGTGCGCGAGCAGATCCGCTCGTGGCGCTTCTACGACTACTTTCGCACGGACGCCGATTCTCCCGTGCGTCTGCCGCAGATCGGTACGCACACGCCGGTGCTCGGTGACGACGGCGCTGATCTGGCCGCGGCCTTGCAGACGATTCGGGAGATCGGCGACCCCGCCGCGCTCGATCAGGCGATCGACGACGCTTTCCCGGGCTCGCGCATCGCGATCACGAATCACGATGGCCGCTTCGAAGTGACGATGCAGCAGCACGGCCTGTTGCGCCCGCTGAAGGGTGCGGAACTGTCCGACGGCACGCTGCGTTATCTGCTGCTGGTCGCTGCCTTGCTGACGCCACGGCCGCCAGCGCTGCTCGTGCTGAACGAGCCGGAAACGAGCCTCCATCCCGATCTGCTGCCGGCGCTCGGACGTCTGATCGCGCGGGCGTCGCAGCACTCGCAGGTGCTGGTCGTTTCACACGCGGCGCGGCTCATCGCGTCGCTGGAGCGTGAGGACGGCAGTGAGTCCATCGTGCTCGAAAAGCAGTTCGGCGCCACCCGTATCGCCGACGACGCGTCACTGGAGTTGCCCGCGTGGAAGTGGCCGGCGCGCTGAAAATGGCCGAGTCAGGGCCGCCTGGCGAGTGTTTCGCGACTGTAACAGCGAGCAGCAATTGAAATACCAGGGGTTTTTTCGCGCAGGTTGAATAATAATCGTGTTATTGCGCCCGTCTTTCACGTGTCGATCACAACGCGAAAGACGCACGGCGTCGATTGATCAAAGGTGCCGGCGTTTGCCCGGCCGGGCGCCGGAGAGGCCCGCGGCCGTTAGCCGGGCCCAGTTTCACGGAGACATACAATGAGAATTGCGCAGATCGCTCCCTTGACCGAATCGGTACCGCCGAAGCTGTACGGCGGCACGGAGCGCGTCGTGTCATACATCACCGAGGCGCTTGTCGACCTCGGCCACGACGTCACGCTGTTCGCGAGCGGCGACTCCGTCACGCGCGCGAAGCTCGAACCCGTGTGGCCGCGCGCCTTGCGGCTCGATCCGGGGATCCGCGACCGCGTCGCACCGCACATGCTGCTGATGGAACTGGTCCGCCGTCAGGCCGACGAGTTCGACGTGCTGCATTTCCACATGGACTACTACTCGTTTTCGGTGTTCAAGCGCCAGGACACGCCGTTCGTGACGACGATGCACGGCCGCCTCGATCTGCCCGAGCAGCAGCCGGTGTTCGATACGTTCAACACCGCACCGGTGATCTCGATTTCCGACTCGCAGCGCGCACCCCTGCCCCAGGCGAAGTGGCTCACCACGGTGTATCACGGCTTGCCGGAACAACTCTATACACCGCAGCCGGTCGCGCAGAAGTACCTCGCTTTCCTCGGGCGCATTTCGCCGGAAAAGCGTGTCGATACCGCGATCCGGATTGCCGCGAAATGCGGCCTGCCGATCCGCATCGCGGCGAAGGTCGATGCGGCGGACCGCGAATATTTCGAGCGCGATATCAAACCGTTGCTGGCGCAACCGCATGTTGAATTCATCGGTGAAATTGCTGATCACCAGAAGGCAGAGTTCCTGTCGGGCGCACATGCGCTGCTGTTCCCGATCGACTGGCCGGAGCCCTTTGGTCTGGTGATGATCGAGGCAATGGCCTGCGGTACGCCGGTCATCGCGTTCAATCGCGGCTCGGTGCCCGAGGTGCTCGATGACGGCGTGTCCGGCTTCATCGTCGAGGACGAAATTGGCGCGGTCGCCGCAGTGAACCGTCTGCACAAACTGTCGCGCGAGCGCGTGCGGCAGCGCTTCGAAGAGCGCTTCACATCGCACCGAATGGCGCAGCAGTATGTCAATGCCTATCAGTCCGTGATTCGTGCGCAGAAGCGTTCACGCTTCAAGGTGATCGACACGTCGTCGAGCTGAAGCGTGTGTATCACGAAGTGCGCGGCGCATGATGGAGTCGTTGCGACCGCCATGCGCGTGTCGGTGTGACTTCGTCGACATACATACCCCGGCGATTGCCCGCCGGGGTATAACCAAACGGAAACGCCTAGATCTTCAGGCGCGTCACCTTCGTGCCGGCGAGCGACAGGTCGCCCATCAGCCCCGCGTTGGTCAGCACGAATGCCTGGACCGGCGCGGTAGCCGTGGTCGTGTCGAGGATGCCGTTCGCCCCCACCTTCACCAGCGCGACGGAAGCGTCGCCGCCCGCCGACCAGCCGTCCGAGTTACGGAATTTGTCGAGCGAATCCTGCGTCATGAAGAGGAAAATGATCGCTTTCGATTGCCCGCCTGCCTGCAGCCCGACCGATCCGGAAACGGTGCTGTAATAGCCGACCGTGCTGCCGCCGACGCGCAGCGCGCCTTCCCCATACTGGCCGCCGACGATGAAACCCGCCTGGATCACGGACGGGAATACGAGCACGCCTCGGGCCTTCGACATCAGCTCGCGGGAGCCCGGCACCGTGGTATAGAGGCGTGAAATCGTGCCGTCGACGCTGGCGTCGATCGCGTGCCGTTTCGACATGTCGGTGGCGGCCGAATCGGGTTGGTTACCTGTCGTGGTACAGCCTGCGAGTGAAAGGCTTCCGAAGGCGAGCGCAGCGGTAGTCTTCAAAATGAAGTTTCGTCTTTGCATCGTTTTTCTCCGTCGTGGTTTCCTGGGTGCAACCCCGCCTTAAAATCGGGTCGCCTGATCACGCTTATATCATAGGGCGGACGAAGGACGATGTTCGTGATATCGCGGAACGCCTTGTGTGGTGGGCGTTTGGAGCATATAACGAACGCCGGTGACGTAACTATGACCGATTGCCGAGCCTCTCGAATCCCACGCGATTAAAACGGCTTGCAGATTGATTTTCGCGGCAAGGGTTGCCCATTTGCGGGTCTGGCGGCCATGGATGGGTATTCATCCTGTCCGGTCATTTTTGCCGGTTTTCAGCCCCGACATCCGATTTGAAAATAGAACTGAAAGTATCGTCACAAAAGCGCGCTTCAATCCGCAAGCCGGGTTTTTCGCTTGAGCCGAGGGCGTACCGGGAACGCCCGTCACAACACCCACGAGATGTCGCCGCGAGGGCCGCCTGGGCGATTCCTCAGCAAGTCTTCGTAAGTCAGTGATGGGTGGAGCTTTTGACCGGCTGCTGGGGCCGCCGCAGCGCACGCCGGATGCCGCCGATGACGGCGCCGATCAGAAAAAGAACGACGGCAGGCACGACCCAGTAACCCACGAACGCATGCCACAGATAGGCAGCGAGCGTGCTCTTGCGCACCTCGTATTCGTTGAGTGCTTCCTGCTGGCGCGGGGCATTGGCCGCCAGCACATCGGCTGGACAGCCGGCCGCGCGTGCGTCGTCGGGTACGCCGCGACAGTGCGCGGGGGCGCCAGCAGCGCGCTGCGCGTCGGTGAACTGCCAGGTGGTGAGGGCGTTGTTGAGATCGACGGCGTTGTACGCCATTTCCTCGCGGATCTCGTTCACGGCGACGATCGCCACCGGCACCGCCCAGAAGATGATGACGACGAGCCACCGCCTCAGCCAGCGGTTCTTGTGTCTCCCAACCATTCCTGCCTCCGTTCAATGCTCTTCGGCATCAACGACAAGACGGCGGACCTTTGGCCTGCTGGCCTTGAGCGCCTCAATGATTCAGCGCCTTCGATTGTGGGTATTGGGCCGTCTCCGCAGCCATCATAGAAGAAAACGGCCAGCTCTGGCGCACAGGCCAGCGAAGCGGCACAAATAAGGATAGGTGGGAGCTTGCACGCGTGGAGCGCGCGGGATGAAGCGAAGCGTGACGGGCAATCTGGTGATGCGAACTGCATGCCGCGATCGACAGGTCACGCGCGGCGCAGCATGCAGAAACGGATGCGGGCCGGGCCGGCCCGCCAAAGGCTTCGGGATCAGCCCTTGTTGCTGAGGCAGGACTTCATGAATGCCTTGCGGTCGTCGCCTTTCTTGTCCGCGGCCTGCGCGTTGCAGGCCGTCATCTTCTGCTGCTGGGTCATGGGCGCGGAAGCCGCTACCGGCGCCGAAGCCGACAGACAGCTCTTCATGAAGGCTTTGCGGTCGTCGCCTTTCTTGTCACCTGCCTGCTTGTTGCAGGCCGTCATCTTCGACTGCTGGCTGTTGTCAGCGAAAGCGACGGGCGAGGCGAGCAGGCCGCCAAGGACGAGAGCAGCGAGAGCGGTTTGGATCTTCATGTGACACTCCATCGTTGATAAACGTGATTGGCAGTCATGCGAGCGGGCATCGCACGCATCCACCAGGGCCCATCGCCATCATGGCAAAGCTGTCCGTCAAAACGGACGGAACGAGGGTTCGGTTGACAGCCGGCTCATGAGGTTCTTCCCTGATAACGCGCAAGCGAGGCTCCCGGCCGTCAGCGCGATGTCGTAGCATCATCGACATACTCACAGCGAGACAGGAACGCACCATGCACTATCTGTTGATCTACGACGTATCGCCGGATTACCTCGAACGGCGCGGCGACTACCGCGCTGAACATCTGAAGCTCGCGTGGGCAGCGGTCGATCGCGGTGAACTGCTGCTTGCAGGCGCGCTTGCCGATCCGGTGGACGGCGCGATGCTGCTCTTCGAAGCGGACTCGGCCGCAGTGGCGGAAGCGTTCGCGAAGGCCGATCCGTATGTACGCGCGGGGCTCGTTACCCGCTGGCGTGTGCGGGCCTGGACAACGGTGGTGGGCGACGGCGCCACGACACCCGTGCGGTGAGCGACGAGGCGTGCGGCAAGGCGTTCAATGAAACCGGACCCTGCTGCGCGTCGACCAGGCCGACAGCCCGGACGCACTCGTCACGCGTAACGATCGGCCGTCGAACAAACTCTGTTACGAATTGCTCACATCGATCGCCTCGTCGCTCTTCCTGCCGCACGGTGAGGCCGGCGCATGAACGGCAAATGAAGCGGCACGCATGCCACTAAAGCGCTCCACTTGCGCTGATGTATTACCCGACACGACGCTTTCCCGGCGAATATTTTCGTGACAACGGCTAGCGTAACAACGCCGCGAAAAGGACAAGATTGTTTCTAGGCGTAACACTTGTCTCAATGATATTCATGCAAACCCTGGGGATGGTATGCTTTGTGCACAAATTCTCCCCTGCACGAGTGAGACCACGTTTTGTGCGTCGCTAACGGGAATATCCGCACTAAGGCTGTGCGATTTGCCCGAAACGCCCCAAAACGTACAAGCATATTGTGCAACCGAGGGCAGCACACAAATCACGAAAAAAGAAATTTGTGGGTGTCCAAAGCCGCAGCAGGCCGTGCTGCGTGGAGAAAAACATGTTTTTCGATGAGCTAAGCAATGACGAATGGGCGCTACTGTCTGCGCTCGTTTCCGATGAGCCGGCTGTTCGTCTTAACCGGCGCGGTCGGCCCCGCGCAGAACCGCGTGTCGTCGCCAACGCGGTCTTGTGGATCCTGACCACTGGCGAGCCCTGGTCCAGACTGCCTGGACGCTATCCCTCCGGCCCAACCTGCCGGCGCCGTTTCGAAGAGTGGCAACTGAACGGCACATTGGCCGAAATGGTTCAGCTCCTGTCGCAAACCGGCCGGCGGTTCGCCTACGTCCCGGAGCCAACGACCGCGGTTGCCCCGCAAGGCACGACGGAGACGGCGAGCACCCCTGCGCGCGATCATCACGATCTGCGTGACGACGGTTTGCGTGGCGTGTTCTGGAAGAGTCCCGAGTCGTGGCAGGCGCCGCACACGGGTGGCGATGCGGGTGACTCGCGTCCCGTCGATCCGTTTGCGGAGATCACGCGACAACTTTCGGGCTCGCCCGACGAGGCGTCGACTCGCATCGACCCCCGTGCGCTGGTGGGCGCAAGCGATCCGGCTGCCGGAGCGCACGGTTCGCATCATGAGCACGACCTGGCCGAAGAGGCCGCACGCAGTCCGTTGTGGATGGGCATGTCGTCGCCCGGCGAGCAGCTTGCCGACCGGCGTGGCTATGTGATCTATGTGATGGCGCAATCGGTGCCGCACGAGATGTATCGGGCGTGGGCGGAGATCATGAAGGACGGCAGACGCGTCGAGCGTTCCGGCCTCGTCGGTCCGCGCTTCGAGACACCCGAGGCAGCGGAGCGGCACGCGTTCGAGTGGGCCCAGCAATGGATCGACCGTCACTGCCGCATGATGGCCGCAGCGGCGCTTCAGGATGACGTCGTTCGGGCCGGGCCGCCGTCCAGTCCCCCGTCCGGTCCCGTTTCCCGACCGATGCCGGCGCCCCGTCCTGCGGTTACTGCGGCACCCGCTGCATCTGCACCCGCGCCTGCTGCTGGCGTTGCGGACGCTCCCGCCGTGAATCCGGCGAAGGTGCATATGTCGGCGCATGTGAACGTCAACCACGCGCGCCGGGTACCGCTGCGCCGTTATCCGGGCGAGAACGCGGCAGACGGTTCCGCCGATCGCAGCCCGTCGGCGTTGGATTTCCTCTCGCACCACGGCTGAACCCGGGCTAGCCCGGAGTCTGTCCGCGGCTGATGCGTCAGGGGTTGAACATCAAAGACGCCCGCGGACGGCAACTTCACCGACGCACGGGCCTCGTCAGACCAGGCTGTCACTCACGGCGACGTCACTGGCGTCCGTAGGTATCGTCGAAGCGCACGATGTCGTCTTCGCCGAGATAGGAGCCGGACTGCACTTCGATGATTTCGAGCGGCATCTTGCCCGGATTCTCGAGACGGTGAGTGACACCCAGCGGGATATAGGCTGACTCGTTCTCCGAGACGATGAAACGCTCTTCGCCTCGCGTGACGAGCGCCGTGCCGCGCACGACGATCCAGTGTTCCGCGCGGTGGTGATGCATCTGCAACGACAGCCGTGCGCCTGGCTTTACGACGATGCGCTTGACCTGGAAACGCTCGCCGGTATCGACCGAATCATAGTGGCCCCACGGGCGATGAACCTTGCGATGGTTCGCCGCCTCGGGGCCCTGTTCGCTGCGGATGCGGCCCACCACCTTCTTCACGTCCTGCACGTGCGAACGGTCCGCGACCAGAATTGCATCGGCTGTCTCGACGACCACCAGATCCTGCGTGCCCACGCACGCAATCAGCCGGCCTTCGGAATGCGCGAAGGTCGATGCCGCGCCTTCGAACATCACGCGGCCGCGTCCGACGTTGTCGTCGGCGTCCTTCGGCAGGATCTGCCAGATGGCGTCCCACGAACCGACATCGGACCAGCCGGCATCCAGCGGCACGACCACGCCCGCGCACACCGCCGCATCATTGCCGAGCTTCTCCATCACCGCGTAGTCGATCGAATTCGACGGCGACGCGGCGAATGCATCGCGCGCGAGGCGGAAGAAATCGCCGTCTGCCTTGCCGCCCGCGAACGCCTCCGTGCAAGCCGCATGAATCGCCGGCTGGAAATGCCTGATCGCCTTCAGCCACGTCGACGCGCGCATGATGAAGATGCCGCTGTTCCACCAGTACTCGCCCGAACTCACATAGCGCTGCGCGAGTTCGAGATGCGGCTTTTCAACGAAGCGGTCGAGGCGGCGGGCGCCGGCCGCACCTGCGTCGGTCGGCGCGCCCACGCGGATATAGCCGTAGCCGGTTTCCGCGCGGGTCGGCACGATGCCCATCGTCACGATGTGACCTGCCGCCGCCTGCTGGACCCCGGCCGATACCGCCGCGTGAAAGCGCGCCGTATCGGCGACGGCGTGGTCTGCCGGCATCACCACCATCACGCCGTCCTGGTCCTGCGCGGCGATCGACAGCGCGGCGACGGTCAACGCCGGTGCCGTATCGCGGCCGACCGGCTCGAGCATCAGGCGGCTCGCCTTGCCGCTCGTGCGCAACTGCTCGGCGGTGGTGAAGCGATGCTCCTCGTTCCCGACGACGATCAGTTGATCCGCGAGCGGATAGCCGGCGTCGAGCGCGTCGAGGCGGCGCGTGGTGGATTGCAGCAATGAGTCGTCTCCCAGCAGACCGATGAGCTGCTTCGGATACTGCTCACGCGACATTGGCCACAACCGCGTGCCGGAACCACCGGCCAGAATGACAGGGTGTACTTTGAGTTTCACGTTGGCCGTTATGGAAGACCGGGTACCCACATCAGGCGCTGCAACAATCGCAGTCATCGAAAGACTCCTCAAGGCATGATCGATGCGATGAGTTGTATCACAACGTAATTTGTCAATAAAAAGAAAGCCAATTATGTTCTAAGGTAAAAATAAACGGCTTAAATCGGGCGATTCTTTTATGCGAAAGTTTTTGATGTGGAGCGAAAAAAAATAAAAATAATCCGGTTGAACAGACGGGGAATTATTCAAGCCGAAAAGTTGGTGGCGAGCGCTCGACGCAGCCGGCGCAATGAGGCGTATCAAAACGGTCGCGCGGCGCTTGACCGGCATTTTTTTAATCAATAAAAAAATGCCAAACCGGCAACAATTACCGGAAAAAATCAAGAGAAAATCCGGAAATTGTTACCGATACAATTTGAGATATTTTGCTGCCTTGTCACGGGAATTTTAATGCCGCTTTATTGATACCTGTACGAGGGTATTCACTCATTCGGATCAGAATTTCTCATCGCGCATTGCAATGGAAAAGCCAGTGACCTTAATTCGTCATGGCGACGGACGGTGACACGGATCTCTGTCCCGCAGAGACTTCCATGCAGCGCGAGATGTATTCAATTCACGGACGGAACTTGACTGACGAACTGAGGTGCGGCTCATGCTGAGCGTTCTATCCCGGATTATCGACATCGCGATGGTGGGCCTCGGCGCACTCATCGCGGCTGCCGTACACAACGGAGCGTTCGTGTGGCTGAACGACATGGAGAACGTCTCGCTCCTGTTCAACTGCCTGCTCGTGGTGGTGTTCTTTCCGGCGCTGGGTATCTATCAGTCGTGGCGCGGCAAGCCCGTCTACGACCTGTTGTGGCGCGTCGCCGGCGCATGGCTGATCGTCGAGGGCACGGGCATCCTGATGAGTTTCAGCCTGCACCGCTCGGATCAGCTGTCGCGTCTGTGGCTCGGTTACTGGGCCATCGTGACGGTCGTGCTGCTGATCCTCACGAAGGCCGTCGTGCACGGCGTGCTGAAGGGCCTGCGGCGCGAGGGCTACAACCAGAAGGCCGTGGCGATCGTCGGCGGCTCGCTGTACGGGCGCTTTCTGATCGAGCAGATGAGGAGCCGCCCGGAAGCGGGCTTTAGCCCCGCTGTCGTGTTCGACGTACCGGGCGGACGGCGCGAGAGCGACCGGCTCGAGTTCGCCAGTCACGCCGTGAGCGCGGACAGTCTGCCCATGGAGCTCGAAGGCGTGCCGGTCGAGCACGACTTCGACACGATGGTGCGGCTCGTGCGCACGCGTGGCATCAGCGAACTCTGGCTCGCGCTGCCGATTTCCCACGAGCGCACGATTCACCGCTTCGTGATGGAGTTTCGCAACGAGTTCGTCAACATCCGCTTCATCCCGGACGTGCGCAGCCTGAGCCTCTTTACCCAGCCTGTCGTCGATCTGCTGGGCGTGCCGGCGATCAACCTCGCCGCGTCGCCGATCACGGATGTGCGCGTGCTGCCGAAGTTCGTCTTCGACCGCCTGTTCGCGCTCGCTGCGTTGACCGCGCTCGCGCCGCTGATGCTGGTGATTGCTGCGATGGTCAAGCTGTCCTCGCCGGGACCGGTGTTTTTCAGGCAGAAGCGCAAGGGCATCGACGGGCATCAGTTCGAGATCTACAAGTTCCGTTCGATGAAGATGCACGCCGAGACCGCCGGCAAGGTGACCCAGGCGACCCGCGGCGATCCGCGCATCACGGCGGTAGGCGCATTCCTGCGGCGCACGAGTCTCGACGAACTGCCGCAGTTCATCAACGTGCTGAAGGGCGAGATGTCGGTGGTCGGGCCGCGTCCGCATGCGCTCGAGCACGACGACATCTACAAGGATCTGGTGAAGGGGTACATGCACCGCTATCGCATCAAGCCCGGCATCACCGGCTGGGCGCAGATCAACGGCTATCGGGGCGAGACGGATCGCATCGAAAAAATGATGGGACGTGTGAAGCTCGACCTGTACTACATGCAGCACTGGACCTTCTGGCTCGACATCAAGATCGTCGTCCTGACGCTCTGGAAGGGTTTCGTCGGCCACAACGCTTATTGAGCGGAACGGGCTCGCGCGGCGCATCGCAGACGAGGGCTGCGCGGCGTGTGTTTTCCGTTTCTGGAATGTTCAAATCTTCGAGGTGTAACAGATGAACCTGACGATCATTGGTACCGGCTACGTAGGCCTTGTGACAGGCGCCTGTCTTGCTGACATCGGCAACGACGTGTTCTGTCTCGACGTCGATCAACGCAAGATCGACGTGCTCAACAATGGCGGCGTGCCGATCCATGAGCCGGGCCTGCAGGAGGTCATCGCGCGCAACCGCAAGGCTGGCCGCCTCAGGTTTTCGACCGACATCGAGGCAGCGGTCGCGCACGGCGACGTGCAGTTCATCGCCGTCGGCACGCCGTCCGACGAAGACGGTTCCGCCGACCTGCAATACGTGCTCGCGGCCGCGCGCAACATCGGCCGTTACATGAACGGCTTCAAGGTGATCGTCGACAAGTCGACCGTCCCCGTTGGCACCGCGTTGCGCGTGCGCGACGCGATTGCCGGACAACTGGCGGCGCGTGGCGCGAAACACATGTTCTCGGTGGTGTCGAATCCCGAGTTCCTGAAGGAAGGGGCCGCGGTGGAAGACTTCACGCGCCCCGACCGCATCGTGCTCGGCTGCGACGAGGACGTGCCCGGCGAAAAGGCCCGCGATCTGATGAAGCGCCTCTACGCGCCGTTCAACCGCAACCGCGAGCGCACGCTGTACATGGACGTGCGCTCGGCTGAATTCACCAAGTACGCGGCCAACGCGATGCTTGCCACGCGCATCTCGTTCATGAACGAACTCGCGAACCTCGCCGATCGCGTGGGTGCCGACATCGAGGCCGTGCGCCGCGGCATCGGCTCCGATCCGCGGATCGGCTACGACTTCCTGTATGCGGGCTGCGGCTACGGCGGCTCGTGCTTCCCGAAGGACGTGCAGGCGCTGATCCGCACCGCCGACGAGCATAGCCAGGACCTGCGCATCCTGAATGCGGTCGAGGCCGTCAACGACGAGCAGAAGAAGATCCTCGCTCACAAGATCGTCACGCGCCTTGGCGGCGATCTGACGGGCCGCACGTTCGGCGTCTGGGGTCTCGCGTTCAAGCCGAATACCGACGACATGCGCGAAGCGCCGAGCCGCCGCCTGATCGCAGCGCTGCTCGCACGCGGCGCCCGCGTGAAGGCCTGCGATCCGGTTGCGCTCGACGAAGCGAAGCGCGTGTTCGCGCTGGATCTGCAGGACGCGCCGCAGCAACTGGCGCGTCTGGAATTCACCAGCGACGAGATGGAGGTGACCGAAGGCGCGGATGCGCTCGTGATCCTCACCGAATGGAAAGTCTTCAAGAGCCCGGACTTCGACAGCCTCAAGCGGAGCCTGAAGACGCCGCTCATCTTCGACGGCCGCAATCTGTACGAACCTGAATCGATGCGCGAACTCGGCATCGAATATCACGCGATCGGCCGGCAGTACGCACTGCCGGACGGCGCGCCGCAACCGCAGACCGGCGCGCCGCCCGTGCACACGGCGAGTGTCGACGAAGTCGCCGCGCGCTGATTAGCGCTCAAGGAGCCTGTCCATGTTCGCCAACGTTCTGATCGTCTGCCACGCCAACGTGTGCCGCTCGCCGGCTGCCGAAATGCTGTTCAAGGCGCGTCTCGCCGGCAGCGCGGCAAGCGCTGCGAGGCACCGCGGCAACGTGCCGATCGCGTTCCAGTCGGCCGGCATTCGCGCGTTCGACGGCGACAGCATGGACCCGGTCATGCGGCGCCTGCTCGGCGAGCAGGGTGTCGCGACGGGCAGTCATCGGGCACGGCGGCTGAACCGCCGCATCGTGCGCGACGCCGATCTGATTCTGGTCACCGAGCGCGCCCAGGTGAAGGAGGTCGAATCGCTCGATCCGACCTCGCGCGGCAAGGTGTATCCGCTCGGCAAATGGGAGGACTCCGACGTCGTCGATCCGCACGGCGGACACGAAGCCGGCTATCGGGAAAGTCTCGTGCTCATCGAACATCTGGTCATGGGATGGCTGAACAAAATATGCTGATGCGAAATTTCATACTCTCTCTTCTGCTGCTGCTGGCAGCGTTCGTGTCGGCGTGCTCGACCGCGCCGGGGAACTACCTCGACACATCGCGTCTGAAAGACAACCAGACCGCGCCCACCGAAACCTATCCGGTGACGCTGATCAACGCGCAGGTCGTGATGGACCAGGCGAAGTCCGCGGCCGCAGCCCCGCAGGTCCTGCCGCAATCGCGCTATGCCGATCCGGCGCAGTACGTGTACCGGATCGCGCCACAGGACATTCTCGGCGTGACCGTCTGGGATCACCCTGAACTTACGACGCCGAACGGCAGCACGCTGTCTGCCGGCGGCAACACAACGCAATCGGTAGGCGCCGCGTTGCAACAGCCGTATACGACGGCCCTGCCAGGCCAGGCCGACCCGTACGGCCAGACCGTTGCCGCCGACGGCACGATCTATTTCCCGTTCGTCGGCCGCATCCACGCGGCGGGCAAAACAGTTGGCGAGCTGCGCGATCAGCTCGCGTCCGGACTCGTGCGCTACATCCGCAACCCGCAGGTCGACGTGCGCGTGCTGTCGTATCGCGGCCAGAAGGTGCATGTGACCGGTCAGGTGAAGACGCCGGGTCCGCTTTCGATCAGCGATGTGCCGCTCTCGCTCGTCGACGCCATCACGCGCTCGGGCGGCACGACCGGGGATGCCGACCTGCAGCGCGTGCGTCTCACGCGCAACAACCAGCTGTATGTGCTCGACGCCAACCGCATGCTCGACAGCGGCGACACGAAGCAGAACGTGATGCTGCAGGCGGGCGACATCCTCAACGTGCCGGACCGCATCGACAGCCGCGTGTTCGTGATGGGCGAAGTGAAGAACCCGATCCAGCTGACGATGATCAAGGGACGTCTGTCGATCGCCGATGCGCTCACGCAGTCGGGCGGCATTCTCGACACCGATGCGAACCCGCGTCAGATCTTCGTGCTGCGCGGCATGCAGCAGAACCCGACGACGCCGGAGGTGTACCGCCTCGACATGACGCAGCCCGATTCGATCATGTTGTCGACGCAATTCCAGTTGCAACCGATGGATGTGGTGTACGTGGGTACGGCGGCCTCGACGACGTTCAATCGTGTGCTGCAGCAGGTGCTGCCAACCATTCAGACGCTGTTCTATCTGAGACAGCTGACGCGCTAGTCGCTTGACCTGTCCCAGCTCCATGCGGGCCCGCACAGTCCACCGCTGTGCACCGCATGGATCCCGGGGCGAACCAACCAGGATCGAACTGTGAGCACTCACGCAAACACTCAACTGGCCGGCCCGGCCAGGACCGAAGAAGAGGACGTCGTCCTCGGTCAGCTGCTGCAGGTGATTCTCGACGACATCTGGTGGCTGATCGCCATTGCGGTGTCGATCGTCGCGATCGCTGCGCTCTACTGCTATATCGCGAAGCCGGTGTACTCGGCGGATGCCCACGTGCGCGTCGAGCAGTCCGACAACACGTCGCAGGCGCTCACTCAGACGCAGACCGGCGCCGCGATCACGACGAGCGGGCAGGGCTCATTGCCCACCGACGCCGAGATCGAGATGATCAAGAGCCGCGGCGTGGTCGCGCCGGTGGTTCATGACATGAAGCTGAACTTCTCGGTGACCCCGAGGACGATTCCCGTGCTGGGCAGGCTCGCCGCGCGCCTCGCGACGCCGGGCGAACCGGCGCGTCCGTGGCTGGGCCTTGGCAGCTACGCATGGGGCGGTGAAGTGGCGAACGTGGATTCCGTCGAAGTGCCGCCCGAGCTCGAAGGCCAGAAGATGGTGCTGACGGTGCTACCCGACGAGCGTTTCGAACTGCGCGCTCCGAATGGCTCGCCGCTCCTGAGCGGCCAGGCAGGTGTGCCGGCGCAGGGCAATGGCGTGTCGATCCTCGTCGACAAGCTCGTTGCCCGTCCCGGCACGCAGTTCCAGGTGATGCGCGCCAACGATCTCGACGCGATCGCTGCGTTCCAGTCGGCCATCCAGGTGACCGAGCAGGGCAAGCAGACCGGCGTGATCCAGATCTCGCTCGACGACGAGGATCCTGAGCACGCGGCCAAAGTGGCCAATGCGGTTGCCGAGTCGTATCTGCGTCAGCACATCGCGAGCAAGCAGGTCGATGCGAGCAAGATGCTCGACTTCCTGAAGAGCGAAGAGCCGCGCCTGAAGAGCGATCTGGAGCGCGCGGAAGCGGCGCTGACCGCCTATCAGAGCAAGTCCGGCTCGATCAATGCAAGCGATGAAGCCAAGGTCTATCTGGAAGGCAGCGTGCAGTATGAATCGCAGATCTCGGCCCTGCGGATCCAGATCGCGTCGCTGCAACAACGTTTCGGCGACGATCACCCGATGCTGGTTGCGGCCCGTCAGCAGCTTGGCGAACTCGAAGCGCAGCGCACGAAGTACGCCGACCGCTTCCGCGATCTGCCGGCGACCGAGGTCAAGGCAGTCCAGCTGCAACGCGACGCGAAGGTGGCGGAAGACATCTACGTGCTACTGCTGAACCGCGTGCAGGAACTGTCGGTGCAGAAGGCCGGCACGGGCGGCAACGTTCACATCATCGATGCCGCGTTGCGTCCGGGTGCGCCCGTCAAGCCAAAGAAGGTACTGATCCTGTCGGCGGCGGTGATTCTCGGGCTGATCGTCGGCACGGGCTTCGTGTTCTTGCGCCGCAACATGTTCAAGGGTATCGATGATCCGGAGCATATCGAACGCGCCTTCCACCTGCCGGTGTATGGCCTCGTTCCGTTGAGCGCGGAAACAGGCGGTGCTGGAGAGCAGCTTCGAGCGTGGCGGCAACCGTCTGCGCAAGGTGCTCTCGGCAGCACACCCGAAAGACGCGACGGTGGAAAGCCTGCGCAGCCTGCGTACGTCGATGCAGTTCACGATGATGGATGCGAAGAACCACGTCGTCGTGCTCACCGGACCCATGCCCGGCGTCGGCAAGAGCTTCCTCGCGGTCAACCTTGCGGTGCTGCTCGCGCATTCGGGCAAGCGTGTGCTGCTGATCGACGGCGACATGCGTCGTGGCGCATTGGAGCGCTACCTCGGCGGCGCGCAGGACAACGGCCTTTCCGAACTGCTGAGCGGCCAGATCTCGCTGGAAGAGGCGATCCGTCACACCGAGACGGAAAACCTCACCTTCATTTCGTGCGGACATCGTCCGCCGAATCCGTCCGAACTGCTGATGTCGCCGCGCCTGCAGCTATACCTCGAAGGTCTTGCGAAGCGCTACGACGTGATCCTCATCGACACGCCGCCGATTCTCGCGGTGACCGACGCATCGATCACTTCCGTTCACGCGGGCTCGACGTTCCTCGTGCTGCGCTCGGGCATGCACAGCGAACCCGAGATCGTCGATGCGATGAAGCATCTGCACAACGCGGGCGTCAGCGTGCGCGGCGCGATCTTCAATGCGATGCCGCCGCGTGCGCGCGGCACCTACGCCCGCGGCTACGCGATGGTGCAGGAATACCTGAGCGCCTGACGGCCGAGGCAGAGAGGACATCATGAAAATTTCCGTACTGGTTCCCACGTTTCGCCGGCCCGCCGATCTCGCACGCTGCATGTCGGCGTTGCAGCGGCAGCAGCGCGCGCCCGACGAAGTGGTCGTCGTGGTGCGTCCCGACGACGAGGCGACGCTCGCCTGCCTGCATGATCCGGCCGTGAAGGGCGCGCTGCCGTTGCGCATTGCGCTCGTCGAAGTGCCGGGGCAGGTGGCGGCGCTCAATCGCGGTCTCGACGTCGCGACCGGCGACGTCATCGCGATCACCGACGACGACGCCGCCCCGCGCCCCGACTGGGCGCAGCGCATCGTGGCGACGTTCGAGGCCGATCCGCGGCTCGGCGCGCTCGGCGGGCGCGACTGGGTGCACCAGAGGGGCCGCGTTCTCGATGGCGCACGCCCACTCGTCGGCAAGGTGCGGCGCTCGGGCAGGATCATCGGCAACCATCACCTGGGCGTCGGCGGGGCACGCGAAGTGGATCTGCTGAAAGGCGCCAACATGAGCTACCGGCGCGAAGCGGTCCGCACGATCCGCTTCGACAACCGTTTGCGCGGCGCGGGCGCCCAGGTTCACAACGACATGGCTTTCAGCATGAGCGTGAAGAACGCCGGCTGGAAGCTGGTGTACGACCCGCAGGTCGCCGTCGACCATTTTCCCGCGGAGCGTTTCGACGATGACCGCCGCGATGCGCAGACGATGCAGGCGGTGCGCAACGCCGCGTACAACCTGCACCTGATCCTGCGCGACGCTTTGCCGCCGATGCGCCGGGAAGCGGCCTGGTGGTGGTACGCGCTGGTCGGCACGCGGGTGTATCCGGGCATGGCTCACGCGCTGCTGGCGCTGGCGTCAAGACACAGCAGCACGACGCTGTCGCGCTGGCGCGCGGTACGCACGGGCGCGCACGAAGCGCGGCGCGCCGCGCGGTGAGACGGGCTGGCGCGGTGACACGGGCTGGCGCGGCGCGCGAGACGCGCTGACGCTGCGTCAGGAGGCACACGCAGCGCGAAGCGATAAGCCCAGGCGGCATCATCGGGCATCGGAGTGTCTTTGCCGATGCTTTCCTCAACCGGTTGTCCGGAGTCCTGCATGAGTGTGACCAGAGTCCACGTCCATCTGTTTTACGGCGCCGATCCGCGTTTCTATCGCAAGGGCGACGACATCGGCTGCCTGTATGGCTATCACCACGCTGAATCGGATGCCTTCGCGCTGACCTATTCGCAGGATGCTCGCGAGCGTGCGCCGATGCGGCTGTTGCGGCGCGGGCTGAAGGCCGTGCTCGGCTTCGATTTCATTCATACGCTGCGCAACCGTGATGAGATCCTGCGCTCTGATGTGATCTGGACGCATACTGAGCATGAGTATCTGTCGGTGGCGCTCCTGCTGCTGCTCAAAGGCCGGAAGGCGTCGCCTGCGCTGCTCGCGCAAAGCGTGTGGCTGCTCGACAAGTGGCCGGAATACGGCGCGCTGCGGCGCTGGGCCTATCGCAAGCTGATCGCGCGCGCCGATGTACTGACCACGCTCGCTTCGGAGAACGCCGCGCTGTGCCGCACGTACCTCGACCGCGATGCAGTGCACGTCTTCTACGGCCTGAACACGCGCGACTTCCCGGTGCAGGTGCCCACGCAATGGGAGCCGCACACGCCGTTGCGCATCGCCGCTATCGGCAACGATCGCGACCGCGACTGGGAAACCCTCATCAACGCATTCGGCAACGATGCGCGTTACACCGTGCGGCTGGCGACACGGCGGCGCATTCCTGCTTCGCTGCGGGCGTCGAACGTCGACATCGCGCCGGCGGCGGGCCTCAAGAAACAGCGCGAACTATACGACTGGGCCGACGTCATCGTCGTGCCGCTGCGCCCGAATACACACGCATCGGGCATCACGGTCATGCTCGAAGCGGCCGCTGTCGGCAAGCCGATGATCGTCACGGACGTCGGCGCCTTGCAGGACTATTTCACGGCCAGCCAGGCGGCCTATGTGCCGCCGTTCGATCCGGCGGCGTTGCGAGATGCTGCCGAGGGCCTCGTGGCCGCGCCGCAAGACGCCCTTCGCCTGGCTCAGGCGGCCGCGCGCCAGCTCGTGTCACGCGATCTGACGACGCAGGAATTCGCGCGGCAGCACGTGCGCATCACACAGGACCTGCTGCAGCGCCGCGCGTCGCCGCGCGGCCGTTCGGTCGACGAAGCGCGCCGGCGTGCCGGCGGCGCCAGCGGCGCTGGCAAAAGCAGCGGCCAGGCCGCGCAGCCGCAGCGTCAGGCTGGCAGGGGGCTTTGATCTATGGCAGTTGCGCGTATCGAGGCGGGCGGGTCAACGCGTTTGTTCGGCAGCGACCGGCAGGCATGGCTTCCGCAGGCACTGCTGTGGCTTGTCACGGCCGCGCTGATCGGCGCGCACCAGGGCGCGGTGCTGACACTCGCGTTCCCGCTGCTCGCGATACTGACCGGCCTGTGGCTCTACTTCAAGAGCCCCGCGCGCTACGTCGGCTTCATGTGGTGGCTGTGGTTTCTGAGCCCGGAAGTGCGGCGTCTCGCCGACTGGTCGAAGGGCGGTTACACGCCGACGAGCCTCATTCAGGTGGCGCCGCTCGCCGTGACGATGATCAGCGGACTGTCGCTGCTGCGCTACTACCCGGTGCTCGCGCAGCGGCGTGGCTTGCCGGTGCTGCTGATCCTCGCCGGGCTCGCGTATGGCCTCCTGATCGGCGTGGTTTCAGCCGGCCCGCTTGCCGCAGTGTACGACCTCGCGAACTGGGTCTATCCGATCCTGATCGGCTTTCACATCATGGCGAACACACGGCAATACCCCGAGTATCGCGACGTGATCGTCAGTACGTTCATCTGGGGCATGCTCGTCATGGGCGCCTACGGCCTCGTGCAGTTCTTCATCATGCCCGCATGGGATTCGATGTGGATGATCAGCTCGCAGATGGCCTCGCAGGGCGACCCTGTGCCCTATGGCGTGCGTGTGTTCAGCACGATGAATTCGTCCGGTCCGTTCGCCTTTGCGATGATGGGCGCAATGGTCTTCGTGATGGCCGCTCAGCACCGGGTGCGCTGGATAGCCGGCGCGCTCGGCTTTCTCGCCTTTGCGCTGAGCCTCGTGCGCTCGACCTGGGGCGGCTGGGTGATCGCGCTCGCGATCCAGCTGGTCAAGTCGAGCAATCGCGTACGGGTGCGGATCCTCGCGACCGCGGTGCTGCTGGGCGGGTTGTGTGTGCCGCTGCTAGCAGTCGGGCCGGTGGCCGACCGCATGCAGCAGCGCCTGCAGACCCTCGTGAACCTCAATGACGATCAGAGCTACGCCGCGCGTAACGAGTTTTACGCGACATTCGCCAAGACCGCCTTTACCGACGTGCAGGGAGAAGGGCTCGGCGCAACCGGCACATCGACCAAGCTTTCGAGCGAGGGCGGCAATCTGGGCAAATACGGCAACTTCGACAGCGGCGTGATGAACATTCCGTTCGTGCTCGGCTGGCCCGGCACGCTGCTCTACATGTCCGGCATCCTGTGGCTCCTGATGCGCGCCGTGCTGGCTTCGTTCGCGGTGCAGGATGACAAATATGCCGGCGCGTGCCTGAGCCTCAGTCTCGCGGTCTTCGCGATGCTGGTCTTCACCAATTCGCTTGTGGGCACCGGCGGCCTGCTGCTGTTCATGAGCATCTTCTCGATCCTGTCTGCGGCGCACTGGCAAAAACTGAACCGCAGACGCAATCTCATTCTTCAAGGAGGCACCTGATTGAGAGTCGCCATCGTCACGCACGTCGTGCGCCATAACGACGGCCAGGGGCGCGTCAACCACGAGATTGCCCGCGCGGCCCTTGACGCACACATTGCGGTGACGCTCGTCGCGTCGCACGTTGCGCCTGAACTCCTCGAAGAGCCGGGCGTGCGCTGGATCCCCGTGAAGATCGGCAGATGGTGGCCATCGAACCTGCTGCGTCAACAGGTGTTCGCGCTGAAGAGCGCGTGGTGGTTGCGCAGGCACCGCGACGAATATGACGTACTGCATGTGAACGGCTTCATTTCCTGGGTGCCGGCGGACGTGAACACGGCGCACTTCGTGCATAGCGGCTGGTTCGGCAGCAAGTACTACCCGTTCGGTCTCGGCAAGGGTGTGTGGTCCGCGTATCAGTACGTCTACACGGGCCTCAACGCGATACTCGAGCGCTGGGCGTACCGGCGCTCGCGGGTGATCACGGCGGTGTCGCAGAAGGTCGCCGACGAGATCCGCGCGATCGGCCTCACGCCTCGCAACCGGGTCGACGTGATCTATAACGGCGTCGACACGCGAGGCTTCGCCGCCGCGCACGGCGATCGCGCGAAGTTCAACCTGCCGGCCGACGCGTTCCTGCTGCTCTTCGTCGGCGATCTGCGTACGCCGCGCAAGAACCTCGGCACCGTGCTCGAAGCGCTGCGGTATCTGCCGGAGCACGTGCATATCGCTGTCGCCGGTTATCTGCCGGGGAGTCCCTATCCGGAACAGGCACGCGCGCTCGGCATCGCCGATCGCGTGCATTTTCTCGGGCTGGTGAAGGAGATGCCGGTACTGATGCACTCGGTCGACGCCTTTGTGTTTCCGTCGCGCTACGAGGCGATGAGCCTGTCGCTGCTCGAGGCGATGGCGGCCGGTCTGCCGGTCGTGACCGCCCGCACCGCCGGCGGCGCGGAGATCATCACCCCCGAATGCGGCATTGTGCTCGACGATCCGGACGATCCAAAGGCGCTGGCCAATGCCGTGGCCCGGCTCGCCGGCTCTGACGACGCGCGCCGCGCGATGGGCATCGCTGCGAACGAACTCGCGACGGGCTTCGGCTGGGCGCGAATGGCCGGTCAGTACATCGCGCTGTACCGCCAGCTGGCGGGCCGTCGTGAAGACCATCATCGCGCCGGGAGCGCAGCAGAGGCGAAGTCGCTCGCCGCGAATGCGCTGACTGGCAGCAAGGCGGCCGAATGAATTCCTTTGACATGTTTGACGCCGCGTCAGGCGAACACTAGAGGCATAGCCATGAAAACTTCTTCAATCAAATCGCTGCAGATCGGGATGCACTGGTTCCCCGAGCGCGCGGGTGGCCTCGACCGGATGTACTACTCGCTCGTGGGTGCGCTGCCGGGTGCGGGCGTGTCGGTGCGTGGTGTCGTGGCGGGCTCGCCGCGCGTGGCGCAAGATACGGATGGCGCGATCCATGGCTTCGGTTCCGCTGCGCAATCGCTGCCTTTGCGGCTGATGGCCGCGCGCCGCGCACTGCGCCGCGCGATCGATGCAGAGCGCCCGGACGTGATCTCCTCGCATTTCGCGCTGTATACGTTTCCGGGTCTGGACGTCACGCGCGGCATTCCGCAGGTCTCGCACTTCCAGGGTCCATGGGCTGACGAGAGTCACGTCGAAGGCGCCGACTCGCTCGGGCAGCGCGCGAAGCGCTACCTGGAGCAGGCGGTGTATGCGCGCTCGTCGCGGCTGATCGTGCTGTCGGATGCCTTCGGGCAAATTCTCACGTCGCGCTACGGCATTCCGCCCGAACGCATCCGCGTCGTGCCGGGTTGCGTGAACGTCGAGCAGTTCAACCTGCCGATCTCGCAGACCGAAGCGCGGTTCAAGCTCCAGTTGCCGCTCGGACGGCCGATCGTGCTGGCGGTGCGGCGGCTCGTACGGCGCATGGGTCTGGAGGACCTCGTCGATGCGGTGAAGCTGCTCAAGCGCCATCAGCCGGATGTGTTGCTGCTGATCGCTGGCAAAGGCCGGCTCGAAGGCGAGCTGCAGGCGCGTATCGCGGAAGCGGGCCTCGAGGACAACGTGAAGCTGCTCGGCTTCGTGCCGGACCAGCATCTCGCGGCGCTTTACCGCGCAGCGACGATCAGCGTCGTGCCAACGGTGGCGCTGGAAGGGTTCGGCCTCATCACCGTGGAATCGCTGGCGTCGGGCACACCGGTGCTGGTGACGCCGGTCGGCGGTTTGCCGGAGGCGGTGGCGGGGTTGTCGCAGGATCTGGTGTTGCCGGCGACGGGCGCCGCTGCGATTGCCGATGGCCTCGCCGCGGCGCTCGATGGCTCGCTGAAGCTGCCGGACGCTGACGCGTGCCGCGCGTATGCGCGCGAGAACTTCGACAATGCGGTGATCGCGAAGCGCGTCGCGGCGGTGTACGACGAAGCGATTGCGGCAGGCGGGGTGCACTGAAACCGCTGAAGCGTTCTGCCCGGGTGGCTTGTTCAGGGCCGCCCAGGCTCGACAAGGACGAAGAAGGCGCCTGCATGAGGCGCCTTCTTCACCTTCAGGCTCAGAATGTTTCGTGATGCTGGTTACGCGACAGGTCGGCTGCGACCATCATCTGGCAGAGCTGTTCGAGCGTCGTTTCCGGTTGCCAGCCCAGCTTTTTCTTCGCCTTGTCCGCGCAACCGATCAGCAGATCGACTTCGGCCGGGCGATAGTACTTCGGGTTCACGCGCACCAGGGTCTTGCCGGTTGCCACGTCGATGCCGGTTTCCGTTTCAGCCTTGCCGGACCATTCGAGCTGGTAGCCCGCCGCAGCGAACGCCATTCGCACGAACTCGCGCACCGTCTCGGTGCGGTTGGTGGCGAGCACGTAAGTGTCGGGTTCGTCGGCCTGGAGCATGCGCCACATGCCTTCGACGTATTCGAGCGCGAAGCCCCAGTCGCGCTTCGCGTCCATGTTGCCGAGTTCGAGCACGTCACGCTTGCCGAGACGGATCTTCGCGACGGTGTCGGTGATTTTGCGCGTGACGAATTCACGACCCCGCAGCGGTGATTCGTGATTGAACAGGATGCCGCTGCTCGCGAAAAGGCCGTACGACTCGCGATAGTTGATCGTCGACCAGTGAGCGAACAGCTTGGCGACGCCATAGGGGCTGCGCGGATAGAACGGGGTGTCTTCGCACTGCGGGACGGCCTGCACCTTGCCGAACATTTCGGAGGTGGATGCCTGGTAGAAGCGCATGCGTGGATTCACGATGCGAATGCCCTCGAGCAGGTTCAGCGCGCCGATGCCGGTCACTTCGGCGGTGGTGATGGGCTGATCGAAGGACACGCCGACAAAGCTTTGCGCAGCGAGGTTGTAGACTTCGTCGGCCTGTGCCGACTGCAGCAGACGGACGGTCGAACCGAGGTCGGTCAGATCGTGTTCGACGAGCCTCAGGTTCGGATGATCGGCCACGCCGAGTTCTTCCATGCGCCAGAAATTGACCGAACTCGTGCGCCGGTAAGTACCGACGACGTGATAGCCCTTGCCGAGCAGCAGTTTGGTGAGATAGGCGCCGTCCTGACCGGAGATGCCCGTGATGATGGCCTTGCGTGGAGTGCTCATGGTTGCCCCTTTGATATGTGATCCGGTTCGGTACTGGCGTGTTTCTTCGACGGATCATCGAGCATGCGCCGCACGAGCGGGTCGATGACGTCGAAGTCCTGGTTTGCTTTCAGGCGATAGAGCTCCGGCTTCGGATGCGCGCCGTCCGACATCATCGTCTTCCAGTCCGGCAGGGCCGAGATGTAGGAGAACTGGTCGACGAGCGGCACGCGCTGTTCCGCCGCGACGCGGCGGGTCATGGCGGCCATCATCGCGAGCTTCGCGTTGAGCCGGCCGTCGGGCATCGGGTTCGATGTCTCCAGAACCGGCAGCTTGCCGAGCGCGCGTGCGGTCGTGACGAGTTCGGTTTCCGCCGCGTAGAACTGTTCAGGCGTCTGGTTGTGCATCACTTCGTTGATGCCGTAGTTGATCGTCACGATCTGCGCGCGCGATGCCGCGAGACGGGCTTTCCACGGCTCGCCGCGACCGCGTTCGGTGCCGTCGCGCAACTGGTACGCCATCGTGCCGCCGACGCCGAAGTTGGTGACCGTCACGCTTGCGCCGTGCGTGGCCTGCAGCGCGTCCTGCAGGTCGCTGACGGCATTCTGTGCGAGCGGCCCGCAATGACCGCCGCTGCATGAGATGCCGAGGGTCGTCGAATCTCCGTAGGCTTCGATCAACACGACCGGCCCGGTTGCGTGCGGGCCGTCTTCAGGCCGCGATGCACCGCTCGCCGCCGCGCCGGTCACGGCAAGCATCGCGACGAAGAGGGCGCCCGCAGTGGCGCGCGCAGTTGAGCTGAGGTTCATGCGCGGCCCTGTGTGCTGCCCTGTGTTCTGCCGGGCTGGTTCGCGTCGGGCGCCGCCTGCGTATGGGCGCGTTGCCTTGACGGGCCATGGATCAGACGGCGCTCGAAGGCGAACCACGTGATGCTCGCATAGGCGAGCGTAATGACAAGCGCCAGCGCGGCGCTCAGGTAGCGGTTCAGGCCCAGCGGCCAGATCGTGTACAGCACGCTCAGGTGAATCAGATAGATCGCGTAGCTGATCGTGCCCACGTAGACGAGCACCGGGTTGCTCAGCACGCGTTTGACGATACCCTTCGACTGCAGGGCGATGATGAGCGCGGACGTGCACAGCACGAGCGACACGCTGTACAGCCCGGCATTCGACAGCGGCGTGTTGGCCGCCCGGAAACGGGGAAAGTGCAGATGGAGCCACACGAGCACGGCCAGCGCGGCGAAAAAAGCCAGTACGGCCGCGACCTCATATCCCTCGAACGCGTCGCGGTTGCGCCTCTGGATAATCGCGAGCAACGCGCCTGCGGACAGCAGATCCATGCGGAACGGTGTCAGGTAATAGATCGGCCAGAACGTGTCGAACCACGGCGTCGCGACGGCACGCAGGACCGGCACGATGACGATCAGCGAAGCAGCCACGATCGCAAGCGCGCGTTTCGGCAACAGCAGCACGACGAACGGCCAGAAAATATAGAACTGCTCTTCGACGGCAAGCGACCAGAGCACATTCAGACTGTCGTGCCCGCTCTGTCCGAGCGCATCGCCGATATTGGTGGCGAAGAGTACATACCACGGCCAGTGTTTCGCCCAGGCCAATCCGAACACCAGCGATGACAAGATCATCAGCAAAATGTACGGAGGCAGGATGCGCCGCGCGCGACGCGAGTAAAAATAACCGAAATACGACTGGCCGCGCGCCTTGCGCTCGAGCAGGATGCCGGTAATCAGAAAGCCGCTGAGCACGAAGAAAAGATCCACGCCCATCCAGAAAGGCGCCCTGAGCGCGTGTTGGGCGAATACGGCGAGCACGGCGATGGCGCGAAGACCATCGAGTTGCACAATGCGATGAGCGTGTGAGGGTGGCGCGGGTAGGGCGCTTGCAGTCATAGGCCGTCCATGGTTGGCGCCGTATGCGCCGGGACAGGGACTCGTCTGCAATTGCTGCCGCTAAAGTCCGCAGTCGGACCGGCGACCGACAGAAGTGAGGTTCATTCTAGGGAAAATAAACTGATGAAAAAACTCGAATGCCACCGATAAATCGAAACAATGGATTCGAGTTGTAATCAAATGAATCCGAGGTGGCGCTTCGATATCGAATCGGGCAAGCGCTGCGGAAGCATCCGCTTCGAACCAAGCCTTCAAACATGTGGGATTCCGCTATCTCTCGTGTCACGTCGTGCACCATGATTTCGCAATCGGCTCTCGCCTTTCTCTAACCTTAATTCCTGAATATTTTTGAATTATTTTCGAATTTCGTCGCGCCGTATTTTCCGCGTACTGTGGGACATTGTGATGGTTTGACCGGTTGCGCTTCGCCCATGCTGGACCGCTGTGATGTATCGGTCGCGCCGCCGGTCTGCAGGCCCGACGTTTTCGTTGTGCTCCCTGTTTGTGTTGCGCCTGGGCCACGCTTCTGGTCCCGCTGTTTGCCGCGCCTTTTCGCCATTCTGGCAATCATTCCATTGAGACACTCGCCGGGACTCCGGGACGCTTGCCGCATGCAGCATGCCGTGAAATGGCACTGATTGGAGGAACCTCATTTGTCGCGTCCGTTGTTGGCCAGATTTTTTGCCACGTGCGTCTACGCGCTGCTATGCGTGGCATCGCAGGTGGTGTCGGCAGAAACCGCGCTGAATGCGAAGACGTCATGGATCGGCAATACGTTCGGCTACGGCGACGGGACATGGACGCAGATCAACATCACCGCGATCGCGGTCGCGCCTGATGGCAAGGTGTACACGAACGCGCCATGGGACGAAAGCGGCGCGGAAGCGAGCGTGTATCAGAACGGCAGGATGCTCGGATTCGCGGGTGGCACACACGGATGGGGCAACGGCGGCGGCAATGCGGTTGCCGTCAATCGCAAATACGTGTTTCTCGCCGTGGCCGTGGGTAACGAGCGAGGTCACCTGGTTTCTCCCGGCATCTGGCCGGAAAAAGGTAAGCAGTGGTACGGCATTTCGCGTCGAGAGATTGCCGATCCCAAACGCAGCGTGCCGTTTCAGCCTTCGGCCAATGCGACGGATCAGCGTGCATGGCTCGCAGCCGGCTTCCTGAGGGTGAATGAGGTGCCGACGGGCACGACGGCGGATATCACCGGACTCGCGGCGAGCGATTCGACACTGTATGCGTCAAATGCCACGCACGACCGCGTCGAAGTGTATGACGCCGAATCGATGGTCCAGAAGACGACTTGGGCGGTACACGAACCCGGCCGCATCGCCCTCGCGCCTGATGGCACGTTGTGGGTGCTGACCGATACGCTCGGCGAGCGCGCGCCCGGCATCGCGCACTACACGGCGACCGGACAGCGTCTCAATGATGAATTGCCGCTCCCCGCGGATACCGTGCCGGTCGATCTCGCAGTGGATGGACAAGGGCGCGTGCTGGTGGCGGACAACGGACCGCCTCAGCAGGTGCTGTTCTTCAGCAGGAGCAACGGTCGATATGTGGCAAGTGGCGCGCTGGGCGAGCGAGGCGGCATTTTCTCGGGGGTGCCGGGGCGGCCCGGCCCGCAGCGTTTCAACGGACTGACGGCGGTGGGCGTGGATGCACGCGGCAACGTCTATGTATCGACTAACGGCATCGGGCCGCGCTTCGCGCCGATTGGCGCAGGCCTTGGCGCAACCCTCGAAAGTTATGCGCCCGATGGCCATCAGACGTGGCAGTTGCAGGGCTTGCTGTTCGTCGACGGCGCATGGATGGATCCGTCGCGGCCCGATAGTGTTTATACCGGCAACAAGCGCTTCGACCTCGATCTGTCGAAGCCGCCGGGGCAGGAGTGGAAATACGCGGGTTTCCTGTCGAATCGCTTCAAGTACCCCGAGGACCCGGTATTCAGTGTCGATCAATGGCCGGGGTTACCGATTGCCCGCAAGCTGAAAGGCCGCACGTTCCTGTTTCTGACAGATATGTACGCAGACCATCTGAAGATCTATCGCTTCGATCCGGCCCGTGACGGCGAAGTGGCCATTCCGTCGGGCTTTATCGCGGGCCGCGACCGGGGCGTGACGCGCGTGCCGAACGCGCCGCCCGGCGGTGACTGGATCTGGCGCGACGCAAACGGCAATGGCAGGTTCGACGCCAACGAATTCACCCCGAACACGAGCGGCGCAAAACTGATCGGTGGCTGGGGCTGGTGGGTTGATAGCGAGGGCGACATCTGGCGCGCGCGCGACTCGAAGGGTATCTATCGCTTCCGCTTTGGCGGACTCGATGCGATCGGCAACCCGGTCTACTCGTATTCGAACCTGACGACGTACCCCGTGCCCGCGCCTTTCACCGAGTTGCATCGTGCGATTTACGACCCTGCCAGCGACTCGCTCTACGCCACCGGCTACACAGCCGATCTGCCGGTGGACCACTCGTTCTGGAAGGAAGCCGGACGGCTGCTGGTGCGTTATGACAGTTGGTCGACGGGCAAACCCGTGCAGCGTTACGCGATTCCGTTGCCGTGGGACACGAAGGCAAAGCCGATCGCTACGGTGATCGGGCTCACGGTCGAAGGGCAATACGTGTTCGCCGTCGAGCCGGTCGGCGCGGTCCACGTCTACGACAGGGATTCAGGCAGGGAGGTGGGCGTGATCCGCCCAGGACCGGAAGTGGGACGCGCATCGGGCTGGGTGGATGTGCCAAACGGTATCAGCGCACACCGGCGCAGCGATGGCGAATATCTGATCTTCGTCGAAGAGGATGCGCGCGGAAAAGTAATGATGTATCGCTGGAAACCGGCGTGAACGCCTGACGCGGTCTGAATTATTTTCTTGCAGCGCGACAAAGGCGGTGCCGATTTTTTACGTGTTCTACTCGATGCTGGCCTCGCCACGTCGTGTGCAGCGCAACAAACGCGGCCAGTGCGGCAACCGTATCAACGACTCAAAGGCATCTGATGGACAAAGGCATCCTCAAGAACGTGGCGATCAATTTTTGCGGGCTGGTCCTGCCGACCTTTGTTTCGCTCGTCACGGTGCCGGCGTACATCAGGACGCTTGGCGTCGAGCGATATGGCGTGATCAGCCTCGTGTGGACGCTGATCGGCTACTTCGGAATTCTCGATCTCGGCATGAGCATGGCCGCGCAGAATCACATTTCGAAGGCGCGCGCATCGGGCGACGATGAAGAGAGCGCCAGGGTCTTCTGGAGCGCGTTCTGGCTCAATCTGTGCACGGGCATCATCGGCGGCCTCGTGATTTATTTCGGCGCGTTCATGTACACCGCGTACTTCTCGAAGGTGTCGCCGGCGTTGCGGCACGAGGTGTACATGGCGTTGCCCTGGCTTGCGATTGCGATTCCGATCGCCAACGTCTCGTGGGTGTTTGCTGGCGCAATCAACGGGGCTGAACGCTTTGGCATCTACAACACCAACCAGACCATCGGTACGTTTCTGTTCCAGCTGCTGCCGCTCGGCGCGGCATGGCTGATCGCGCCGAATCTGCAGAACGTGCTGGCGGCCGCGGTGGTGGCGCGGCTCATTGCCGGGCTCATGCTCGGCCGCTCGACGATCAAGGTGCTCAATATTCGCCGGATTCGCGCGCCGCAGCTCGGGGTCGCGAAGGACCTGTTCAGCTTCGGCGGCTGGATGTTGATCACGAGCGTCACCAACATGGTCTCCGAGTCGCTCGACCGCGTGATGCTCGGCACAGGGCTCGGCGCGCGCTTCGTCACGTACTACACGGTGCCGCAGAATCTGGTGATGCGTCTGAACATGCTGTCGACCGCCTTCGTCCGCACGCTGTTCCCGCGGATGTCCGCGGTTCGTCGCGACCATGCGGGCACGATTGCGCAGCAGTCGCTCGAATTTCTCAACAGCGCGTTCACGCCGATTGCGATCGTGACGATGTTCGCCCTTGAACCGTTCCTGCGGCTGTGGGTGGGCAACGATCTCGCGGTGCAGGCCGCGCCGGTCGGACGCATCCTCGTCATATCGGTGTGGCTCATCGGGCAGGCGAACGTCACGCGCGTCCTGATCCAGTCGCAGGTCAACCCCGCTTCAGCGGCACGTGTCGCGCTCTTCGAGTTGCCGCTCCTCGCCGCCGGGCTATGGTTCGGCATCAGATATTTTGGCGTGGCTGGTGCGGCGGTGGCGGTGGCAGCCCGGTCGCTGTTCGACTACGCCGTGCTGTTGTGGCTGTCCGCCATCCGGGCACGCCCGATCCTGTTCGACATGCTGCCGCATCTGGCCTTCCTGCTGGGCAGCCTGTATCTGGCCAGTTTCCTTTCCAGTCTCGCGATCGCGATCGCAGCGGGCGCCGTGATCGTGCTCGCGAATGTCGGCTGGTCGCTCACGATGACGCCCGCTGTACGCGAGCTTGCCCGTTCTCTGCTGCTGCGACTGAACCCGAGGAAAAGCGCATGAATCACGACGTCCTTGAAAAAACCGTCCTGCGCCCGTCGACGCCAGCCGCACGCAGCGCCAGCGCGGAAGTCGCCGTCCCGCCGCAGATCGCGAAAACGCCGCAGCGGCCGGGCATTCGCCCCGACAAGCCGGTGCGCATTGCGATCGTGCACGACTGGCTCGTCACCTATGCCGGCGCGGAGCGCGTGCTGGAACAGATCATCGCGTGTTTCCCGGATGCGGATCTGTTCAGCCTCGTCGATTTTCTCGACGATCGCACGTTCGTGCGTGGCAAGCCGGTGACCACGTCGTTCATCCAGAAGCTGCCGTTTGCGCGCACGAAATATCGCGCATGGCTGCCGTTGATGCCGCTCGCAATCGAGCAGCTCGACGTGTCGGACTATGACGTCGTGATCTCCAGCAGCCATGCCGTGGCGAAGGGCGTGCTGACCGGACCCGACCAGGTTCATATCAGCTACGTGCATTCGCCGATCCGCTACGCGTGGGACCTGCAGCATCAGTACCTGAAGCAGTCGAATCTCATCAGCGGCCCGCGTTCGGCGCTTGCGCGGATGATTCTTCACTACATCCGCAACTGGGACATCCGCACATCGAATTCGGTCGACGCATTTGTCGCGAATTCGGCGTTCATCGCACGGCGCATCAAGAAGGTGTATCAGCGCGACGCGCAGGTGATCTTTCCGCCGGTGGATGTCGACGCTTTTTCGCTCAACGAGCAGAAGGAAGACTTCTATCTGACCGCCTCGCGGATGGTGCCGTACAAGAAGATCGATCTGATCGTCGAGGCGTTTGCGAAAATGCCGCAGCGGCGGCTCGTCGTGATCGGTGACGGACCGGACATGCAGAAGGTTCGCGCGAAGGCGACGCCGAACGTCGAGATCATGGGTTACCAGCCATTCGCGGTGCTCCACGACAGGATGCGGCGCGCGAAGGCCTTTGTGTTCGCTGCGGAAGAAGACTTCGGGATTTCGGTGGTCGAAGCGCAGGCCTGCGGCACCCCCGTGATTGCGTATGGCAAGGGCGGCGCACTCGAAACGGTGCGCGATCTCTATGAGCCGCGTCCGACCGGCATGTTCTTCGACGAGCAGAGCACGGACTCCATCATCGCGGCCGTCGATGATTTCGACGCAAACAGCACGCGTTTTTCGGCTGCGGATTGCCGGGCGAACGCGGAGCAGTTTTCGGCCAGACACTTTCGCGAGCGCTTTTTCGAGCACGTCCAGCAAAACGTTCCAGCGCTGCGCAGCGCGACGTTGCCCGCCTGCGACGCGGGGGCACCGGTCAAGCTGGATGGCTCGCCGCCATCAGCACAATCCGCCCAGGCGGCGGCGAGCATGCGTGTGCTGGCGATCGATCAAAGCGGCGTGCTGGGCGGCGCCGAGCTCTCGCTGCTCGAGATCGTCAAGACACTGCGCGCGCGCATACAGGTGGTCCTGTTCGACGATGGTCCGTTCCGTGTAGCGCTCGGCCACGCAGGCGTGAATGCCGACGTACTCGATTCCGGCGCACTGCGTCACGTGCGCAAGCAGGGGGGCAAGCTGCCGAAGGGACAGGCCTTGAAGGGGCTCGCGTCGCTCGTGCGCGCGACCGCCGCACGCGCGCGCAACGCCGACGTGATCTATGCGAACACGCAGCGGGCGATGGTGATCGGCGCGGTGGCGGGGCGTCTCACGCGCAAGCCGGTGGTCTGGCATCTGCGCGATATCGTCAGCGCCGAACATTTCGGCCGCAAGCAGCTGGCGATCATCAAGTGGTGTGCGAAATTCGGCCTGGCGCACGTCATCGCGAACTCGGCAGCGTCGGTGCGCGCGTTCGCCGATCTGACTAATTTCGACAGCAAGCGGATCGACGTCGTGTTCAACGGTATTTCCGACGCGCCGTTCGAGGCGTTGCGCGATGTTTCGCAAAGTGTCCTGCGTGCGCGACTTGGTCTGCCCGAAGATGCGTTTCTGGTCGGCTCGTTTAGCCGCCTCGCGCGCTGGAAAGGACAACATGTGCTGCTCGAAGCGATGTTGCTCAACCCGAAGATGCATGCGGTGCTCGTCGGCGCACCGCTGTTCGGCGAAGACGAATACGAGGCGGAACTGCAGGCGTTCGTCGCGACGCACGACATCGGCGACCGCGTGCATTTTCTCGGCTTCCAGCACGATATCGCCGCCTGCATGTGCGCGGTCGATGTGGTGGCGCACTCGTCGATCACGCCTGAGCCGTTTGGCCGCGTGATCGTCGAAGGCATGCTGGCGCAGCGTCCGGTGGTCGCAGCGCGTGCAGGTGGGGTGATCGAGATCATCGAGGATGGGGTGGACGGCCTGCTGTGCGAGCCGGGCGACGCATTCGCTCTCGCCCATACGCTCACACGGCTGCAATCGCATGCGTCGCTGCGTGACCGCCTCGTCACAGCCGGATATCGGACCGCGCTGCAACGCTTCGGAACGGACAACTACGTGTCCGGCGTCGAGCGCATTCTGAAGAAGGTTGCAGGGAAGGCTTGAGGATCAGGGCGGCCGCTGCGCGGCAGCGACGCCCTGTGTGAAAGCGTGTGAACGCGGATGAAAGATCAGTTGCAGGATACGTAGCAGGGGTGGCAATACAGGCGGCGTTGGCGTTATACGCGCGCCGCTTTTGCTTTGGGCTTGAGGCTCGCAGACCACTTCATTGCGGGCAGTTCGACCAGCCGGTAGAACACGTAAGCAACGGGAATGGCGACCAGCATGAAGGCGAACGATGGCCAGATCTCGACCTGAAAGGCTGACCGGAACAGCAGCGACGATAGCAGGACGAAGATCGGCAGGTGGATCAGGTAAAGCGAGAAACTGAAGTCGCCGACGCGTGAAAGCAGGCGGACGGCCGACCCAGGCCCACGCGTGTTACTGCCGTCACCGCGTTGGTCCAGCGCCTTGTAGAGATAGCAGGCGAAACCAGCGGCCCATAGCTGGAATGCGGCGTATTGGCCGAAGTGGAAGGCAATGCAGCCGAGCGCCATGAAGACAAACGCGATCAGATACAACCACGGCGACGCGGCGCGCGAATCGGGCGTCGTGCGAACCCTGGCTTCCGCGATCCAGGCGCCGATCGTCCACGAGAGCCAGTACGAGGTGAAGAACTGGATCTCATGCCGTTCGAGCGCGAATGCGGACGCGACGTTGATGAGCGCAATCATGGCGAGCACCGGTGTCATGCCGAACCGGCGGCGCAACGCGAACAGCAGTGGATAGATCGCGTAGAACTGCACCTCGATCGACAGCGTCCAGAGTGCGCCATTCGATCCATAGGTTTTGCCTGCCACGCCTTGCAGGGAAAACAGGTTGACGAGGAAGGCGCGCGGACCGATGTCGAGCAGCTTGTGATTGACGGGCGGCAGCTGATGGCTGGCCCAGTCGAGTGCGAAGGTCAGCAAGAGCGCCGCGAGCAGGACCGGGTAAATGCGCGCGAAGCGCCGTGCCCAGAAATTGACTGTGTCGAGGCGGTAAGCTGGATTCGCGGCGAGTCGCTGTGCCGCGCTGCGGTGAATGCAATAGCCGCTGATGACAAAGAAAACCGGCACGCCTGCCGAGCCCCAGGCGACAGGAAACGTCAGATACGAGACGATCGTATTCAGATCCAGCGCGCGGCCTGCTGTCTGATGAAAGTTCTGCATGCCGACCCATGTCACCTGGCGGCAGTGGAAGTAGGCGACGAGCAGGGCTGCAAGGCCCCGCAACGCATCGATGATGTGTTCCTTGGGAACGCTCTGCGCGCGCGAGACGCCGCGCGGCGCTGCAGGGAAGGGCAGGGAGGAGGCGGAAGCATCCAGTGCGGGGTCGCTCATGCGGAGTCCTTGTCCATGCGGATGAATAAGCTTATAGGCGCGCTCGCCCAAGCGAGCCTGGGTTCGCCTGGCTATCGTAATGCAAGGAACCGCTCAAAAAATGATAAAAAATATATATCGAGGGGTAATAAAAAAGACCGCTTGATGAATCGCTGAATATTAAAAAAATATGCCCTGAACGGGATCGGTAGATTGGATTATTTACCGTTTTTTTTATGCTAGTTTAACGCTCATATCACCAGAACCAAAAGGTACAGCCATGAATATGCACCTGCTCGCGGGTATCGCCGTGCTGCTGATTCTCGTCGGGATTTCCGCCTATCGCGAAGCGCTGCGCAACGAGCCGATCAGCCGTTTCAGGATGAACGGGGGCGACAAGCTGCCGCCGATGGATGACACGGAATAACGGCTCATCGACGATTGCCCGGTGCAATGTCGGGCATTTCGGGCATTGCATCCGGAAATTCCTGCCGGATGACGAATGGCCTGGCGTAATTGTTTCCACTCATATTTCATATCGCGACAAATCTGATCGCCGCAATTGCGGATTGTCGATTTAATTGCAGTTTATGCGTTCAGCTGAATAATTTTAAGCTAGTCTTTTAAAAAGACGCGGAGCCGCCGCGTGTCGCACATCGTGCCGGCGCTCGCTCAGTCATCAACAGAGGTGGGAACCCATACCATGCTGAAAGTCACCAAAGCCGTGTTTCCCGTGGCAGGCCTCGGCACGCGTTTTTTTGCCGGCCACCAAGGCCAGCCCGAAGGAAATGCTGCCTATCGTCGACAAGCCGCTCATTCAGTATGCGGTTGAAGAAGCCATCGAGGCTGGCATCACGGAGATGATCTTCGTCACCGGGCGCAGCAAGCGCGCGATCGAAGATCACTTTGACAAGTCCTACGAAATCGAAGCTGAACTCGAAGCGCGCGGCAAGGAGCAGTTGCTCGATCTCGTACGCAACATCAAGCCGAGTCATGTCGACTGCTTCTACGTTCGCCAGGCGACCGCGCTGGGGCTGGGCCATGCGGTGCTGTGCGCGGAAAAACTGGTTGGCGAGAGTCCGTTTGCCGTGATTCTTGCCGATGACCTGCTGCACAGCACGCAGCCGGTCATGAAGCAACTCGTGAACGTGTTCAATCACTATCACAGCTCGGTGGTCGGCGTCGAAACCATCGCGCGCGAAGATAGCCGCTCGTACGGCGTCGTCGACGGCCGCGAGTGGGAAGAGGACGTGATCAAACTGTCAGGCATCGTCGAGAAACCCGCGCCCGAGCAGGCGCCGTCGAATCTCGGCGTGGTCGGACGCTACGTGCTGATGCCGACGGTTTTCAAGCACATTCGCGCACTCAAGCCGGGTGCCGGCGGCGAGTTGCAGTTGACGGACGCATTGCAGTCGCTGCTGACGGAAGAGCAGGTGCTCGCGTACCGCTATTTCGGCACGCGTTTCGATTGCGGCAGCAAGCTCGGCTATCTGAAGGCAACGGTCGAATTCGCGCTGCGCCATCCGGAAGTCCGGGCTGATTTCGAGGAATACCTGCAGAACTATCTGCCGGTGGTGCTCACCGCACAGGCCGCCTGAAAAGTCGCTCAACCGCCGGACGGAAGCAACCGCACACGGCTGTTGCGCCGGACGCGTCGCGCGTGCTTCAGCCTGCATTCCGGCGCGCGCGGGCGAGCAGGTTGCACACGTCGTCGTGGGTGGTTTCGCTGAAATCCGCGTAGAACTGACCCACGCTGAAGAACATGCGTGGCGTCAGCGCGCAGACGAAGTCATCGACGGCATCGCCCAGCCGCGCATCCGCGCCGGCAGGAGCGACCGGCAATGCCGCGATGATTTTTGCCGGCGCACGAGCGCGCAATGCCCGCGCGGCGGCCAGCAGCGTCGCCCCGGTCGCCATGCCGTCGTCGATGACGATCACGATACGTCCGGTCAGGTCCACAGGCGGCCGGGCCTGGCGGTACATCTGCTCCCGCTCGGCGAGTTCGAGCCTGGCCTCTTCCAGCACCCGCTCGAACTCGATCGGCGTGACGCCCGCGTCGTCGATCAGCAGGCGGTCGACGTACTGCGCGCCGCCCGAGGCGATCGCGCCCATCGCGAGTTCGGGTTGAATCGGCAAACCCAGCTTGCGCACCACCAGCACGTCGAGTTGCGCGCCGAGCGCGTCTGCGACCTCGAAGGCGACTGGCACGCCGCCGCGCGGCAACCCGAGCACGACGACGTCGCTGCGATTCGCCCAGGCGCCTAACTGACGCGCGAGCACGCGGCCGGCTTCCGCGCGATCGATGAAAGCACGCTCCATGATCGGCCCCATCACGGTTGATCCGGCTAGTCTGCCACGATCTGCGGAGATGGGCGTTGTCAGCCGGATATCATTCTGGGAGCCCACCTGGCCATTCGGCATAGAGGTACCGCGGCCCTACTTCATGTATCGTTGTCAGGACTGTCGTTTCACGTGCCGTCCTGCTTCCTGTCGGCGTAAACCCCAGTGTGCCAGAGGGCTGGTCTTGCCGTTGTCGGGATAGGGAGCGCAGATATGATCCGTCAAGACGCCGCAGGTTTCATCATGGACACCGAACCGGAAAGCGTCCGATATGGCTCGGGTCTGGCCGCCGAAGTGCTGGCCTCCGAGCAGAGCGTTTTGCGGCTGATCACGCGCAATACGCCATTGCCGGAATTGCTGGTGGAAGTCTGCAACCGCGCCGAGGCGCTGCTGGGCGATGGCGCGTCCTGCACGATCCTGCTGCTCGATGCCGACGGCCAGCACGTCAGGGTGGGCGCGGCGCCGTCGTTGCCCGCGCAGTACAGCGCGGCAATCGACGGGGCCGCAATCGGCCCGAGGGTCGGGTCGTGCGGCACCGCAATGTACGAGCGGCGGATGGTGGTCGTCGAGGACATCGAGACGGATACGCTATGGGCTGATTTCAAGCATCTCGCGCTGCCGGTGGGGCTGCGGGCGTGCTGGTCGATTCCGTTTCAGGACGACGCGGGCGCAGTGCTGGGTGCATTTGCGGTTTACTATCGCGCGCCGCGCCGGCCAGGCGAGGAAGAAGAAGCCATCCTGCGCGACATTGGCCGCAGCGTCGGGCTCGCGGTACATCAGGACAGGATCGCCCGGCGTCTTGCGCAAAGCGAAGAGCATCACCGGCTCGTGGTCGATCACCTGAACGAAGGGATTGTCGTGCAATCGCGCTCGGGCATCGTGCTGGCGTGCAATCCGAGTGCGCACCGGATGCTGTGTGCCAAAACCGGCCTCGTCGGCCGCGACATCTATTCGGTGGTGGTCCGCGCGTTGCGGGAGGACGGCACCACGATCCCGGACGGCGAACGCCCGACCCGCCGAGTGCTGGCGAGCGGCAAGCCACTGCTTGGCCTCACGCTGGGTCTGGAACTCGTCGATGGCAACGTCATCTGGATCACCGGGAACGTTGTGCCCATCATCAAGCCGGGCGAGACGGAAGCCAGTTCGGTGCTGATCTCGTTCAACGATATCGGACCGGTGCGCGAGGCACAGCAGCAACTCAGGTACCTGGCAACGCGCGATTCTCTCACTGGCCTCTATAACCGGACGTATCTCGGCGACCGGATGCGTGAGCTGTTCGATCCGCGGGACGGCTCTGCGCCGCCCCGGCGCGTCGCCGTTCTGTTTGTCGATCTCGACGGTTTCAAGAAGGTCAACGACACAGCCGGTCACGATGCGGGCGATGCGCTGCTGCGCAGCGTCGCCTACCGGCTGGCGCGCTGTGTAGACGTAGAGGACACGCTGGCGCGCGTCGGCGGCGACGAATTTGTGATCGTCGTCAACGAATACGAGGATACAGGCTGCCTCGCGGCACTCGCGCGGCAGGTGCTCGATGCAATCGCCCAGCCGTTTGAAGTGGCGAACAACGAGTATTACCTGGGGGTGTCGATCGGGATCAGCGTGTCGCCTGAAGATGGACACGACGCCACCACGCTGATGCGCAACGCCGATTCGGCGATGTATCACGCCAAGCAGCGTGGTCGCAATAACTTCCAGTTCTTCACCGCGCAACTCAACCAGCGCCTGCAACGCCGCTTTGCGATCGAGCAGTCTCTGCGGCGTGCGCTGACCTCGGACGAACTCAGTCTCGCCTACCAGCCGGTCGTCGAAAGCCGGTGCGGTAAAACGATCGGCGCCGAGGCGCTTCTGCGCTGGACCAACAGCGAACTCGGCCAGGTGTCGCCGGCGGAATTCATTCCGGTCGCGGAGGACACGGGGCTCATCGTCGCGATCGGCCACTGGGTGCTCGAACGGGCGTGCGGGCAGGCAGCCGAATGGCGAAGGACGATTGCGCCGGACCTCGTCATCGCCGTCAATCTGTCGCCGCGCCAGTTCAACGATGGGCTGGTCGAGCGCGTCCAGTACTGTCTTGGCCGTACCGGGCTCGATCCCGGCGCACTGGAACTGGAGATTACCGAAGGGCTTCTGATGCGCGACAGCGAAACCGTACTGCCGATGCTAAGGGCGCTGACTGGCATGGGCGTGCAGATTTCCGTCGACGATTTCGGCACGGGCTATTCGTCGCTGTCGTATCTGAAGCGCTTTCCGCTGCATAACCTGAAGGTCGACCGGTCGTTTGTCGCCGGCTTGCCGGACCACCGCGACTCGGTTGCGATCACGCAGGCGGTGGTCGCGATGGCGCATTCGCTCGGCATGAACGTGACGGCCGAGGGGGTCGAGACACCGGCGCAGGCGTCCTTCCTGCGCTCGATCGGCTGCGACAAGCAGCAGGGTTATCTGTTCAGCCGGCCCGTGGAAGCGATGGTGTACGCGCGCCGCCTGCTGGAGCCGTATGCCGAGCCGGGCGTCGAGGTGTAGCGGTATGGCGTCGAGGCATGGTGTCAGTCGGGCTTAGACCGGTAAAAGTATCAACTTGCGCGTGAAGCGCCCATTCGGCTCCGTCCGGGTTCGTGGAACGACACATTGTTGATAGAACGAATCGAGCGCGGCTGGCTGCCTGAAAAGGACATGCGCTGATGTTCGTGGGCCGCTGCACGCTTTAGCGAAGTGCCGCCGCCACCGCCTCGTCAATCTGCAGCGCGAAGCGCGCTTCAACATCGGGCACCGTGTAGCCAATGGACAGTTCCAGATACGCGTCGCCTAGCACCAACTGAACGAATGTCGCTGCCCGCAATGCAGCAGTCGATTCGTCAAATCGCTTTCGCAGAATTTTTGCGGCGAAGACGCGCACGACCTTCGCACCATTTTCGTAAAACACCTGGCCGAGTTCCGGAAGACGCTCGGCCTCAGCAACGATGGCCCGGTAAAGCCGCAGATAATCCGGCTCGATAAGGATTCGTGCCAACACCCATCCCAGCTCGCGCAACTCAACTTCGGGTGAGCCATCGGATTGCTCGTCCTGAGCACTGGCAAGAAGTTCACCCACCTGAGCGCACATCGAACTCACCAGACCGACAAAGAGCGCCTCCTTCGACTTGAAGTGGCGGTAGACCGTCTGTTTGCCGACGCCAGCGGCCGCGGCGACATCGTCCATCGTTGCCAGGCCGAAACCCTGCCTCAAAAAAATGGCTTTTGCGCCGTCGAAGATCGCGAACCGCTTACGGCGTTGCAGCGGGCTCAGGTCGGGGAGAAAGAGCGTGTTCATAGCAGATAAATAACAGATCGCCAGGCAGTTGACAAGACTAACCAGTCTCGTTTAGATTGGTCAAAACGAGACCGAGAAGTCTCGTTCGTGTGACTTATCGACTCCGCAGGCAATTCATCGAGGAAAACGTTATGGAACTGTTCATTACAGGTGGTACGGGCTACATCGGGCAAGCAGTCGCGCGCAAGGCAATTAGCCGCGGCCACCAGGTGACGGCGCTGGTGCGCGAAGACAGGTCGGCGGCAGCAAGTGCGCTGGCACGTCTCGGCGTGAAACTGCATGGCGGCGACTTGCGTGAGCCACAGTCTTTCGCTGCGACTGCCGGTGCCGCCAATGGCGTGGTGCACATGGCGTCGACCAACGATGCTTCCGCCGCCGCTGCTGACGAGGCCGCGACTGAGGCGATGCTTTCGCATTTGCGGCCGGGCGCGGCGTTTGTCTATACGTCGGGCACCTGGGTCTACGGCGATACGGAGGGCGAGCCCGCGACTGAAGCGACGGCACTGAACCCAACACCACTCGTCGCCTGGCGGCCCGCAGTGGAGCAACACGTGCAGGCGCTGGCAGCACGCCGCTCGATTGCCGCGGTGATCCTCCGGCCGGCGATGGTGCACGGCTACGGCGGCGGCGTCTTCGGCATGCTTGCCGGCATGGTCTGCCAGACCGGCAGGGTGAGAGTCGTCGGCGATGGTCGCAACCACTGGCCTGCCGTGCATGTCGATGATCTCGCCACGGCTTATCTGAGCGCGGTGGAGCGCGCGGCAAGCGGGGACGATCGAGTCACCGGACAGATTTTCAACGTGGTCGCTGAAGATGCCGTTGCCGTTGTCGACATAGGCGAAGCGATTCGAGCCTCGGTCGGCGCCGACCGCGTCGAATTCTGGCCGCTCGACGATGCCCGCAAATCGCTCGGGCCATTTGCTGACGCACTGGCGCTCGACCAGACAGTAAGCGGACAGAATGCCCGGCGAATTCTTGCGTGGGAACCCCACGGCCCCGGCTTGATTGCGGACCTCTCTGTACAGAAGCACTTTCAGCAAAGCAACGGAGCATGACGATGGCGTTAAACACTGCATCTTTCGAATCGATTCTCGCGACGATCGTAGCGGTTCTGTTCGCGGTTGCTGGGGTGGTCAATCTCGCAGGACGCGGCGCGGTGAAGCGCGACTTCGCGCGCTGGGGTTACCCAGCATGGTTTCAGTTGCTCTGTGGCGCTCTCGAGCTGTTCAGTGCGGCACTTCTTCTTGGACAACAAACCAGAGTCTTGGGCCTAACGCTGGCCGGTGCGATCATGATCGGCGCGCTTTTCACGTTGCTACGAAATCGGGAGCCTTTCCGGCATCTCGTCCCGGCGCTGATCTTCTCGGCGCTCATTGTGGTTACGGTGGCAGTCCGAGCTTGAAGCTTCCTTGCCACCAGGCGAGTGCGCCCTGGACGCCAAGCCTGGAACCCACATTGCCCTTGGCGAAGGTCTGTTGTTGATAGCGCCGACCGTCCCTTGTGGGTCGGATACGGAAGTTCGGCTTCCGGCCGAAGCCAGTGATGTTCAAACTGACCGTGTACTTCTGGGCTCGGCCAGAAATGGTCGTTCGGCACCGGCTCGAAGATCGTAGGCAATTCGAGAAGTCGCCCCCTTGCTAACCACTGCCCATTGCAGTGAAGTTGAGACTTATACTTCCCGCAGTAAGCGCACTCATTGAGCACGTGCTTCGTGGAGTCTCGAAGTCGTCAAGACGGGCAGCCCCGGGTTTATTCCACGACGCACGCGATAGATGAACGTAAGCGGTATCCGGAGGCACTCCATGCAGGACGAGAAAATACGTGAAGCCCTGAATGCGCACTGGCAAGCGTCGGCGGCCGGCGATCTCGACGCAGAACACGATATTTACGATGATGATGCCATCTGTGACTATCCCCAGTCAGGTGAACGAATCCTCGGGAGAATGAATTTGCAGGCACTGCGGAGCCATCATCCAGGCAAGCCAGCGGGTTTCGATGTCAGGCGAATTCAAGGAGACGGCAATCTATGGATCACGGAATACGCCATCACCTATAACGGGCGACCGGCCTATACCGTCAGCATTATGGAGTTCTGCAACGGCAAGGTCGTTCACGAGACCCAGTATTTTTCGGATCCCTTTGAAGCGCCGGGTTGGCGGAGTCAATGGGTTCAGCAGATCGCGTGACAACGCATTGCGGCGAGATAAGCTCAATCGCTTGATCGTCGCCTCGCTGGAATCTGGCTTCCTCGAATGAAGCGCCAGTTGGGAGGGCTGGGGAAGAGGGATGGAATCCAGCCACGATGCACAGCGCTTCCGGGTGCGTCGCTGCAGCGCAGCGGGCTGCGCAACATCGCCTGATCGCAATTTCCGGTTCCTTCAGAGCACGAATACCTCGTCAGCGGAACCGACCCGCAGGCACAGTGCCTTTTCCGTCCACATTTTCTAAAATGATTAATGAAAGCAGCGGAATCGGGTCGCGTCTAAAGAAGGTCGCGATGGAACGTCACATGCACTTGCACCACTTCATTCGCCGCGTGCCCGACTGGCGTGCAGCCGTAATCGCCGGCTGCGCAGCGGGAGCGGTCTTTCTGGTGCTCGAATTTCTTGGGATGTGGTTTGCCGGGCAGAGCCCCTGGGGGGCGCCTCGAATGATCGCGGCGATTGCGGTGGGGCGCGGTGTGCTAGCGCAGCCCGCCACGTTCGACGTGGGCATCGTGCTGGTGGCGCTGGTCGTTCACTTCCTGCTTTCGATCATCTTCGCGCTCATTCTGGCGGTGATCATCGCGCCGTTCAGCTTCGATTCGAGCATGGGGATGGCCTCGCTGGCGGGCGCGGTTTTTGGCGCCACCGTGTATCTCATCAACTTCTATGGCATGAGCCACGTGTTCCCATGGATTGAGGACGCCCGCAGTTGGGTGAGCTTCATGTCTCATATCGTGTTTGGCCTCGTTGCCGCCGATACGTACCTGCGGCTGGAAAGGAAGGAGTAGGCGAGCAGCGGCGGAACAGGCGCAATCAGTTGACGCTTTCTCTCCAGGCTGCGGCAAGCGAGGACATATGCGCTCTACGTCGGCAGCGCGATATCAGCCATGCCGGAACAGATCGCGCGCCAGCGAGCAAAAGAGGGTGGTCGTGGGCGATTCGTCCTGCAGGCGGCGGCTCATGATGATCGGCGAGGACACGTTCGCGTCCAGAACTGGCCGGTACACCACGCCATGCGCGCGCAGGCCTTCGACGCTCTCCGGCACGAGGGACACACCGACCTGCGCTGCGACGAGCCCGAGTGCCGTCTGCAGTTCGCGCACTTCGTGAACCGCCTTCGGTTCCAGCGCGTGGTCACGCAGCGCGGACAGTTGCTGGTCCGCGTAGCTTGGCCGTGGCGCGCTCGGGTAGACGATCAGCGTTTCACGTGCAATGTCGGCAAGCGTCAGCGTGTCTGTGCCGGCGGCGAGCGGGTGGCCCTGCGGTAACGCGGCAATCATCCGCTCGTCGACGAGCACCTCGCGCGACAGCTGTGCATCGTCGAAACGCAACCGTCCAAAGCCCACGTCAATGCGGCCGCCTTTTAGCGCACCCAACTGCTCGATCGTGAACATCTCAATCAACGACAGTTCGATCTGCGGCGCCGCCTCGCGAAACGCGCGAATGACGGCAGGCAACGCCCCATACAGCGTCGACGGCACGAAGCCGATCACGATGCGCTCGGCCAGTTGCGCGAGACGGCGTGTGAGCGGCGCGAGTTCGTCCGCTTCCTCGATGAGCCGCCTCGCCTGCGTATAGAAGATGCGGCCCGCCTCGGTCAGCCGCAGCGGACGCGAGCCGCGTTCGAACAGCGGCAGGCCGACGTCTTCCTCAATCTGCTGGATCTGGCGGCTGAGCGGCGGCTGAGTCATATGCAACCGGTCCGCGGCACGCGTGATGTTCATTTCTTCGGCGACGGCGATGAAATAACGGAGTTGGCGCAATTCCATGCATACCCCTAAGGTATGAAAGTAGTCGTAATGGGTGTTGGACTGCTACGCGGGTTTGTTTCTAACATGTGCAGCATCAGGAGGGAAACGCATGATAGCAACACCCGTCAAGATCGAAACCGTGGAGACGATCCTCGTCGATGTTCCGACGATCCGTCCGCACCGGCTGTCGGTCGCCACCATGAACTGCCAGACGCTCGTGCTGGTGCGCATCCGCTCCGCCGACGGCAGCATCGGCGTCGGCGAAGGCACGACGATCGGCGGTCTCGCGTACGGCGAAGAAAGCCCGGAAAGCATCAAGGTCAATCTCGACACCTACTTCGCGCCGTTGCTCAAAGGTATGGACGCGACACGTCCAGGCGCTGCGATGGCGAAGCTGCGCAAACTGTTTCAGGGCAACCGCTTTGCAAAATGCGCAGTCGAAACGGCGCTGTTCGATGCGCAGGCGCGGCGGCTAAACGTGCCGCTGTCGGAATTGTTGGGCGGGCGCGTGCGCGAAAGCGTCGACGTGGCATGGACGCTCGCGAGCGGCGACACGAAGCGCGATATCGACGAAGCGGAGCGCGTGCTCGAGGCGCGGCGCCATCGCGTGTTCAAGCTGAAGATCGGTTCGCAGGCGGTAGCTGACGACGTCGCGCATGTCGTTGCGATCAGTAAAGCGCTGGACGGGCGTGGCGAAGTGCGCGTCGACGTCAATCAGGCATGGAGTGAACCGGAAGCGATCTGGGCCGCCTCGCGTTTCGCCGAAGCGGGCGTTGCGCTGATCGAACAGCCGATCGCCGCCGGGAACCGCGCGGGGTTAAAGCGTCTGACCGACATCGCCCGCGTGCCCATCATGGCCGACGAAGCGCTGCACGGTCCGGCCGATGCCTTTGCGGTCGCCAGCACGCGCGGCGCCGATGTATTCGCCGTCAAGATCGCCCAGTCGGGCGGGCTCACCGGCGCCGCGAACGTCGCCGCGATTGCCCTCGCGGCGAACATCGACCTGTACGGCGGCACGATGCTCGAAGGCGCGGTCGGCACGATGGCGTCGGCGCAACTCTTCAGTACGTTCGGCGAGCTGAAGTGGGGCACCGAACTCTTCGGGCCGTTGCTGCTGACCGAAGAAATTCTCACCGAGCCGCTGCGCTACGAGAATTTCGCGCTGCATCTTCCGCAAGGCCCAGGGCTTGGCATCACGCTCGACTGGGAAAAAATCGACCGTCTGCGCCGCGATACGCGGCAGGGGGCGAGCGTCACCGTGAGATGAACGCGTGAGCGATAACCGCTACAGCCACGACAAACATTCAATCAAAGGAGATACCCCATGAACAGGCAAGCCATCGACGCGCTGCTGCAAAAGATCAACGACAGTGCCACCAGCGAAGGCAATCCGCGCACGAAGGAGATCGTCAACCGGATCGTTCGCGATCTGTTCCATACGATCGAAGACCTCGACGTGCAGCCGGATGAATTCTGGACCGCGCTCAACTATCTCGGCGAGGCGGGCCAGAGCGGTGAGTTGGGACTGCTCGCAGCAGGCCTTGGCTTCGAGCATTTTCTCGATCTGCGTCTTGACGAAGCCGAAGCGAAAGCCGGCATCGAAGGCGGCACACCGCGCACGATCGAAGGGCCGCTGTATGTAGCCGGCGCGCCCCTGTCCGAGGGCCACGCACGTCTCGACGACGGCACGGATCCCGGCGAAACGCTGGTGATGCGCGGCCGTGTGCTGGGTGAAGATGGCAAGCCGCTCGCTGGCGCGCTGGTTGAAGTGTGGCACGCGAATCATCTCGGCAACTACTCGTACTTCGACAAATCGCAGCCCGCGTTCAACCTGCGCCGCTCGATCCGCGCCGATGCAAACGGCAACTACAGCTTCCGCAGCGTGGTGCCGGTCGGCTACAGCGTGCCGCCCGCAGGCAAGACTCAGCAACTGCTAGATCAACTCGGGCGTCATGGCCATCGTCCTGCGCATATTCATTTCTTCGTGTCGGCGCCGGGCTTCCGCAAGCTCACAACGCAGATCAACATCGAAGGCGATCCGTACCTGTGGGACGACTTCGCTTTCGCGACGCGCGACGGTCTCGTGCCGCCCGTGAAGAAAGCGGAAGGCGCCCAAGGCAAGCCGTATGGCGTCGACGGCAACTTCGCCATGATCGATTTCGATTTCACGCTGTTCAGGGAGCGTGCCAATCTGCCTGGCGCTGAAGTCGAGCGCGTGCGGGCAGAAGCCTGAACGGCATGGATGGAACGTGTAGTCGACCCCGTCACGCAGCGTGCCGCGCCGACGGGGTCTTTTACTGTTTGAGGAGCAAGCAATGCTGTTTCACGTTGAAATGACGGTCAACCTGCCACACGACATGGATCCTGAGCACGCAGCGCGTCTGAAGGCCGACGAGAAGGCGATGTCGCAGAGGCTGCAGAAGGAAGGGGTATGGCGTCATCTGTGGCGGATCGCCGGACACTACGCCAATATCAGCGTGTTCGATGTCGATAGCCCGGCGCACCTGCACGATGTGCTGAGCCAGCTGCCGCTTTTCCCGTACATGGATCTCCAGGTGCGGGCGTTGTGCCGGCATGCATCGTCGATTCGTGACGACGATCGCTGACTGAGCCGCTAATCCATTCGCCGACTGCGGCAGGGTAGCTAGCCGCAGCGGCACAGGCAGCACCTTTGCCGCTAAATCGACTGAGTTGGCGGCATCCTTCCTTACGCGTGCTCAGGTCTTGACATTGCACGACGGCGTGTTGCATTTCACAAAGGCGAAGTGCCTGAACGTGGCCGCCGTGGCTATCGACTCTCGCGAGGCGCCTCGGCGCAGCCGTCACGGTCAATGCCAAATCCACCGATCCTGCCAACGAGTATCTAGCTCGAGAGCCAGAGCGACTGGCGGCAATCTGCCGCGCTACGCGCGCCGGGCGAGAAAAATGGGGGCATGAAACACTTTTCGCGTCCGTCACGCCAAACGCTCCTCACTGGTGGCAATCCGCGGCGGACGACAGATTCAGCAGACCATTCATTGCCAGCGGGTCGCCTCACATTCACCCTTCGCGCCGCCGCGCCGTGCGTGCGCGGCCATCCGACGTTAGCTAACCGCCCTCAGATCGCGCGGCGGAAAACTGGAAGAGGCTCCACACGGGCGGGTCGCGCTCGCCGTGCACCAGCCGGATTGTGTAAGGAAGCGCTTCATGTATCGAGGGTCAGCCGCGTTTCGCGGTTGTCTACAAGGACCAGGCGTTTTGGAGTAGAGCCTCGACTTGCGTCATCTCACCACGTACTGCGGAGGCTCAAGCTTTCTATATTGAAAGGAGTGGGGTGTGTATACCCCCGTCAACTGAGATCCGTCGTGAAAGTCAGCGTTCAATATTGCCCGGTGTGCCAGAGAAGGTCGCCGCACACCCTTGAGCCCGTTTCGCAGGCCGTCTTTACGGTCCTGTTTTGCCTGATGGTCTGGCCGGGCCTCCTTTACCTTTGGTACGCCGCTCGCCGCGCCGACCGCACTGCCCGCTGCATGGTCGACCACGATTCGCTGCAGGCCGCGCGCGAGTACGACAGCGTCCGTGAGCTGGTCAAGGCGATCAGGACCGTCAACCGCCGGATTGACGCGTCTCCCAGCACGCCGACTTCACAAACCATCGTTAAGGAGTAGAAACCCATGAGTGATGCACACATCGAGTTGCTGCTCGCCATTGCCAGGGAAGACCTTGGCATCGAAACGTTCGAGCTGACGGGGAAGCCCAGCGCCGATTTCCGCATCGTTAGCGTTGACGACATTTACCGCGCTCTTGAAGCGGCCTATGACGCCGGTCTGGTGGTCGGGCATAGTGTCACCCGTGGCCTGCCGGCAGGCGCTGACGCCATGAGACATGCGATGGAAGAGTGCGACGCTGGCGGACAGTAAAACACGACGTCGCCGGATACCAGTGAAGTCAAGGCTCGTGATCTTCACGTGCAACACACATTCGGTATCCTGACTGTGTTGTACGTCGAACCATGAAACGTCCGTATCTACCTGAAAGTTCGTTTCAGGCCTGAACGCTGGCGACGTTTATCTGCCGCAAAGGCAGACGATACAGACTGCCGGTCGGCTGCCGGACCGCTTCGCCGATCACCAGGAAGCCGCGCCCACGGTCCGGGGCAACCCTGGCGGGCCTCACAGGTTGGGTCGCACAGTGACATGAGTCTAAAGCCCCATTGCCAGCCGCGGCCGTGCTGACAATGGTTTGCGGCGGGTGTATTTTCTTACTCTCTTGCCGGAGCCTTCCATCATCGAAGCGGCGTTGTGCCTGTGCGCCGACCGGCCAATCGCACCAGGAGATCGACCATGCACCGCTTGTCAGGAAAAGTCGCCATTGTGACCGGCGCCAGCGCGGGAATCGGACGGGCGACCGCGAAGCTGTTCGCCACGGAAGGCGCCAGGGTGGTGGTCGCTGCGCGCCGTGAGGTCGAACTCGAAACGCTGGTGGGCGAGATTGTCGGGGAGGGCGGAGAGGCCGCGTTTCTGGCTGGCGACGTGCGCTCGGAAGACTTCGCGAAAGCAGTCGTCGCTCTGGCCGTCAGCCGTTTCGGCCGTCTGGACATTGCCTTTAACAATGCCGGCACGCTGGGTGAAATGGGGCCGTCAACCGAGGTCTCCGCAGCAGGCTGGTCGGACGCGCTGGCGACCAACCTGACGAGTGCATTTCTGGGCGCGAAGCACCAGATTCCGGAGATGGTGAAGCAGGGCGGCGGATCAATCATCTTCACGTCGACGTTTGTCGGGTACACGTTCGCATTTCCTGGAACGGCGGCGTACGCGGCGAGTAAATCCGGGCTGATCGGCCTGACTCAGGCGCTCGCGGCCGAATACGGGCCACAGAACATACGCGTGAACGCAGTGTTGCCCGGCGCCGTGGATACGCAGATGTATCGCGATATGAACAATACGGCCGAGTCGCAGGCATTCATCACGAACCTGCATGCGCTCAAGCGCGTGGCCAAACCGGAAGAACTGGCCCGTTCAGTGCTTTACCTCGCGTCCGACGATTCATCGTTTGTGACTGGCACTGCTTCGCTGATCGACGGCGGGGCTTCGATTTCCCGCACCTGATTCGCTGGGCGTTAGCGCCCGATGTTCATGCGGCGAGGTGGCTGTCGGAAGTCGGTCGGTCGAACCTGCATATACCGGCAAGCCGTCCGGTGTGTCGGACGAGTGCCCAGGATAGACAGCCTTGCGCCGTCACACAGACCCGGCAAAGGAGGGCGACACCCGATCACCCTCCCGTTCGAAGTCAGTGTTGCACCGGTTAGACGCTAGCCAGCGAGCTTCGACGCAAGTTCGGCAACGTGTTTGCCCTGGTACCGCGCGATATCCAGTTCATTCGCCGAGGGTTGCCGTTTGCCGTCGGCGCCTGCCAGCGTGGTTGCCCCGTAGGGTGATCCCCCCGTGATCTCGACCATGTTGGTGAGACCGGCGCATGCATACGGCACGCCCACGATGACCATGCCTTGATGCAGCAGTGTGCTGTGAAACGAGGTGATGGTGGTTTCCTGGCCGCCGTGCTGGGTACCGGTCGATGCGAACACGCTCCCTATCTTTCCGATGAGCGCGCCTTTCATCCAGAGTCCTCCGGTCTGGTCGAGGAAGGTGCGCATCTGACCGGCCATATTGCCGAAGCGCGTTGGCGTCCCGAAGATGATGGCATCGTAACTGGCGAGTTCGTTCGGTGTCGCCACAGGCGCTTTCTGGTCGAGTTTGACTCCGTAGGCTGCGGCCTGGTCCGCCGGAATCGTCTCCGCGACACGTTTGATCGTCACCTCGGTGCCGGCGACCGATCGTGCGCCTTCGGCCACCGCTTCAGCCATCGTTTCGATATGACCGTACATCGAGTAGTAAAGCACGAGTACTTTTGCCATGATTTCTCCGGGGTTGAGGAGTGTGCGATTGATTGAGATTACGGTTTGATGTCACCTCTGGCCGAGAATGACGGAGACAGCCGAAACGCCTGCTTCGACATGCTTGCTGCGGCCGATGTCAGGTGGCCATGCGAGTGCCTCGGCGGCCCGGATGTAAAGATAGCATCGGTTCGCCCTGCAATCCGTTGCTCAGCGGCCGAACGCAAGCGAAGTGCTCGAGATGGACGGCGTTCAGCAACCGGCATGCGTACGGAGTCCTCGAAACGGCGCCGATATGCCGATGATTTGGCATGCCCTAAACTGTTAACGTCGGTATCGTCCGAGGAGATGTCCATCATGGCAGTCGACGTCGAGGATCCCAAATGCAAGCTCGGCGAGAAGGCGACATATGTCACCATCAACGGCGTCGAGTATGCGAACGTGCGCGCTGCCGCCTGGTTCGACCAGACCGGGTCCGGGAACGCTGCTACGCCGCGTGGCAAATTGCTGTCGATTCCGCTGCGGGACGTAATGAAGGGTAGTAGAAAATTTTGCGGTGTGAAGACGGTCAAGCTCGCGCTCAACCCTGACCATCCGGCCTGTCACGCAGCGGTGCACAGAGCGACTTACTACCCGGCAGATCACGTAACGTTCACGGCCGTCTCCAGGAAGAAGCCGCGCCCGGGCAGTTCGGCGCAAAGCAAAACCGGTCGTGTCGGGCGCGGCAAGGTCGGCGTGGGCGGCATGCGTACCAGGTCGCACACCTGATGGTGCGCGGGTCGAGTCACAACTTCCAGATTCGGGGCCTGGCCTGGCGGGACGGGTTCCGCTTTTCTTTGGTCGGCTTTGCCTTGTCCTTCCGCCAGTTCAGGAAACTAGTCACCGCAGCCGCAATGAACGCGACGAGAGTGGAGGTCGACGACGCAATGAGTGTCTTTTCCCCAGTATTCAGCGAAGGCGTTGTTGGTGTGGGGAGGCGGACGAGAACGGGATTGCCGGGGCACTTCCCAACGAGGCTTGTGATACGTTTTTCGGCTGCACGACAGTGACTTTTGGCAACTGGTTTGCCGACATGTAACGTACGAAAAGGGTGGCTGTTATGCAAAAAAAACCCACAAACAGGCCGAGAAATAGCCGGCAAAACAGCCCGAGCGCGGTGGAGTTTTTCACGTATGCCTTCGTCTTCGTCGGCAGTTGTCGCACTCTTATATTGCGCCAGAATCTCGCGGAATTGCGGAATTGGCATCCCTGGCGTTGAACGATTGTGACTGGAGGGCGGAAGACGCCCAGGTCAGTGCTGAGGCGCACTCGCTGGGGTGATCGCCCTTTTCGGGGTGTCGTTGATTGGTGCTGACGGGCAGGTCGTCGGCCATTCCCGTCATTCGCGACCGGTCAAATTTGTCGGTCGCGAATGGAGTCGGTCCCTCAAATGTGGAGGGCTTCGATGTTTAATTTGACATAAGATAAATTATCGAGCTTTCAGCCCGGCGAACTAAAGTTGCGACATTTTTCACGCTAATCAGTGAATTTGACACTTTGCAGGAGTGTTGCAACTTATTTCTCGAGCATTCACGTAGCTTGAGTCCGTGAACGTAAATTTCTAACCACTTTTCCTGAAACAAGGCCGATTTCCCGCTTTTGGTGCAAATTTACCTTGAGGATGTAAATTAGGTGGAGAAGCGCTTCACACGTCCCAGCTTGGTGTTTTATGTCGCTAGCAAAATGCGACTCAGGCGGCCGGAATCGCTCAGGCGAGCTACGATTGATTGAAGTGCGCGGAGACAATGTATGTGCGCTCGACGAGATTGCACACTGAACACATGCTTTGACTGCTTTAACGCATCGAGTACATACTTTTGCGCCGGTCCCAAGATTGCGCGCGCTTAGCACGCACTTTGTCGCTAAAGCTCGCGTCCGTGGTGTGAACGTGGACCGGCTTTCGGCGGAAAATTGGTGGTTTGCCCGAGCGGACGTATCTCTCAACATCCGCGCATCACTGTCGGGAAAATTGAAAACGGAGACATGCTCCGCAGCCCATTCAAGCGGGACAAGATCGTTTCTATCCATGCGCCCTTCGCGCTCAATCCTTCAGCATTTCGGTGCCTCCCTCGGGCCGGTGAAGGTGTCCGGCTTTTCATCCCGTCGGGGATAGACGGAGGCTTAGCAAGTTTGTACCTGTTCGTTACCGTTGGACGTTTGAGTGCATTCACAGAAACTGTTATGAAAACTCGACAGAAATCGTTTAGAAATGCCGTCAACGCCGTTTCTAAATGGTTTGCGTCAAAAAATGCACCCGCAGATGGTCTTGTGGCATTTCTAAGGGATTTACGTTAAGTCTCGTGTCCGGCTTGCCGCCCTCGACAATTTCGATCACGATGCGTGATCACACGTGATCTCAGGTACGACGCACTACGCAATTTCATTTCCCGACGGCGTCGGTGCCAGCCCATGAAAACCCCGGTACCGCGCGAGGTCTGCCATCAGCGCGGCGCTCACCGGCACCTCCTCTTCGGTGTCGCCCTTCCCGACCACGTGCAGCCACCGTTTGCCGCGCCGCTGATAGAAGTCCGCAACCTTCGCATGCGCAGCTTCCGAGACCCGCAGCACCGTGTGGTACAGCAGGCGGATCAGCCAGCGGCTGCGCTCGTAGAACGCTTCCACGCAATCTGTATCAGATATTCCACGTAATTCGCGTAGGAATTGGTTACCCGATATTCGACCGGAATTTCGCGGATATTTCCGCTGTCCGGCATGCAATTGTGACGCTGATTGCGTGGCCATGCACGTGAGCGAACCGAAAGTTGAAACTTTTTTGGTGATCTGAAGGAAGCCTGAGATTGCCGATTCCCACCAAAGAAACCTTGCCTGGGAGTCGTCAACTCGGGCACAACCCACGGCCGGTTTCGTCACCGTCGGATCATCGTTGCCCGCGAACGTCAACTTTGTAACGACTTTGCTCACTCGTGAATAGCATCCCGCCGCGGTTTGTGGCCGCCCTCGGCAAATACGATCACGATTTTCCGGCAACCGTGAACACAGCGTCGTTCTGAGTGCGGCTTTCGTCAGCGTGTCACCATCTTTGCCGTGCGGTCGCCAACCTTTGAACAGAACTGGCCGTCAAATGAACAGCCCGGACCTTAAGGTGAACACATTTCCCTGCGTTGGTGAGCAATTGAACAAGATTGCCGTGCCGCCGCCATCGTGTAACCACTAGTGCACGGCTGTCGATCGGCAGTCTCCGCCAATTAACCGCAATTGCACCATGGAATCGTCCGATGCTGTCCGTGACGTCGGCATGCTGCGAGCATCGTAGGACGACTCGAAGGTAGCATCTTCGGCCGTAAAAAGCACCTCGCGCGTCCGGCTTTCGCAAACCGACGATCTTTTTCGTCGTGGATATATGAAATCGCGCAAATGGTCTAATTTTTCACACGCGAACTTGCGTTGGTTGCAGATTTGATGGGTACAGTCACGCCGTTCGCCGGGTTCCACAGCCTGATGGTGTTGTCGCGGAGCTGCCATTCTATTGTGAAAATGGACAGGCTTGGGGCCCAACAATCAATGGTTCGACAGATCAATTCGCGTCCATTAGATTTTCGCCTAGATGGACAGTTTTCTTGCCGTCTGTCCATTTCATTCCGCATGTCACGAGCGGAATGACAATCGTCGACGGGACACCGGACGCTCACGTCAATTGATCGAGCGGCTCAGGCGATACCATGCGCAACCGTCGGACCGAAGTTCCATCTCAGCTTCGCCGCGGTGCAACAGGTAGTTCAGGTGTGCGATGCTCTCGCCGGTGGCCATGCCGAGCGAGCCCGGCTCCGCCGAGCTGATCGGACGTGAGAAAAGCTGCGGGAATACATCCACTGCGCGCTTCGGCTGAACCAGAGCCTGTCTTAGCCGGTCGAGCGTCGCATGGTGGCTTCGTCTCAAATAGTCAAGGCGCTCGTGAAGTCCCCTGAACGGCTCGTTGTGTGCGGGCAGCACGAGGACGTCGTCGGGGATCATTTGCTGCAGTTTGTCGAGGGATGCTAACCAGTCCTCCATCGGGTTGGCGTCCGGTTCGGTCGGGAAGACCGAGACATTGGATGAGATCCGCGGCAATACCTGGTCGCCGGAGATCAATAGTTTCGATTCGGCGCAGTAGAAGCATGCATGTTCCGGCGAGTGCCCATTGCCAGTTACAACACGCCAGGAATGCTCACCAATGTTCAGGGTCTCGCCGTCGCTAAGCCGACGGAAGCTATCCGGAAACGCGTGCACGAACTTGCCAAAGCCGCCGAATCGCATCCTGTAGAGCTCGATCGCGTCGTCGTCCCAGCCCGCCTGCCGGTAGAAGCGCACGCCGTCGTCCGGTGCGGCTCGTCCGGTACCGGCGGCCAAGACCCGGCACATCAGATATTCCATGCGGGTCATCCAAAGCCGGCAGTCGAACTTCCGCGTGAGCCACCCTGCCATGCCGATATGGTCAGGGTGCATGTGCGTGGCGAAGACGCGCGTCAGTCTGCCTTGCGCCAAAGCACCGCCGTCGGCAAACAGTTGGTGCCAAGCCGCTGCCGTGTCGCTGGTTTGCAGGCCGGTGTCGACGACTGCCCATCCGTTGCCGTCACGCAATGCCCATAGATTGATGTGGTTGAGCGCGAGCGGCATCGGCATGCGCAACCACAGCACGCCCGGCGCAATTTCGCTGACCGTCCCGGCTGCGGGCGCTTCGCCACAAGGGTAGTGAAGAACGGGCTTATCGTCTCGAGGAGGAATGAGAGTCTCGTCACTCATGGAATCGGACCGATTCGTTTTGCGCGAGCAACCTAGGCAGCCAAGTTCAGCGAGACGCCCGACAAGCCAAAGCACCACAGCGTTGGTGTCTTGAGGATCCACGGATCGGACGGTCGATCTGGTGCTCGGCGACTTTGGTTGCCTCGGCTGCACCGCGCGCGGGTTCGTGTTCTACATCTCTATTGTTGCCGCTCCTGATCAAAGCAGCGCCTTCAGCAGGCGGCCCATTTCAGACGGGTTCTTGGTGGTCTTGATGCCGCACTCTTCCATGATGTCGAGCTTCGCTTGCGCGGTGTCGGCACCGCCCGAGATCAGCGCGCCGGCGTGGCCCATGCGCTTGCCCGGAGGCGCGGTGACACCAGCGATGAAGCCGACCACCGGCTTCTTCATGTTGTCCTTGATCCAGTAAGCCGCGTTGGCTTCGTCCGGACCGCCGATCTCACCGATCATGACCACGGCGTCCGTATCCGGATCGTCGTTGAACATCTTCATGATGTCGATGTGCTTCAGGCCGTTGATCGGGTCGCCGCCGATACCGACTGCCGACGACTGGCCGAGGCCCAGTGCCGTCAGCTGGCCGACTGCTTCATACGTCAGCGTGCCCGAGCGCGACACGACGCCGATGCGGCCCTTGCGGTGGATGTGACCCGGCATGATGCCGATCTTCAGTTCGTCCGGCGTGATCGTGCCCGGGCAGTTCGGTCCGAGCAGCAGCGTCTTGCGGTTTTCACGGCGTATGCGATCGCGCACTTCGATCATGTCGCGAACGGGGATGCCTTCGGTGATGCAGATCGCCAGGTCGAGGTCGGCTTCGACCGCTTCCCAGATCGCCGCAGCCGCGCCTGCCGGCGGCACGTAAATGACCGAGACGGTCGCGCCGGTTTCGGCCTTCGCTTCCTTTACGCTTGCGTAGATGGGAATGCCTTCGAAATCCTCGCCGGCCTTCTTCGGATTCACGCCCGCGACATAGGCTTCACGGCCGTTAGCGTATTCGCGGCATGCGCGCGTATGGAACTGGCCGGTCTTGCCGGTGATGCCCTGCGTGATGACCTTCGTGTCTTTGTTGATCAGAATCGACATGTATTGACCTCTGTTCGTTTGGCGTCGCGTTGCGTTCCCGCCGTGACGTGGCACGGACCGGGACGCCCAAGCGCAGCCATTCGGTATCCTTGATGCGATGCGCCCTTATTTGCCTGCGGCAGCCGCGACGACCTTCTGCGCAGCTTCTTCCATGCTGTCCGCCGAGATGATCGGCAGGCCGGAGTCAGCCAGCATCTTCTTGCCGAGGTCTTCGTTCGTGCCCTTCATGCGCACGACGAGCGGCACTTGCAGATCGACCGCCTTCGAAGCCGCGATCACGCCTTCCGCGATCACGTCGCAACGCATGATGCCGCCGAAGATGTTGACGAGAATCGCCGTCAGGTTCGGGTTCTTCAGCATCAGCTTGAACGCTTCCGTGACCTTCTCGGTCGTCGCGCCACCGCCAACGTCGAGGAAGTTCGCCGGCTCGCCGCCGAACAGGTTGATCGTGTCCATTGTCGCCATCGCCAGACCAGCGCCGTTCACCAGACAGCCAATGTTGCCGTCGAGCGAGATGTACGCGAGGTCGAACTTCGACGCTTCGACTTCAGCCGGATCTTCTTCGTCCAGATCGCGGTAAGCGACGATTTCCGGATGACGGAACAGTGCGTTCGAGTCGAAGTTGAACTTGGCGTCGAGCGCGATGACCTTGCCGTCGCCCGTCAGGATCAGCGGGTTGATTTCGGCCAGCGACGCGTCCGTTTCCCACGTTGCCTTGTACAGGCCTTGCAGGATCGAGCGGGCTTGCGGGATCGAAGCGTCGGGCACGCCGATCTTCTTCGCCAGATCGTCGGCTTCCGCGTCCAGCAGACCCTTCGACGGATCGACGGCGACCTTGTGGATCGCTTCCGGCGTCTTCGCGGCGACTTCTTCGATGTCCATGCCGCCTTCGCTCGAGGCCATCACGACGACCTTTTGCGAGACGCGATCGATCACGAGACCGACATACAGTTCCTTCTTGATGTCAGCGCCTTCTTCGATCAGCAGGCGATTCACCTTCTGGCCTTCCGGACCAGTCTGGTGCGTGACGAGTTGCATGCCGAGGATCTGGTTCGCGTATTCGCGGACCTGTTCCAGCGACTTCGCGACCTTCACGCCGCCACCCTTGCCACGGCCACCCGCGTGGATCTGAGCCTTGACGACCCACACCGGGCCACCGAGCTCTTCAGCGGCCTTGACCGCATCGTCCACCGAGAAGACCGGCTTGCCGCGCGGTACCGCGACTCCGAATTTCCGCAGGATTTCCTTACCCTGGTACTCGTGAATCTTCATGCGTGATTCCCTTCAGTCTGAGAGTTGGATTGAGTTGTTTCGATCGAAAATTGCGAGAGGCGTTGCCCTGTACAAGCCGCAACGGAGGCGAGACAACCGATTGGTGCACCAAGAGCGAACCGCGTGAAGCCGGTGGTCGACAAAGCACCCATCTCGGCGCCAGCCCATTTTCATATGTCTGAGAACGGTAATCGAGATCCTATCGGGACGCCACGCGGATCATTACCTTGCCTTCATTAGCACCGCTGAAAAACAGCTTTAGAGACTCAGCCGCGTGCTCGAGCCCGTCCACCAAGTGCGCACGATGCTTCAGCTTGCCCTCGGTGAACAAATCGAGGAGCACTTCGTCGAACTCGGCGTAACGATGTTGGAATTGGGAAACGACGAATCCTTCCATCCGCGCTTGTTTGATGAGCATGAACGGAAGATTCTTGATTCCGTATGCTTCGCTCTCGGTAGCCAGGTCATACTGCGAGATTGCGCCACAGACCACAATGCGGCAACCAACAGCCATATTTTCTAAGACAGCGTCAAGCGTCGCCCCCCCGACATTGTCGAAGTAAAGATCGATGCCGTCGGGACACTCTCGACGAAGCGCTGCATCGAGTGGCTCAGACTTGTAGTCAATCGCACCATCGAGTCCCAACTCGTCGAGCAACCTGCGGCACTTAGCCTCACCGCCGGCAATGCCGATCACGCGGGCGCCAAATGCCTTGGCTATCTGCGCCGCCAGGGATCCCGTCGCCCCCGCTGCACCCGACACCACCACAGTGTCCGACGGACTGAGCGCGCCCACTTCGAGAAGACCCACCGCGGCCGCACGCCCGATGTGCGAAAAGATTGAAAGGTGCGTTTCCAACGGAACGCCTGGTGGCAGCTCGATTTTCTCAAGCGCGTCAGAACGGGCAACCGAGAATTCTTCCCATCCCCATAGTCCCTGCACGAGGTCTCCTGGGGAGAAGCACCCCGCCCCCGACTGAACGACCTCACCCACGGCCATGCCAACCATCACGCGTCCTACTCCGAGTGCCGAATGGGAAGATGCACGATCGAGCCTGAGCCAATTGCGACTACTCGGGTCTAGGCTCAGCAATAGCGTGCGCACGAGAACCTCTCCGCCCGCCTGACTCGGCCTCTCTCGCTCCTCAAGCTTCAGACAGCTAGGGTCATAGGCGCCTCGCGCCGGCTTGTGGACAATCCACGACTTTTGCTTCATATGTTCTCCATGCACCGCTCGGTTCCGCGATCGCTATTCCGAAATTCTCAACAAATAGGCGAACAAGGACGCCGCCTTATCGCGGTTTAATGGGTATGTCCGACGGGAGACCGCAGACATTCATCGTCGGACCGGAGGCACCGCGTCACGTCCTCGTTCACCCTCGACCGTCTCACATCGCCCGATGCTTCGTGCAACAGGCCAAGGCCGCGATTTTCGGCGGCCCGTTTAGCAGCGCGTATGGCATCGTGAAAATTACTTTCGGCTGCAACGCGAACTCGATCAACGCTCACGACCCATTGATCGAACGCATAGCGCCACCGAACTCTGCGCTCTTCGAGAAGCACGCAAAACCAGCGCCAAATCGAAGCGTCCTCCGCATTGACCGCGGCAGCCGCGTCAAGGCGGGCCTGCTGCATCGTATCCATCGTTCTGTTCCGCCTTAGATAGTTCCGATGGCGATTTCGACGAACCTCAGTTGATACGCTCACTCAGTTCGGGCACGGCAACAAACAGGTCGCCGACGAGCCCGTAGTCGGCCACGCTGAAGATGGGCGCGTCGGGATCCTTGTTGATCGCCACGATCACCTTCGAATCCTTCATCCCGGCCAAGTGCTGAATCGCACCCGAGATGCCCACCGCCACATACAGTTGCGGTGCAACGATCTTGCCCGTCTGGCCCACTTGGTAGTCGTTCGGCACATAGCCCGCATCCACGGCCGCGCGCGAGGCGCCCAGCGCCGCACCGAGCTTGTCGGCCAACGGCTCGAGCACCTTGGTGTAGTTCTCGCCGCTGCCCAAGCCGCGGCCACCCGACACGATGATGTTCGCGCTCGTGAGCTCCGGGCGATCGAGCTTCGTCACTTCGCGGTTGACGAACTGCGAAATGCCACGGTCACCTGCGGCTTCGATCTTGTCCACCGATGCGCTGCCGCCTTCGGCCGCTACCGCATCGAAGCCCGTCGCACGCACCGTGATGACCTTGATCGCGTCGCCCGATTGCACCGTGGCGATGGCATTGCCCGCGTAGATCGGACGCTCGAACGTATCGGCGGACACCACAGCCGTGATTTCGCTGATCTGCGCCACATCCAGCTTGGCCGCCACGCGTGGTGCAATGTTCTTACCATAGGCCGTTGCCGCCGCCACGATGTGCGAGTAATCCTTCGCAATGTCCAGCACCGTGGCTTCGACGTTTTCCGCCAAGCCTTCGGCCAGATGCGGCGCATCGGCCAGCAGCACCTTCGCCACGCCCGCGATCTTGGCCGCTGCCTCGGCTGCGCCATGCGCATTGTGGCCGGCGACCAGCACGTGGACGTCGCCGCCAATCTTCTGTGCAGCAGCAACTGTGTTCAGCGTCGCGCCCTTGATCGACGCGTTGTCATGTTCCGCAATTACCAGAATCGTCATTTCGTCTCGCTCCGTGCGTAATCTCACAGCACCTTGGCTTCGGTCTTCAGCTTCTCGACCAGCGTCTGCACGTCCGGCACCATCACGCCGGCGCTGCGCTTGGGCGGCTCGGCCACCTTCAGCGTCTTCAAACGCGGTGCCACATCCACGCCGAGGTCCTCGGGTTTAATCGTTTCCAACGGCTTCTTCTTCGCCTTCATGATGTTGGGCAGCGTCACGTAGCGCGGCTCGTTCAGGCGCAGATCCGTCGTCACCACGGCAGGCAGCGTCAACGTCAGCGTTTCCGCGCCGCCGTCCACTTCACGCGCAACCGTGGCCTTGCCGCCTCCGACCGTCACCTTCGAGGCAAACGTCGCTTGCGGCAGATTGGCCAGCGCGGCGAGCATCTGGCCCGTTTGGTTCGAATCGTCGTCGATCGCCTGTTTGCCCAGGATCACGAGCTGCGGTTGCTCCTTATCGACGAGCGCTTTGAGCAGCTTGGCCACAGCCAGCGACTGCAGATCTTCGTTCGACTCGATCAGGATCGCGCGATCGGCACCGATCGCCAGTGCCGTGCGCAGCGTCTCCTGGCATTGCGCCACGCCGGCCGACACCGCCACCACTTCCGTAGCCACACCCGCTTCCCTCAGACGCACCGCCTCTTCCACGGCGATTTCGTCGAACGGGTTCATCGACATCTTCACATTCGCAATGTCGACGCCCGTGCCGTCCGACTTGACCCGGACCTTGACGTTGTAGTCGACCACGCGTTTCACTGAAACCAACAATTTCATCTCAATCACCGTTCATTGAAAAATGCAAAACCCTCCGAGGGCTCGGAATTTCTTACTAAACGACGGGAGCTTCTAGCTGCTCCTCAACCTGGCGGCGTTCGGATGCCACCGTTCCTTCAGTGCCCTGCCTCGACACGAAGACCGATACCGCGCCGCCTAGATTTTTTGCTTGCTCCTGGAGTGACTGCGCGGCGGCGGCCGCCTGTTCGACAAGCGTCGCATTCTGTTGCGTCACCTCGTCCATCTGCGATATCGCCTGCCCGACCTGCTCGATCCCGCGGCTTTGCTCGTCGGACGCGCGTGCTATTTCGGCAACGATATCTGAGACGCTGCGGATGGCCTGCTTGACGTGCGTCATGGTTGCGCCCACGTCCGTAGCTTGGCGAGCACCCTCCTGAATCATCGCCACCGACGCGCCAATCAGTTCCTTGATTTCCTTAGCCGCAGCCGCAGACCGTTGGGCAAGGCTGCGCACCTCACTGGCAACGACCGCAAATCCGCGTCCCTGCTCGCCGGCGCGCGCCGCTTCAACTGCGGCGTTCAAGGCAAGAATGTTTGTTTGAAACGCGATGCCTTCTATCACGCCCGTGATATCTGAAATCTTGGACGAGCTGCTGGCGATTTTCTCAATAGTTCCAACCATGCCTTGCACTGCTTCGTTACCCGTGTCGGCTAGACTGGCTGCGCCAGTCGCGAGTTCATTCGCCTGCATTGCATTGTCTGCATTCTGCTTCACGGTCTCCGTCAGCTGCGTCATGCTCGCTGCCGTTTCCTCCAGCGACGAAGCTTGTTCTTCAGTTCGTGAGGAGAGTTCCATATTGCCGCTTGCGATTTCGTGGGACGAACGCCCAACCGAGGCAGCGGACGCCAGTATGCGGCGAACCGTCGACGATAGCTGCTCATCCATCCTTTTCAGAGCCGCGAGCAACTGACCGAATTCACCTCCGCAGTCGACGATTAAATTGTTCTCCAGCTTGCCGACAGAGATGTTACCGGCGACACCTATTGATTTTTCGAGGGGGCGCGAGATCGAACGCAGGAGATAGATACTAATAGCGATTGCTATGAGTAGGCCCATACCCGACATCGTCAACGCGAGAATCAGCGTTGTATGATAGGTCGCATGCCCCTGGTCGGCCCATTTTCCCGCTTCAGAACGTGTAACATCGACGCCATCATCAATGGCAGCCGTCAGTGCTTTCCAGACCGCTTCATCGGCGACGATATATTTTTCCGCAGTATCTCGGTCGCCGGCCGCATAGGCCGAAGTAATTTTCGCGTCACCATCCATGATCCGAGGAAGTAACGCCACAATGCGGTCGGCCACAGCCCGTCCTTCGCCACTCGCAGCCCCACTGGCGTAGTAGTCATTCCACGCCTTATGTAGGAGGTCTTCATCTTCGCGAATTGCATCCGTGAACGATGAGACAGTGGACGCATCGGTCGTTGCCTGTATGCGGCGCAACTGTAAGCGTATGTCCAACTGCGCCTTGCGCATGTCGCCGAGGTTCGCAATAGGAAGCGCGCCTTTGAGGTAAACGTCCGCGACACGTGTATTTAGCCTGGATAGTCCGATAGCGCTAAAGGAACTCATCGCAGCCAGCATAACAACGCAGACAGTCGCACCCACAATGATCGTGAAGCGCATCGTTCCCATCATGCCTTTCATCTGTTATCCCAAGTTTCCTACCAGGCCAAGGTTATGGCGTGCGCACAGGCGTATTCGTGCACACCTGTGCGGTCGAAAGTCATACCCTTTCGTCGGTCTTCACCGGCTCCGGTCTAGTGACGAACGCATCGCTGAAGAAATTTCCCGCGGGAAGTCCGTTCGCTTGAGTGAAGGTGTGCCCCGCTGCGTCGACCATCAGCGGGTTGCCACAGGCGTAAACTTCATGCTGCGAAAGATTCGGGAAATCCGCAGACACGGCCTCATGCACGAAGCCTTTGCGTCCGGTCCAACCGGGCTCGTCGCCCGACAGAACCGGAACGAAGCGGAACCCGGGATGGGCCTGCTCCCACGCGCATACCTCGTCGTATGCGTAGAGATCGCTAAGACGCACGCCTCCCCAATAGAGCACCGCGCCACGTTGCTGGATGACCGTCTCATGCGCCTTCAGCATCGCCGCAATCGGCGCGTAACCCGTTCCCGAGGCCAGGAAGATAACGGGCGCAGACGAATCTCGTAGCATGAACGTGCCAAATGGTCCCTCGATTCGCAGCATGTCACGCGGCTTCAGCGAGCGGTAGACGTGGTTCGAGAAGCGCCCGCTTGGCACCGCGCGGACATGCCACTCGATCGTTCCGCTCCCGTCGGGCGCGTTCGCCATTGAGTAGCTGCGCCGCGCCCCATCCCGCAAGATCACTTCCACATACTGCCCTGGCTGAAAAGCAAAACCCGTTTCCGTTGGCACTGCCAGCCGCACGCGGGCCACGTCCTCGCTCACCCGCTGGACTTCCAGCACCCGCGCGCCTGTCTGCAAAACACGCTGCCCCGGAGTGGACGCGACCTCCTGGGCCTCGATCGTGACATCCGTCGTGCAGCGAGCCTGACAGGTCAAGACGTAACCGTCGCGCACGCCTTCCGGCTCGAATCCGCTCGGATAGCGCGCGTCGCCGGACACGACGCGCGCCTCGCACGCGTTACATTGGCCACGCCGACAGCTATGACGCGGAAAGTAACCGGCAGCCAGCGCGGCATCGAGCAGGCTGCCCTCGGCGGAACACGGAATTTCGACACCCGCCGGCTCGATTCTCAGCTTGAATGCAGTCATGGCACTATCCGGTTACTCGTTCGGCCTCTTTTGCCTTGAGCAGATCAAGCGCAACGTCCACAATCATGTCCTCCTGGCCACCGACCATACGACGGCGGCCAAGTTCAACGAGGATGTCGACGGTCTTAAGTCCGTACTTTTTTGCGGCAACTTCGGTGTGACGCAGGAAGCTCGAATAAACACCGGCGTAACCGAGCGCGAGCGTTTCGCGGTCGACTCGCACCGGCCGATCTTGCAGCGGGCGGACGATATCGTCTGCAGCGTCCATCAGCTTGTAGAGATCACAGCCATGGTTCCATTCGAGCCGAGCGGCCGCCGCGATAAATACCTCGAGTGGCGCGTTGCCGGCACCCGCCCCCATCCCTGCAAGACTCGCATCAATGCGATCACATCCTTCCTCTACCGCCGCGATGCTGTTCGCGACCCCAAGGCTCAGGTTGTGGTGTGCATGAATGCCGGTCTGCGTCCGGGGATCAAGTACGTCTTTGAATGCGCGGAAGCGTTCGCGGACGTCGTTCATGCCAAGGGCACCGCCCGAATCCACGACGTAGCAGCACGTCGCTCCATAGCTTTCCATGAGCTTTGCCTGCTGAGCCAGATGCTGCGGCGTCGTCATATGGCTCATCATCAAAAATCCCACCGCTTCCATCCCAAGCTTGCGCGCATGCTCGATATGCTGTCGCGAGACATCGGCTTCGGTGCAGTGAGTCGCGACACGTACGATGCGTGCGCCGGCATCGTAGGCATTGCGCAAGTCGTGAATCGTGCCGATGCCAGGCAAAAGTAGCGTCGCGACCTTGGCATGCTTGACCGTCCCCGCCACTGCCGCTATCCATTCAAGGTCGGTGTGTGCGCCGAAGCCATAGTTGAAACTCGATCCTTGCAAACCATCGCCATGAGCGACCTCGATCGAGTCAACTTTCGCCTCGTCGAGCGCCCTGGCAATGGCGACGGCCTGTTCCACGCTGTATTGGTGACGAATCGCATGCGAACCATCGCGTAGCGTCACGTCGGAAATGTAGAGCTTTTTGTCAGATGTCATGCCGTCTCTCCCTTCAGGCAGTGGTACGGGCGACCATTTCGGCGGCCATGCGTTCAGCACAGGCCATCGCCGCGGAGGTCATGATGTCGAGGTTGCCGGCATAAGACGGCAGATAATGCGCGGCACCCTCCACTTCGAGGAATACCGAGGTCTTCAACCCGCTCATCCGCGCGCCAACCCCGGGGATATTCAACGGTTGAGTGGCGTCAATGCGGTCGAATTGGACCGTCTGCTTGAGGCGATAGCCCGGTACGTAACGGTTGACGGCAGCCACCATTTCTTCGATCGACTGCGCCACGGCATCCTCGTCGGCCGGCTCCGACAAGCAGTACACGGTATCGCGCATGATCAGTGGCGGCTCTGCTGGATTCAGGATAATGATCGCCTTTCCCTTCGTCGCTCCACCGATCTGCTCAATCGCCTTTGAGGTCGTTTCAGTAAATTCATCGATGTTCGCGCGCGTACCCGGGCCTGCCGATTTGCTCGAGATCGATGCGACGATTTCGCCATAGTGCACTTTCGCGACACGAGAGACGGCGGCGACCATCGGAATCGTCGCCTGTCCACCGCACGTGACCATGTTGACGTTTAGCGCATCGACATGCTCATCGAGGTTCACAACAGGTACGCAATACGGACCAATCGCTGCCGGCGTCAAGTCGATCATTCGGACGCCAGGCTTGAGCCGACGTAAGAACGCGTCGTTCTTCACATGCGCGGCGGCGCTTGTCGCATCGAATACGATATCGATTTCGTCAAACACCGGCAGACGGGTGAGCCCTTCGACGCCCTCGTATGTCGTGGCTACGCCCAAGCGCGAAGCACGTGCGAGCCCGTCAGATGCACGGTCGATGCCGACCATCGCCCCCATCTCGAGATGCTCGCCATGTCGCATAATCTTGATCATCAAATCGGTGCCGATATTTCCGGATCCGATGATCGCGGCCTTCAGTTTCTTTGCCATTGCTCGTCCTTCGCTAGTGCGTTCAATGAGTGTTGGTGGCGGGAAAGATGACCGAGGCGCCCCCGCCAAATAATCGCTCGACCTCGTGTGCGCGCAACGTCAACACTCTCCGTTGATTGATGTATCCCTTGTCCGTAATCTCGCCCCTCTCTTGGTTCGGCGGACAGCCGATGATGATTGCGCGTGCGACTCGGCTAGCAGAGCCATGACCTTCGTTGAGCGAGGAGAGCGCGGTTGCAATCCTTCTTCGGGCCTCTGCATTGGCCGCCAATTGCTCGCCTGTCATCGCACGCGCGTCGTCTCCGACCAACGTATGCAACGCCGGTGACGAGAAAACGAGCAGGCCAACTTCATCGCGATCATGTCCAGCCACAACAACGTCCTGCGCGTACGGCATCAGGGCGGCAACGGCACGTAGGCGCAACGTGCCGACCGATACCCAGCTCCCCGTGGTCAGCTTGAAATCTTCCGAGATGCGTCCATCAAACAGAACGCCAGCGTTCGGATTTGCGGGATTGGCCAAGCGCCCTGCATCTCCTATCAAATAAAATCCTTCCTCATCGAATGCCTTGTCTGTTAGCTCCCGCGCATGGAGGTACCCGCGGAAGACGTGTTGGCCGCGCACTCGCATTTCGAACTTGTCACCGTTCGGTACGAACTTGATTTCTGCGCCCGGAACCGGCACACCGAGATTGCCGGGCTCGGGATAATGGAAGTGCAGGCTGGTGATGACCGGTGAAGTTTCCGTCGAGCCCCACGCCGAACTGAACAGTGGCGGCGCATCACGATGGCGTTCAGCGGCCGATTTCAGGCGATCCCATAGCGGCTTTGGCAACGCAGCGCCAGCGAAAAAGATCGCCCGCATATTCTTGAAGAAATGCCGTGCAAACGTCTCGTTTTGCTCGAGATGGGGCAGCAACATATCGAATCCGCGCGGCACGTTGAAATAGAGCGTCGGCGACAGTTCGATTAAATTACGCACCGATTTTTCGATCGACCCAGGCACGGGCCGCCCATCATCGATATAGAGGGAGCCGCCATTGCGCAGGATCATGTTGAAGTTGTGGTTGCCGCCAAATGTATGGCTCCAAGGCAGCCAATCCACGACGATCGGTGCGGCGGAGTCAACAAACGGCCAAACCTGAGCGATCGCCTCCTGGTTTGCACAAAGCATTCCGTGCGTATTGATTACGGCTTTCGGGATGCCAGTCGAGCCTGACGTCAGCAAGTATTTCGCGTGCGTATCCGGCGTGACGCGTGCGTGAGCCTCCATGATGGCTGCCGTTTCCCGCGTCTTGCGTAAGCAGCCGAGATCGATCCCGCCGTCCGGTACATTCCGCGAATACACGAGCGGGCATTGCCTGCCGCTAGCCTGCATTGCCTTGCCATAAACTTCTCCATCGTCGGCATACATCAGACCCGGATCCAGCACGTTCAGAAGCGCGTTCAATTTGCTGAAATCGTGCGCTGCCCTCGAATAGGCTGCCGATATGAACGACACCGGCAAGCCGATATGCATCGCGGCCAGCGCCACAAGCGCAGCATCTATGCTGTTATCCGACAGAACGACAATGGGCCTCCCGGATGCCGGGCCGATATCGAGCAGGCCTTGGGCGATCGCGCCCACCTCTGCACGCACTTGCGCATACGTCAAACGGCGCCAACCCGCGCCGTCGTCAGTACGCTCCGCTAGGAACACCTGACCAGGCGTGGTGCGGCTCCAGTATTCAAGCCAGCTGCCGATGCACCGAGCGTGCGGCCTTGGCGGCATGCGCGAACGCAGAATGAAGCTGCCGTCAGGAGCGTCAATGCGTTCGATATCGGGCGTTGCCAAGGCAAGCCCCGCTGACGCCTGATTCCGGCCAAGCCCGTCGAGTACATCATGCGCCGAGTTCATCACGTCACTCCAGCGCGCAGCTCACGCGGCCCAGGCCGCTGATCTCAACGTCGACGCGATCGCCCCTCGTCACCGGCACCATCGGCCCGAGCGCGCCCGACATCACGACGTCACCGGCGCGCAGGGGTTGGCCGAGTTCAGCCATCTTTTTGGCAAGCCAGTACGTCGCGCTCAGCGGATTTCCGAGGCAAGCCACCCCTGACCCGACGGAGACAGTCGTCCCGTTCTTCCTGAAGTCCATCCCGCATCCCGCCAGCGAGAGGTCGCCTATACGGCGCGGCTCGAGGCCGAGAACGTAGAGCCCGCACGACGCATTGTCAGCGACGGTATCGACAAGCGTAATCTTCCAATCGTCGATCGCACTGTCGACAACCTCGATCGCCGGCAACGCGTATTCCAAACCGATGAGAAAATGCCCCCAGCTCAAGTCCGGGGCATCGAGATCGCGACCAACAACGAACGCTATCTCCCCTTCGGCCTTTGGCTGAATCAGCTTTTGCGCCGGCAGTTCGGCACCGCTCAAATACTCCATGTCCGCGAACAGTACGCCGTAGTCGGGCTGATCGACCCCAAGCTGCTGTTGCACGGCTTTCGATGTCAAGCCAATCTTTTTTTCCACAGACTCGTGCGCCCGCCGCAAGGGCGCGGTTGACGTTGACCTCGGCGATCGCGTAGGCATCCTGCACCGTTTGAATGTCGAAGGTCTCCGACACGCGAGCGATAGTCTTCCGTTCGGAGCGCGCCTGCCACAATGCTTCGGCAGCTCCCTCAATGCCTGGTTTCATGCCTCTCTCCTCATAATATTGATGGACCGACGCGTGTCACGCGGATGTCCCTCGCCAGCGGCCCAACAGTGCACCGGTCTGTTCCCGTTCAGTTGTCAGCATTTCGAGGTATTCGCATTCGAGCTGCCTTACCAACTCAGCGACACTACTCAAGCGCTCGATTGCGCCTAGCCCTTGTCCCGCCGACCACACGTCCTTCCACGCCTTTTTCCCGGCACTGATGTCGCCCGAAAAATCGATCCGTTTGCCTTCACCATCCAGAGACGCATCGATGCCGGCCGCATGCAGCGTGGGTTTGAGCCAATTGGCAAGAACACCCGACACGGCTTTCGACTCAACTAAATCCTCAATCCGGCTACTAACCACCAGATCGCGATATTCGGCCGACGCCATGCTTTCGCGAGTCGCGATGAAGCGTGTGCCGGCCACGACGAAGTCTGCGCCGATCAATTGGGCGGCGCGGATATCGCGTCCGCTCGTAATGCATCCAGCGAGCCCAAGTGGTCCGCTCCAGAATTGGCGGACCTCGGCGACGAACGCGAAAGGGTTGTAATAACCCGTGTGCCCGCCCGCGCCATGGGTAACAAGAATCAGCGCATCGACGCCTGCATCGACGGCCTTGCGCGCCAGCGTGGGCGTGACAACATCCGCCATCACGATGCCGCCGTAGCTATGCACATGCTCGCGCACGCGTGCAGGGCTGCCGAGCGCGGTAGAAACGATGCGGGGCCGATATTTCATGACCAGCGCCAATTCACGCTCGAAGCGATCGTAGGTGCTGTGCACGATCATATTGAGCGCCCAGGGGGAAGCGCCCGGCATATCGCGCAAAGCGGATGTCACCTGCGCGAGCCATGCCTCCAAGAGATCGACATTGCGAGCATTCGGGGCGGGGAAGCTACCGACAATGCCGGCTGTTGCACAGGCGATCGCAAGCTCCGGTCCGGAAACCAGAAACATCGGCGCCGCCATTAACGGCAACCGACCGACAGGGAACAGCTCGGCCAGGCAGCCGCGGTTTGTCGCACCGTCCATCTTCGTCACGCCTCCCATATCCGTCATGCTTTGCGCGGGGGACGCCCGCGCACCTCCCACCCGCCATCGCTTTGAATGATGTTCGCCGTCGTCGCGCATGAATTGGTGCGCGAGGCGAGCAGCACGTAATGTCCCGTGTGGTCTTCCGGTTGGGCCATAAAGCCGAGCGGTACGGCGTCCGCCACGGCATCCGAGAATCCAGGGATCTCGGATAACCGCGCGTCATGCTTGCCTAGTGACTCCGGGCCTTTGAGAGGGGTCGCAGTGCCGCCCGGGGCCACGCCGTTCACGCGAACGTCCGGCGCGAGTTCATAGGCGAGTTGCCGAATCATCCCGACGCAAGCGTGCTTCGAAGCCACATAGACGGGACCGCCACCACCCGCATAAAAACTCGAGTTGGAGAGCGTAAAGATCATGCTGCCCCTCGTCTCACGCAATACTGGCGCCGCCGCGTGCGCGGCAAGCAAATACCCCATTACGTTGACCTCGAACACTTCGCGGAAAGTGTCGGCGAGCTGCTGTCCGTCGGCAAACTTCCGCAGCGATGCGAAGTAGTCCCAAACGCCCGCATTGCCAACCAACGTATCGAGTTTGCCGAATGCGCTCAGCGTCGCAGCGACAGCCTCTTCGTTGGCCGTGGCGGAGCGAACGTCACCAACAGTCACCGCAACGCGGTTGCCGAACTCCTGACGCAAGGCATCCGCGCCTTGAGCACTACGCACCAACGCCCCGACGCCCTTCGCGCCCTCCTGGAGGAAACGCCGCAGCACGGCGAGCCCGATCCCGGAATTGGCGCCCGTAATCAGCGCTACATCGTTGTCTAGCCAACCCATGGTCAAAGGAACGTATTAAGGTTCTTGGACATCAGCAGTGATTGCGTGATGACGATCTTGCGGCTTGCGATCTTGAAGCTGCCGTCGAATTCGCGGAGTAGATCCTCGCGTCTGCCGAGTAGCAGGTCGTTGTCCGCCTCGCCGCGGCTGCGGTAATTGACAAAGACGGAATGGACGACATACTCGCCAGGCCGAGAACCGGGCAACGCCTCCACGTTGCTGATCGCATGCACATGCCGGGTTGGCGGATCCTCGGCCCATGCCGACGGTTGCTTGAACCTTGCAATGCGGCGCTCCAGATCGAAGTGGTTGTCGTCGAAGTAAGCGCCGCGACCCGGGGCATACGCGCCGAGTTTGTCTGCGCGCCTGCGGTTCTCGATGGCAGGCATCCAATAATGGATATCCTCTGTCATGAGCGAGAGCCAGTCGTCCCATGCCTCCGTATCGAGCAGCCGTGCCTCACGGAAGAGGAACTGCTCGATGCGATGGGCAACCTCCCGATCCACCGTGCCATCCGCCGGGCCGGCGGATACGAGCGTAGGTACCGCACTCATGCGACCTCCTTTGCTGCGCGCCCGTGGACAAATGCATTCTCATCAAGCCTCGCCGAGTCGCGCTTCGGCACGTCACTCCACGAGCGGGCCTGCATCAGATCGAGCCAGCGCCGATAGAACGCACGGTGGTTGGCCTCGTTGACCTGATTCCGGTAAACATTGCCAGGCAAGTCGCTGTCCTCGAGACGACTGCCGCGGCCAAGCCCCATGTACAAGTCCTGTTGCCGCGTGACGAAGCCCGCATTGGTACGCGTCGAAAACTCAAAATTTTCGCCGTCGTCCATCTCGAACACACCCGTCGGCGAGAACGTCATCATCGTCCCCTTAAGCCACTTGTCCTTGATCTCCTGCGGCGCGCTCTTGTTGACGATGGTCCACGTATGCAGTTCGATCTTGCCCGGTCCTCGCGGATGCCAAACGCGGAAAGTGTTCTGCCCCGGCAGGAACGACAGGTTCGGAAAGACGCTGACAGACGAAATCGAACCGATCATCCTGGAGCGAAACTCGCCAAGTCGCTCTGCAACTTTCGGTTGAATGCCATACAGATATTTGCGAATTTCCTTTTCGCCCAACGTAGCCGCGTTGCCGATGATGTCGAGATTGAACTCCCAGCCGTGGCCGTTGAAGTTCACATGGTACGAGTCGGGATCCTTATAAACTTCCGCGACCGGTCCACCCAGCATCGCGCGTGCCGCCGAGTCGTGCGTCCAGAGCGCGTGATAGATATCGCCGATGAAGTTTTCCGTCGGAATCTTCCAATTGCAGTTGATCACCGACTTGACGCAGCCGCCGACAAACTCCGTGCCCTCCCCGTCCATATCGAGGATCACATCGAGGTAATACCGGAAATCGCCAAGGTATTCGCTCAACGAGGGCGCATCCGGATCCATATTGCCGAATACCAGGCCCTTGTAGGTTGCGACCTGAGCGACGGGGTGCAGGCCGTGCTCGGCAGGATTCATTCCGCTTTCGTCGAACAATTCCTGGCCGGCCATACCGCGCAGCGCACCGTCGATGCCGAAAGCCCAGCCGTGATAGTTGCAGACAAAACTGCGTGCGCTACCAGCGTCCGTGAAGTTCAGCTTGTTGCCACGATGTGGACAGGTGTTGAGGAACGCTTTGATGGATCCGTCCTTCTGGCGAACGACGATGACGTTGTCTTCGGCCATATAGGTCGTTAGATAATCGCCGGCCTTTGGAATCTGTGACTCATGCGCGAGAAACAGCCAACTCCGGGCAAAGATCTTCTCGAGTTCCTGCTCGTAGATGCGCTGATCCCAATAGACCCTGCGCGACAGACGCCCGGCGTCGAGATCGATCAGCCGGTCTAGGCCGGCAAGCGGCTCGCTAGCCGGATCCTTGCGCAGCCGCTCGCAGCTTCCAGTGCACTCATGTGTCATTTCTTCGCTCCTCAGATTGCCGACGCCGCCGCGTCCGCTTCCTGTTCAAGGTCGGCGTAAATATCGTCGCCTTCCTCGATCACCTTGTAAGTCCGCAGATCCACCGTGCATGGGAACGCCAGCGCTTGCCCGGTCGGAATATGAAATTGCCCATCGTGGAGCGGGCAGGCGATCAGATCGCCGTCTACAATTTCGCCTTCCGAAAGCGAAGCGGTCGCATGCGTGCACATATCGGACGTCGCATAGAAAACACCGTCGACGTTGTAGACCGCAAGCGGGCAGCTCGACTGCTCAACCTTGCACACCTGTCCTGGTTGCAGCTGGTCGCGTTTGATCAAGTAAATCTTGTTGCTCATCTCAGGAGTCCTTCTCGATTCACTGCGGATGCAGCTGTACGAAACCCAGCCCGGTCACCCACTCCGGCACTGCCTCGTAGGCAATCGTTTCTCCGCGGGAGCCTTCGAGCGCTCCCATGGCGCAGGCCCAATTGCGGATTTCCATTCCACCCTCACCGCCGTGCTCGAGGATGTACTCGTCCGACAACGCACATAGCGCATTGAGATCGCCTGCCTCGGCGTACCCGATGATTTTGCGATCGAACACAGCGTTCACTCGCCCCATTTGGGCAGAGCCGACCCAATGACTTATTCCACCGCTGCCGATCACGACGACGCGCTCATCGATGGGGAAAGCCTCGACGGCCCGCCTGATCTGTTCGCCCAGTTCCGCGGATCGCCGTAATGTGATGTACGGATCGACGCCACACGCCAGATAGACCGGAATGGTTTTGACATCTACGCTCGTCGTGCGCAACGGATCAACGATAAGCTGCTGAGGAATCGCCACCGAATGGTCGGCTGTGAACGCGCGCGCCACCGCCCAATCGAATCCGTTTTCACGTCCGTACGTAGCGATATGTGTCGCCAACGCCTCGTTATTGCTGAACGCAGCGCGTTTGAGTCCGGGTAGCTGATCGATGGGGCCGTCGACGTCTCCGGTCGCTATCAGGTAGCTCGGCAGACACTGCGGACCGAACAAGATGTAGTGATCGCAGCCGATGATGATTACGGTGGTCGGCTCTAGCTCTTGCAGGCGCTGCGCGCACTCCGTATAGGCCTGCCAGACCGCATCGCGCTGCTGCTTCGCCGGCGCCTCCGGCGCCACATACATGACGGGATCATGCGGAACCAGAAACGCTCCTACGATTTTTCCCATAGTTGATCTACCCCTTCAGTGCCGCTGCAAATAGCGCTTCCCCGTCCTTCACATCACGCAGACGCGACAGATAGGCCCTCATGTCGCGATTCGGCGAGAGCTCCTGCCAAAAACCCATGGTCAACATGCTGTTCACCCCGTATCGCTGAAGGCCTTTCACGTCGAACGACAAGATCATCGCGCGCTCGGCATCAGTCAGCGGCAAGCGCTCGAGGAACTGCTCCGCGCCCTCTTTAAACCGCTGTTTAGCGCCGCGATCGATACACAGCTGATGCAGCACACGCTCCACGCTGTTGCGGCTCATGATTGCTGTCCAACGAAATCCGTGACGAGCCGGAGGAAATCGTCTCGGCGCTCCGTTTGCACCCAGTGGCCGCACTTGGCGAACTGGTACAGATCGGCGTTGGGAATGTGCTGAGCGAGTAGCGCACCGCAAGCAGGCGGCACGACTCTGTCCTCGCGCCCGTGCAGCACGAGCGTCGGCGCTTCGATGCCGGCAACGGCGGACGCGGGAAATCCCTTGACGATCGTCGGCCCGTCGTTATTCGGCCTCGGAATCAGCTTACGCAAGGCGTCTTGCGCACCAGGACGAGCGCTGGCCTCATAACGCGTCCGGACCATCTCATCGGTGATGATCGCCTGGTCAAAAGGGAACAAACGCATCGTCTGCTCCATGTTCTCGAGCGACGGTTCATATGTCCATGCCGACCTCAGGCCGGGGGTCTGTTCGAATTCGCCTGCAGGGGTGCCTAGCAACACTAGCCGGTCAACGCGTTGCTTGTCGAAAAGCGCAAGCCCGATGGCGAGCGCGCCACCGAACGAGTTTCCGACGAAGGACGCCTTCTCGATACCAAGTGCGTCCATGATGCCCGTGAGATGGCGCACCCAGAGCTTGATGTCGTACTTGCTGCCTTCCTTGAACTCGGTGAAACCAAAGCCGGCGATGTCTGGCACGATCACGCGAAACTGCTCACCAAGATCGCTCATCACGCCCTTCCAGTTGGTCCAGCCCGACACACCGGGACCAGATCCATGCAGCAGGAAAAGCGGCTTGCCCTGCCCGACCTCGTGATAGTTCGTTCGATGGTCCGCCGCCTGCAGCGTCTTTCCAACGCCTGCCAAATCGCCCATTCTCGCTCTCCTCGAGTTCTTTCCATACACATACGTATGTGTATGGAGTGCATCGTATGTCGTCGCAGAGATGAAGTCAATAACCCTAGCCAGTCAAATTTCCAGGTGTTAACGTGAATACACATGACCATACGGTTCTGCATGTGTCGATGAAGTAAAATATTTCTTTTGCCCTTACGGACACGCAATGTCACGATCTTCGGTACCGCGTACTTCGGACGCGTCAAGCAAACCTCAACTCACGCCGGATGACTGGATTCGTGCAGCCGCAGAAGTTCTGGTCGACAAGAGTGTCGAAGCCGTGCGTGTAGAGGTTCTGTCGAAAAATCTTGGGGTCACACGGGGCAGCTTTTACTGGCACTTCAAAGACCGCGACGATCTCTTGAGTCATCTGTTGACGTGGTGGCGCGATACCGCCACAGAGCAAATCATTGAGCGTTTTGAGAAACGCAACGTCAAGGCGCGGGAACTGCTGCGCCAACTGCTGGCATTGCCGTTTCACGGCGAAGCAGCGCAGGTTGCCGCCGCGACGGAGTTAGCGATACGGGGATGGGCAAGGCGGGACGAGATGGCCCGTCAATTTGTGGATGAGGTGGATGGGAAGCGCCTTGCTTATATTGCCCAGTGCTTTAGTGCACTCGGCTTCGATATTTCGGAAGCACGGAAGCGCGCATTCGCCCTTTACAGTTATGAGTTGGCCGAATCCCTACTTTCAAACCAGGGTACCGATAAGCAGCGGGACGAGCGGCGCGTATTCATGGAGCGCATGCTGCTGCGCGACGAACACTAACTCTGGCCTACGAAAGCAGGACCTCGCAGCAGCGCCCGTCCTGCCTTTCAGCTTCAGCAAGCCGTACCAGAAGGTCATGCTGCGACCGGCTTCTTGCGCATCCTGATGCCGTCAGGCGGGGCATACGGCAAAGCGACGAGCTTTTGTACGCAGTCTTCGGCACAGTAAAACAACCCAGGTCTGGAACAATGGATTTAGTAATCGTCCAGGGCCGGTACCGTGCTGCCAATCCGCAAACTTCTTGGGGTTACGCCGAACGCTTGCTTGAACGTCCGACTGAAGTGGGCTGCGTCGTTGAATCCCCATTTGTAAGCCACGTCCGTCACCGTTTTCGTACTGGCAGCCGCACATAGTTCGCGATAGCAGACTTTCAGCCGACGATCACGGATCCAACGACTGACCGTTGTCCCCGTACCTGCGAAGGTAACATGTAGTTTCCGTACCGAAATATGATGAGCGTTTGCGATTGACGCAGCGCACAATTCGGGGTCGTCCAGATTTTTGTCAATGTACTGCCGGATCGCATTTAGCAGTATGGCCTTTGAGGATGGACGATGGGTGTTGACGGTAAGCGCCGCGTCGAGCAAGTCGAAAAAGGACTGACAGGCAATCGCCAAAGCGCCATCGGACAGTTGGTCGAGCTCCTGGGAGATCGTCCGGAGATGCTCACCGGCAATGGCCGACAGGCCGGACCCTTGCACCGCCGGTAACGCGCCGCACAAATGAGTGGCAGCGCTCGCAACCGTCAAGGGAACTCGCTCGCGGGGCACAAGCAGATAGAACTCGCGATGAGACCCCTCAACGTCAAAGTCAAAACCCAGCTCACTATCCCAGATCAGCAGATGATTGGGGGGCAGTACGACCTCGCGCCCATCTTCGTAGCGGCACGCTAGCCGTCCACTGAGGTTCATCAGAACCCCCAGTAGCGGTGCATCTCCCGACGCCGCTCGTTGGCCCGTAATCCGGCCACTTCGCAACTCCCCGATTGTCAGCCGATCCACTTTCCGGTACCGCACAGATGCGTCAAATCCGTCCGGCTCTGGGATCGATAACGTCCAATTTACATGCAGATCAGAGAGCTTGCTGCTGAATGCGTCCTGCAAGAGCTTGTGGGGCAACCCGTGGGTCGACCAGGTAACAGCTGCCATTGGGTTCCTTTCCATTGGCGAATTGACAAATAACTACTACCAGCGATCGTGTGGATCAGTAAGGCCGCCGTCAAGTGCGCAGAAACCCCAATCCGGGCCCACGATGCACAAACCGACAAGTCGCATGCACGCATGTGCAAGCGCCGGATGCCGGTCACCCAGTACAGTCGGTCATCACCAACAGTAACCAAACTATTAAATAGGAGGAGACGATGAGCGAATTGCGTCCTGTCGTCATCTATGGCGCCAGTGGTTATACCGGACGGCTGGTGGCTGAGTACTTGCGTGAGTACAGCATTCCCTTTGTCGCCGCGGGGCGGAACAAGGCCAAGCTCAAGGAAGTCATGGATTCCGTTCCCGGGATCGAGACTGCCGACTACGAGATTGCCGAAGTCGACGGCTCTGTCGAATCGCTAGTAGCGCTTTTCAAAGGCCGAAAAGTCGTCTGCAATATGGTCGGCCCCTTCCTGCGATATGGCCCCTCTGTCCTCGAGGCGTCGCTACGTGCCGGTTGCCACTATCTCGACACCGCTGGCGAACAGCAACACCATCTTCAACTGCTGGACCACTGGGGTCCGAAATTTGCCGCGGCCGGACTAGTTGTCTCCACTGCGGTATCGATGCAGTACGCAGTGCACGACATCGCTGCCCGCATCGTGTTGGAAACACCTGGAATCGACACCCTTGAGCTCGGCGAATACGTCAGCGCCATCCCAACGGTTGGGTCGAGCCAATCGATGTTCGACGTGATTCGTACCGACTCGTACTATCTGCAAGACAACGTCCTGAAGAAGTACGACGGAATCGTGCAGCAGGACATGGTCGTACCGGGCACTGCGTACGTCGTGCCCGGTCTTCAGTGGGGCGGCACCGCATTGCCAGTCTTCTTCCGCGACGATCGACGGGTACGCAACTGTCGCATGTTCGTCGCGATGCGCAACGACAAGGGCGACATTCCTCAGCGCGTCCGAGCCGCGGAGCGCATGTTCAAGGTCATGTTCCAGTGGCTACCCGAGGACAAATTGCACCCCGTGCTGGATCGTGTTGCGGCCAGTATGACGCCGAACACCCCTCCCCGAGAAAACCGGCAGGTACATCGCTCTATTGACTGGTGTATCGGTCGGGGCAACAACGTCACGGCGCGCACCGTCATTCACGGCACCTCCGGCTATCAGATCACCGGCTTGTTGCAAGCCTACGCGGCAATGCGATTGATCGGCAATACCTTCAGCGGAGTCGGCTTCCGCTCCCCGGCACAACTGCTGGGACATCGCGAGCTCATGGGAGCGTTGGAAGCCTACGGCCTGGCTCGCGTGACCGAGGAGACAGTGGCATGACCCACATGCCCGTTTGGGTCGCCGGCGTGGGCATGACCGAATTCGGTGTTAGGCCGGACGTGTCGGTCAAGGAACTGACGCGGGCTGCGGTCATCGACGCTCTCACAGATGCCGGCGTCAATGCTGCCGCCATCGAAGCCGCATATTTCGGCAATACCTGTCAAGACGTCCTTGAAGGTCAAGTCGTAGTGGCCGGTCAGATGGCGCTTCGGTCGATGGGCTTCGAACGTATCCCGATCGTCAATGTCGAGAACGCGTGTGCGACGGGGGCCACGGCATTACATCAAGCCATCATGCATGTGCGCTCTGGAGCCGCCGACATTGTTTTGGCGGTTGGCGCCGAAAAGCTCAGCATCGGCGACAAGACGAAAGCACTCGGAGTCTTTGACGGCGGTGTCGACGTGAACGATCGGCAAGGCGTCCGTGCCGTGCTCGAGGAACTCGGTGGTGCGCTTCCGGATGACGGGAAGCCTCATAGCCTGTTTATGGACGTCTATGCGGCGCTCGCGAGAGCGCATATGAACGCGTTCGGTACGACTCGGGAACAACTGGCTCTGATCGCCTCGAAGAACCACGAGCATGCCGTACACAACCCGCTCGCGCACTTCCGCGCCGAGATGTCTGTAGAGGAAATCCTCGCAGCACGCCCGGTGTCGGGCCCGCTCACCGTTCCAATGTGTGCACCGCTAACGGACGGAGCCTCGGCAGTCGTCGTCTGCAACGCAGCCGGTTTGAAACGTCTCGACGGTAGCCGGCCAGTTCGCATCCTTGCGGCCGTTCTGCAAAGCGGGACCGTGCGTCCGTTATCCGCATGGGACCGTTCCGTCACCCGCCTGGCCGCGCAAGCTGCCTATGAACAAGCGGGCGTCGGACCACAGGACATTTCCGTAGCGGAAGTCCACGACGCATCGTCCTTCGGCGAACTCTTGCAATCGGAATTGCTTGGATTTTGTGAGATCGGTTCCGGTGGCCGGTTCGTGGAGTCCGGCGCGTCCAAGCTGGGCGGCCGCATGCCCATCAACCCATCCGGCGGCCTTGAGTCCAAGGGACATCCCATGGGTGCCTCGGGCCTCGCGCAGATTTACGAGCTCGTGCAGCAGCTTCGCGGCAATTGTGGAGCGCGCCAGGTCGCCGGCGCCCGCATTGCACTTGCAGAAAACGGCGGCGGGCTCTACGCCGGTGAAGAGGCCGCCGCCGCAATCACTATTCTCGGCTCCTGAGTCGTCCGCATCCAACCCCCGGAGGAGACTATGACCTACCAGACACTTAACATTCGGCGCGACGGCCGGACTCTCTTCGTCGACTTCAACAATCCCCCGTTGAATCTCATCAACGCTCAGATGATCGGCGAGTTGTTCGATCTCGCAGGATCACTGGCTTTTGACCGTGAGACCGCAGTCGTCGTCTTCGGCAGTGCCAACCCCGAATTTTTCGTCGCTCACTTCGATCTGAACGATCTGCTTCGGCTGTCGAACGATCCGACTGCACCGCGCAGCCGCTATGACGACATCAACGTGATGCAGGCGCTCGCAACAGCATGGCAGATCCTGCCTCAAATGACTATTGGCGTGGTTGACGGAATTTGCCGCGGCGCTGGCCTCGAATTTCTTCTCGCGTTGGACATGCGGTTCAGCACGCCAAAAAGCAAATTCTGCTTGCCTGAGGCCAGCGGCGGAATCCTGCCGGCCGGCGGCGGTACTACCCGGCTTGCGATGCTGATCGGTCCCGCTCGCGCCCGCGAGGTGATTTTGTCGTCTCGCGATTTCACGGGTGACGAAGCCGCAGCCTACGGCTTTGTGAATCGCTCGCTTGCGCGCGACGACCTGAACTCCTATGTGAATACGCTCGCCCATGATGTCGCAAAGCGCCCTGCCGGCTCGGTCGCCGCGGTGGACGAAGTCATCAAAAGCGTCTTTGGATCCGCCGTCGAGGCACAGTTTGCAGGGTTTGCGAGCGAAAACGCGGCATTCATGAAGCTCGTCGATATTCCCGCCGTTCGCGAGGGCCTTGAAAGAATGGCTCAAATGCAGGATGTCGAGCACGAACGCGATCTCCCGGCGCACCTCGCCGCCGCGAAGTAGCAGAAACCACCGTAAAGAAACGAAACGGAGACGCCGAAAATGAGTCAGCAGACGGAACGCGATACACCGGCTTCAGTGCGGCCCGGACTCCCGTATATAGAACTAACGGGATTTGAAGTGCTCAGCGACGAAGAAAGAACCGTCCAGCACGCCATGCACAGATTTGCACGTGACGTGATGCGCCCGGCGGCGATCGCAATCGACAAGCTCACTGCCGAGGAGGCGATTGCGCCCGGCTCGCCATACTGGGACTTCGTCAAGACGGCCGTCGCATCGGGGATCAGTTTCGACACCGACGCCGGGGACGTTCCGCCCGAGACGCTAGCCCGGCTTCAGGCTATCGTCATTGAGGAATTTGGTTGGGGTGACGTAGGACTTACGGTGTCGCTAGCCGCTGCAGCGTTCCCTAACATGATGGCCAAGCGAGCCGCCAACCATGAACTGATCGAGTTGACGGCGAACAAACTAGGGTGTTGGGTCGCCACTCAGCCGGATCGCGGCTCGGACGGGACAATGCTCTATCCGGGGGAGCGGCACCCTCTCGCGCCGCAAGGCAACAAGGGCAACCTCACGGCGAAGGTCACCGGCGGTGACATTGTCATCAACGGGCAAAGCTCCGCGTGGGTTTCCAATGGGTCGGTCGCTCAAGTTGCGATTTTGACGATCGTTGCCGATTACGGCAAAGGGTTCTTCGACGGGGACGGTCACCCACACGGTATCGAAGTCATTGTGCCCTTGGACCTCCCGGGAGTAAGCCGAGGCAAGCCGCTCGAAAAGCTGGGACAACGGGCTTTGCCCCAAGGCGAAATTTACTTTGACAACGTCAAGGTGCCCTTGCGCTATGCGGTGTCGTCTGGGGACGAATATTGGCGTGGTCACGCAAGCACCTGGTCTACAGCAGGCGTTGGCATGGGTCAGATGGCAACGGGCATGGCCCGGGCAGCATTTGAGCTTGCAATCGAGTACGTCCACGAGCGGCGCCAGGGCGGCGCGCTTCTCGCCGACCATCAAATGGTCCAATACCGGCTCGGTGCGATGGCTCGAAAGGTGGAAACCATGCGTGCCGTGGCTCGTCGCGCCACCGAGTACACGCTGCTTTCGCCGGCCAAGCATCCGTACTTCACGGGCGGGTCCAAAGTCACCTGCACCGACCTCGCCTTCGAGGTAGTCGATGAAGCCTTGCAACTCTTCGGCGCATACGGTCTGACCCGCGAGTACCAGCTTGAAAAGCTCTTCCGGGACGCGCGGGCCGCGCGGATCGAGGACGGCGAAAATCATCTTCTCAATATGAAATTTGGATACCTGAACTCGCTGCTTTATCGCGGCAATCGAATCGGGTTGTGAATTAGGAACTTGTATGGCTATCACTGATTTCTTCGACCGCGGGTGGCGTGCCAACCCGGATAAGATCGCCTTCATCGCGGGCGATCGCACCTTCACGTATAGGCACATCGGCGAGCTGTCCTGTCGTGTCGGTAATGCCCTACTCGGCCGCGGTATCGAGCGCGATGCCAAAGGCGCGGTGCTGGCAAGTAACGACCCTGAGGCGTGGGGTTGTGTACTCGGACTGTGGCGTGCCGGTCTCGCCTGGGTCCCGGTCAATCCGGCGAATCCGCCAGAGGAGACCCAGCGGCTGCTGGACGGCTTTGACTGCGAAGTACTGTTCTGTCACGAGCAGTTCCTGCCGCTTGTGCATGAAATTCGTGCTGACCTGAAAAAACTGCACACCGTGATCTCTCTGGGCGACAACGTCGAAGCTGCATCTGCAGCGGGTGCCGTTACGCTCGAATCGTTCCTTGCAAACGCGCCAGCCTCCCTTCCTGACTTTGTCCCGGAACAGGGCTCCCTCGCCGGCGTGATGCCGACCGGGGGAACGACGGGGGCACCGAAAGGTGCGATGAACACTCACCGAAGCTTGTCCGTCAGCGCACTGCACCAGATGTTTGCGGCGCCATACTCTTCGGACGAGCCGATCGTGAATCTTGTCGCCGCTCCGATGACACATGCCGCCGGCACGCTTACCCTGCCATGTACCGCACGCGCAGGGACGATTGTGGTGATGAATCGAATGGACCTGCATCACCTCCTTGACCTGATCGAGAAACACCGTGTTACGGAACTCTATCTGCCGCCCACGGTAATTTATCGACTTCTCGAAATTCCCGGGATCGAAAAACGCGACTTCTCATCGCTGAAATACTTCATCTACGGCGCAGCTCCGATGTCAACGGAAAAGTTGCGCCACGCGATCGAAGTGTTCGGACCTGTAATGTTTCAGGGATATGGTCAAGCCGAAGCTCCCTCCGCGATTGCATTCATGCGTCCCGAAGACCACTTCCGCAACGGTGAAATTGCCGACGACGCGCGGCTCTCGGCGGCCGGGCGACCTGCTCCGCTCGTGCGGGTCGAGATCCTCGACGATAATGGAAAAATTCTTCCGACCGGCCAGGCAGGCGAGATCTGCGTTCGTGGCGATCTGCTGATGGCAGGTTACTACAGAGCCCCGGACAAGACTGCTGAAACAATCATTGATGGCTGGCTGCACACCGGCGACATCGGCTATCTCGACTCAGAAGGCTTCCTTCATATTACCGACCGCAAGAAGGACATGATCATCAGCGGCGGGTTCAACGTCTACCCGAGCGAGGTCGAGCAGGTCATCTGGACCCACCCGGCGGTGCAGGACTGCGCTGTGATCGGCATTCCGCACGCCGACTGGGGCGAAGCAGTCACGGCTGTCATCGAGTTGAACCAGGGCGCACAAGCGACCGAAGACGAAATCATTACCTATTGTCGCCCTAAGCTCGGTGGAATCAAAACCCCCAAGCGCGTCGTGTTCGTCGATGCCCTTCCCCGAAGCCCCAACGGCAAGGTCCTAAAAAAAGATGTGCGCGCGCCTTTCTGGCGGGACGAGCAGCGCAAAATCTAACAAGCACACGGGGACGTAGAGGTTCGGACGGTCGGCATACTCCGACCGGCCTTTTCAATACTCAATTAACGATTGAATTGATTCGCATAACGAAATTCATAGTGGCGGTCTAACGTACCTTTCGTTAACGATGGCAGAGAGGAGACATTGAATGGACAAGAACCGTCCTTTGGTTACACCGACAGACGTCAGGTGGATGCCAAATTGCGTCAAAGTGTTGTGTCGTGCTGCAGCAATGCGTGGCAATGCGGAGGTGCACGGCCATGTTCAGTAATCTCGTCGTGGCCATCACTGGTGCGGGGTCAGGCATTGGCCGTGCGCTGGCTATCGAGCTCGCTCGCAGGGGCGCTCGTCTCGCACTGTCAGATGTGAGCGAGCAGAGTCTAGCGAAAACCGTCGCGCTTTTGCCGGTCGGCACCTCGTCACGTTCCTACTTACTCGACGTTTCAAGTCGCGATGCAATGTTTCGACATGCGGACGAAGTAGCCAGTGACTTCGGGCACGTCGACTTTGTGACCAACAACGCCGGAACCTCGGTGCTGGCCTCAGTCGAGCACGCCACGATAGAGGAGTTCGAGAAGGTAATCGGAATCAACCTGTGGGGTGTGATCTACGGCACCAAAGCGTTCTTGCCAAAAATGCTGGCCCGGCGCCAAGGCTGCATCGTGAATATATCGAGTGTTTTCGGGCTAGTGGCGACACCCTGCTCGGCCGCATACACAATCTCCAAGTTCGGCGTTCGAGGACTAACAGAAACACTGTGGCAGGAATTGGAGGGCACCGGCGTGCGAGCCGTACTCGTGCACCCGGGTGGCATCAACACCAACATCAGCAACGTTCCGAAAGCCGAACACGAGACGGATTTTGAGCGTCGTCTACTGGATGCCAACAAACGCCAGATGACGACAACACCCGAGCAGTGTGCATGCGAGATTGTGGCGGGACTGCTACGCGGCGACAAACGGCTGCTGGTTGGCAATGGCGCGCGCTCCCTGCAATGGATTGCTCGTCTGTTTCCCGACAGCTATGGCGCACTCGTGCGCAGAAAGTTGGGGGTTTAACCCGGCCCGACCCGGCGTTACGTCGCGGCAACGTCCTGGTCAACGGCCCGCAAGTCGCCACGCCAACCCGTTCTAGCACGAGCGCCTCGCAGAGCACTGCGGCGGCCTTACTGTCCCACGGTTCCGCGAAGGCCGCCCCTCCCAATATGGCCTCGCTGAACTGTCGGAAGCTGTAGTTCGACCACAACGTATAGAAAAAAACGACAACGGAGACAATTATGTGGAAGTGGAAGTACGCAACAACGGCATGCCTGTCAGGCTTGACGCTGATTGCTGGATCTGTCGACAGCGCTCACGCACAGGCGGCTGGCGACAACGTCGTCAGTCTTGGCTGGGCGCATGTGGCGCCACAAACCGGTAGCGGTCCGCTGACGGTAACAAGCGTCGGCGGAACGCCTGTCAACATGCCGATTCCGGGTTCAGGGTCTGGTGCCCGAAGCGCCGACTTACCCGCCTTCATCTTCGAACACTACATTACCGATCAAATTGGCGTTGCGTTTTTGGGTGGCTGGCCCGGTCGAATGCAGCTAGAGGGGCGGGGCGTGATGGATAGCTATGGCGTTCTGGGCGATACGCGGACGTGGGCTCCCGAGGTGGTATTGCGTTACCACTTTGGTCAGCCCGACAGTCGATTCAGGCCCTTCGTCGGCGTCGGCGTTAATTACACGTGGTTCACTGACACGCGTGTCACGAACTCCGATTTTGTCGAGCAATCCTTCGGTCCCGGTGGAACTGCGACTGCACATGCCTCCAGTTCATGGAATCCGGTGGTACAGGCTGGCCTTGACTATCAGATATCCAAGCGCTGGTCTGTGGACATGCTGGTTGCATATATCCCTACCGACACCAATGTGACGCTGACAGGGAAAACGGCAGGCGGAACAGAGATTGTCAGTCATGCGAAAGTCAGGCTTCATCCAATCGTGACTTTCCTCGGTATCTCGTACAAGTTTTAACGGTCGAAGGTGCTGCCTAAGCTCCGAAGGTATTCGGACGGAGCTTGACTGCATCATCTTTAGCTCCGGGTTCGATAGAACTGAATCGACGGCGAACGATTCCAAAGGGCAGAAGCAACAACGGTTCGGTAATAAAAGCGTTATAAATTTCGTCCCATTACGCCATCAACTGCATGGCGTTCCTTTTGAGCTAAATTCATTCATATGAGGTGAAGATAACATGCGAATGGCGGGCAAAACGGTGCTGGTCACAGGTGGAAATAGTGGAATTGGATTCGCTGCGGCCAAACGGCTATCGGAAGAAGGCGCTACTGTGGTTATCACCGGACGCAACGAAGCTACACTTTCTGAAAGCAAGGCGGCACTTGGCGAGTCGGCTTTTGCCTTTCGCTTGGATGCTACTGACTTCGTCGGCCTGGAATCCGGGCTCGCATCCATCGTGAGAGACGTAGGCAATTTCGACGCTGTGTTTCTGAATGCTGGCGACGCAAGCTTGACGCCAGTGGGCGGCACGACTGTAGAACAGTTCGATCACTTGATCGCGACGAACCTGAAAAGTCCCTTCTTCTACGTTCAAGCGCTTCTACCCCACCTACGAAACAATGCTTCCATAGTACTGAATAGTTCGATCGGCAATGCGATCGGAATGCCGGGGATGGCAGCCTATGCTGCCAGCAAGGCTGGACTGATCGGGATGGCCCGATGCATCGCCTCAGAGCTGTCTGGAAGAGCGATCCGCGTAAATGTCGTCTCTCCCGGTAATATTCGAACTCCGTTCTGGCGAACTGTAGCAGACGCCGCGCTCATTCCAGCCGTCCATGAGTTCGCGACGCGATCCGTCCCACTGGGCCGCCTGGGTGAGGCAGAAGGGGTCGCAGAGGTCGTGCTCTTTCTCTGCTCTAGTGAGTCATCGTATGTGCAAGCTACCGAACTCTATGTTGACGGTGGGGTCACTGGCGCGATGATGGGGGCTCCCGCCTATCGCCAGGGTTAGCGTATCTGCACGCGGCAAGGTGCGACACCGCTTTGGTCGACATCACTCCGATGCTGCTTAATCGATAACCCGCAGTTCTGTCGAATCCCTGAAGACGGTTCACAGCAGGCATTCCCCCGTCCGCTCGTCGCGAAACACATCGGTAACCTGTCGGGATGCCAGCACTCTTAGCTGAGTGAAGCAGGCGATGTCAGCTGGGCCGACAGGTGTAGATCTGTCTCTCGAATCAGGCGCAGTTCTATGGAAAGTCTGGCAATCAGCGTCAGGAGCATTTCACCCTACTGCGGGGCGGCGCTGAGCGCTCTCCATACGACCTTTGTCGCTGCACGAAGTGCTTCAACGTCGGCCGAGCCCCCGCGTACGGGGCGAACGAGGACAATTAGTCCCGCCATATGCGAATAAAGCAGACGACCGCGGAGCGCGCATTCTTGAGGCGTAAGCGACGGGTTGATCTTCCCTACCAGGCTCGCAAATGTCTCCTGAAACTGGCGGTTAAACCTGGCCACCAGGCTCCGGGCAAACTCTTCACGCTCTCCCATGCTCCATCCTTCGAGACAAAACGGCGCAATGTGGGTACCGGGTTTGGTCAACTCATCAAAGGCGACGTCCACGATAGCGTCGAGCCGAACCTCTGGTGACCGTTCATCGTCCTTGACCAAACTTTGATACAGCGCCAGGTATCGCGCCGCCACCTCTTCCATCGCCGCACGCAACAAGTCTTCCCTGCTCGGGAAGTAGTGCTGCAACGTAGCCAGGTGAATACCTACCTCGCTGGCAACGCGCCGGAGAGCAAACCCGACATTACCGTACTTTGCGAGCACATCGATCGCCGCCTCGAGGATTTCCGGAGTTCGCGTTGTCCTGTTACCGCGGCGCTTCGGCTCGTCGGGTTCCTCTTTCCTGCCAGCCAAGTTGATCGCGACCTGTTTCACTTATGAACACTCCTAGCTGATTGCCAGTTGTCGGGGTATGGCCGTCGACGTAGCTGCACTGCCGAGCGACGACTGCCTTGATGAGGCACGACCACGGCGTACCACGGTTGAATACCGCCCTCAACAGGAGATCCATCACTGCTCCGCGCCCAGATAATACGTCAAACGACCAATAATTACCAGACAATCGACCGGTTCGCGATCTGCAACTACCAAAATTCTGCCAAATACATAGACAAATCCGTAGTTTCCCGGTCGCTGAGAATCTTGATTTATTGGTCGCATGACTGTATAAATCAGTCATGCGACCAATATTAGAGATTGCCTGACGCCGACCTTCCATCGGCCAGGCATTTCTCCGTCGCGCACGTTGGTGACGCAGCCAACCGCGTCCCACGTTGGATAAGACACAGTCGAGGACGGTCGACGTTGGTAGCCGCGCCTGTGAATGCTTTGATGTATCCATGGAGTTCGCGATGAGCCTCAGCGAGAAATCCTTGCGCAACCTGATCGACAAGTGGCTTGCGCCAACTCCGGCATCACCGGTACATCTAACGCGGTCGCGTTTGAGCAATACGGCTTCGGGAGAAGCGCGTTGCGTCTTCGCGAGGTCCTCCAGACTGACTGGGACTGTGCCGCTCGAAATTATGTTCTTCAGGCACGATGACGGCCGTTGGTATGTATATCCCCCTGCGACCAAACGGCCGTCAATGCGCACCGGCTGATTTTGCTCCAGAGGCAATTGCGACCGCCCGGTCGCATCTCACGTTCGTCAACATTCGTCCGTATCCGCGGTCAGCCGAGCCGAGGCACGACTACCGGGGAGAGCCGTTTGCGGCCCTGCCCGTCGTCAGTTTCACGCTGTGTCGTTCGTAAAGACCATGAAGGGGTAGGTGTCCGGTCGGTATTGTACTTACAAGAGAGCACGGGCATCATCCTCACCCCCTAGCGCCCTGCGCGCAGCTTCGCGCACGTCGGGTAGCTCGCTAGTCAATAAGGAATGCAACATCTGATGAAGCTCACGGCCAAGGCTTTCGACAAACTCAGGCTCCGGGTTCTCAATGCCATGCACGAGATAATTTCGAACTCGACGAATCTGCTCGATATCGGTCAACTGTTTTGAGCTAAACACGTCCTCGAACTTCCTGAGCTTCGGTGCCATTGCCAGTGATTTTCCATCGCTTCCTAAGTTCCGAATTACGGCAAGCTCCCGGATGAACTGCTCAAACTCGATCCACTGTGAAAGAAAATAGCCGATAGCATGATGCTTAGGGTCTTGTGCCGCCGGCCGTAGAACCATGGCGTTCACAGTCACGCCAGAATCTAGTGTTTCGTCTTGCCCACGTGCCATTGCATATGCACTGTACCGATCCGAGTTTGCCTCAAGAATTTGATCAGTAATCTGCTCTGCAATCGGGCGTCGTTCGGTGTCGGGGACCAGGCCCTCAAGATATGGACGCAACTGCTCCGCTGTCGAGATCCCCAGCATTACCAAAAATCTGTAGAGTAGCTCTACGTCGCCTATAACTGGCTCTCCCGCTAGGTCGCCAAATTTTGAGCGACCGTACTTCACGAGAAACGATGCGAGGTCATAGTGATTTTCGAACTTCGCACCCTGCGCAGAAAGTCGGATCTCCGCGGCCCGTTGAAGACGCTCGAGCGCAATTTCGCCGGCCAGAACCATCCCATTTAGCTCGTCCAGTATCGCCAATTCGTCCTCAGACAGACTGCCTTGGAGCGGTTTGTACACAAGATCGTGCTCGACTTCTGACCACGCATGCATCAATACTGATGCTACCTGTACCTCAACTCGAGCTTCAGCGAAGCGTTTGTCTGTGTCAGGAAGGGTCGACTCGCGAATCTGAAGCCGATAGTGGGTGGCCCAATAGCCCGAGAAGCGCTTTCTATAGCTAGGGTTCGTGTTCGACGTCCCTTCGAAAATCTTCGGCTGCTCACCCAAGGCGTACCGTTCCTGAATTATCTTGTCCACCTCAACGCGTTCAGCGGGAAAATACAACGCGACTCTGACACCGGCAAGGTCAACAATGTCGTTGTAGATGTCGTCAACCGTTGCATAGTGCTTTTCCTCGTTCCGTTGACGAACTTTCGACTCAAGGCGCTTGGGGTTTTTTGCTCTTGATGTCACCATTGCACGGATGCCAGAAGCCTCCAGCTGCGCCTCAAGTTGCTGCGCAACAATGCGTCCCGCATGCTCGAAGAAGTCGAATTCACGGCGATACCTCGCGATGAACTGACTGACAATGTCACTGTCCGATGGTGTGCTCATGCTCTCTTATAATTTTCCGATAGGCCGAACGGACTTTTTCCAGCGCTGACACGCCGATCTTTGCGCTTCCCTCAAGGTTAATTCGCGTTCTGCCGCGCCTTGGTAATTTTGATGATTGCCTTTAACGCTACCAAATCAGCTCCCAATTCTGCAGCAGAGGGAGGCGCAAGGTATTGCCCCGATGACGGGTCGTGTGCCTCAGTCATTTTATTGCACCGGCTTACCAGGCGGTCATACTCTTGCTGCTCGACTAGAGGAAAACCGACTACGCGACGTAAGTCCCCGGCTTTGACGTATTCATGGTGCCGCCTAACGACGCCTCCGAGCACCACGTCCTGGATAACACGCTCAATCGTTGAGCGCAGTAAGCTGTACTGGCGGCGGATTAACTCCGTCTGTTCTGCATTCGGATAAGCCGGCCAGTCTTTCACAAGTAAGCGCTGAGTACGCTCGATAGCGTCAATTCGCTGAGCGTACGGCTGATGGTCCCATGGCAGCCCAGGGACAATAACTCCTGGACGGCCGTTTTGCCACTCGAGATTTTGGATATGGAGCCCGACTTGCGCATCCTGAACGGCATCCTCCAAAAGAGCCAAAAACACGGTTTCATGGGTGAACACAATCACCTGCCTGTCGCGACCCTCCTGGGCCAAACGCTGCGCAACGTACTGCCGACGCCAGTGGTCAAGGGAACTCACCGGATCGTCAAATACTATCGCCCCCTTGTGGTTAAATTGACGCAATTCGGCCAAGAAGCAGCCAAGTGAAATTGACCGCTGCCCCCCCTCCGAAAGGATCTCGTCAAGGTTGTACGTTCCAGGCAGGTTGAGGCCCAGCCGATACTTGTTTTTGCTCCGATCGCCCCGCGGAATCAGCTTCGTCTTGATGTGCCCGATACCCAGCCGCGCAAACTCATCATCGAGCGCTGTGGCAAGCGCCTGGTTCACGCCGATGGTCGCAAACTCCTTTGACTTGGCTGTTATCCGGTTCGTCCTCAGATCTACTTCGCAGCTTTCGAGCTGTTTGTGGAGTTTCATTCGGTTCGCCAGCGCTGCCACCGCGCCTCTTACTGGTGCGAGATGCGTACGAGCCAGTAACTCGTTTCGCTCCTTTTCGAGCTTCTGGCGAGCGGCGGCATCCGCCGCATTGTTGAGACCGCTGGCTCTTTGAGTAAGCCTGCTCGCGATGGCCTCAAGTTTCGGCCGTGGGTCCTGCGGCAGATCTGGGAGCCCGTCCCAAACCCCACTTTCGGCAAACATCAACATTGCTGAACGGCGGGTCTCGATTCCCGCCTCAAACTCGAGAATCAACGCGGGCAGCCCCCGTTCCAGAGTCTCGAGCTCGTCACTCAGCGAGAGGGGCAATTCCTGAGACAGCACCGCGCCGGTAATCTTCGCGGTCCCCACGGTCAATGCCTCACGCGCCTTCTGTGCCGTGTTCGCGGCGTCGGCCTTGACGAACTGCTCGAACCGGAGCATTCGCCCGGCACCATCTTCAAGTGGCTGTTGACACAACAAACATACCGCATTGCGGCGCCTCCGTTTTTTTTGGACACAGATTTGGGGTAAAACGTGTGATCCAAACTGGAGTGGTTGATGTTGAAGAAAGCTGATTCGAAGGCGATTGCGCCAGATGCGCAGGAAGGAGCGCGTAGCGCGACTGAAAGCGCCTCTGGCGCGGCCGAAGTCAAACGCTGGTCGACCGGCCGCAAGCGTAGCGTGGTGCTTCGGCTGCTGCGCGGCGAACCCGTTGACGCCGTGTCCCGCGAAGTCGGTGTGACGATCGCCGAGCTCGAGCAATGGCGTGAACTGGCGCTGGCCGGCATGGAGGCCGGCCTCAAGGCACGCACCACCGATCCACTGCAAGCGCGGCTGAACGACGCCGTGCGACGGGTCGGCGAGTTGTCCATGGAAGTCGAGATCCTGCGCAAGGAGCGTGAGTTGCAGGCCCGTCGCCCTTTGAGCGTCCGGAGATCGTCGACATGAGCCACACGATCTCCGTCAGTGCAGGCAAGTCCTTTGGATTGCAGCGGGTCTGCCAGGTGCTCCAGTTCCCGCGCTCGACGATCTACGCGGTGCGTGCGAGAGCGGCAGCTAACGTGGTGCCGATCATCCCGGGGCGTCGCGGCCCCAAGCCGAAGATGCCCGATACCGAACTGCTGAAGGCTATTCGCGACGATCTGGCAGCGTCGCCATTCACCGGCGAAGGTCATCGCAAGGTCTGGGCACGGCTGCGCATCTTGCGAGGCATCCGGGTCTCCAGAACCCGTGTGTTGCGATTGATGCGTGAGCACAGTCTGCTCTCGCCGCACCGGCGGCCAAAAGGCGAACCCAACCTTCACGACGGCCGGATCACGACCGACTGCCCCAATGAGATGTGGGGTACCGATGGCGTGCGCGTCGCGACCGTGGACGACGGCATGGTGTGGATCTTCTCGGCCGTTGATCACTGCGATGGCCTGTGCACCGGCATCCATGCGGCGAAAATCGGTGACCGCTTCGCTGCCCTCGAGCCGATCTCCCAGGGGCTGCTGGCCGAGTTTGGCTCGGTAGTCGCCGACTCGGGGCGCGGGTTGTCGCTGCGCATGGATCACGGTTCGCAATACACCTCGGACGACTTCCGCGACCAGATCCGGTTCTGGGGCATCGCGCCCAGCTACGCCTTTGTCGCCGAACCGCAGACCAACGGCGTCGCCGAGCGGTTCAACCGGACAATGAAGGAACAGGCGATTCATGGGCGCATCTTCAAAAACCTGGAGGAAGTTCGTGCTGCCGCCATCGCATTCAAGGATCGATACAATCGCGACTGGCGTCTTGAAAAGCTGGGCTTCAAATCACCCCTCGAAGCCCGTCAGGAAAGGCTGATGAAACTGGCCGCCTGAACTGCAAAAGCGTGTCCAAACAACCGGAGCCGGTACACAAACATACCGCATCTTCCGTGTGTGGAAATGCATGATTCATGTATGCAGCCTGCTCCGAGTAGCGGCGCGCAGCCTCAAACAACTCTTTCCAGATCGGCTCACCAGTGCCAGGAAGCAAGGCCTCACCTGCTCGAAATCCCTCGGCTGCAAGCTGCTCAGCCTTGGCCGCGTTGATTGCGGTTGCAGCCAATGTTTGCAGACGCTTAACAGACTCGCCTTTTACCCAGGCGTGCGCTCTGTCCAGCCGTTGTGTTACCTCACCGAAACGCTTGGCTTGGTTCGAAAGGTTGTTCGCGGTGGTCTTGGGATCGGCTTCCTTCAGCAGCTTGTCCAATTCAGCGTATCGGTCAAGCTGCACCTGCTCCAATGTTCCTAGCTTCTCGATAGCTGCGACGTCAGTTCTATAGCTGAGATTCGCTATCAACTGGCCAACTTCAGTGTCACCGAGCAGGTTTTTATATGGCGACTTGTCGATGTCGATCGAGTTGCGCTCGTGGTCCAATCGTCGCTTCAAGTGAGGCAGGACCTTGCTTCCCAGTTCCTCAACAACGCTCAATCCATACGGGGATATTGCGGCTTCCTGTTCCGCGGTCAGATAGACCCGCGCACAGTGAGAGTCGAAAACCGCAATGCTGGCCAGCTTCTCCGGAGACTCTTCTCCCCGCCTCCAAATAAGAGCCTCCTCTACGCCGTTGTCGAGTACATCGAACGTCGCCTCAGGAATATGTTTTGATGCAAGAGGGTCTGATGTGTCTGGATGCACCTGTTCAACCTGATCGCGCGCGCGACATGCGCGTTTGAGGGCGCGAGCGTAGCCGGACTTCCCGCTCCCGTTGCCGCCGAATATCACGGTCAAACCCGAAGCTGCGAATGTAAGCACCTGTCCGGCAGCCAATCGGTTGAGATATTTTGTATCCCGCATGGCCTTCAATGCGACGGGCGAGACGGCTGCTTGGGCTGCGGGAAGGTTTGCTGCCGACAATGGAATCGCCGCCAGATCGCCTGCATTCGGCAACTTATGCTCTACGAGCAGGAGGTCGTAGAGCTCCGCGTAGTCGGCATCGGTCAGGCCGGTCTTGGGAGCAGTAAATAAGCGACGCACAGCATCTTGCTGCCAGAGTTTCAGTTCACTTTGCGACCACTTCAGTATTTCGTCCAACAATGCCATCGCCCTTCCCCGTGCGGACAGGCTCGTATGGAATACAAGCCCGTTCTCAGCAAAAATCCAGCTATTGTCCCGATGCAGCGTTCTATCCCAAGAAGACACTCATTCGCGCAACGCAACTAACTCGACTGCAAGCGATGTGCTTTTTAACGAGCTTGCGCCGATGGCGCCGGGCACGATACGCGTGCCGATTGGTCCGTACATCGTGCCAATAGACGCCAGACGGGCCGTTTGTGGGCCTGCAAGGTAACTCGAACTCACGCGTCGGTTACCGAAAGGCCGGGCGAAAGTCGAGATAGTCCGCCGCCGCAAACGTTGCTGCTATCGCCCGTCGTTGAAGGTGGCGCGAGCAATTGCTTCAAACTGGTCGGCGAGGGCATCATCGATTTCCCGACCTGAGATCTCCCCTTTCCATCCGACGATGGGTGGCCAGTTAACGTCGAGCAACTCAAGTTGCTTCTTCGTATATCCGCCATTGCGGGTGGCGTTGGCACGGATCCATTCGTCGGTGATCTTCACAAGTATTCCTCGATTTTAGCCAATCGCCTCCAGCACCCAGAAACTGATGCGTAGCACTCGATGACATAGATTGCTGACGCACCCCTATTGGTCAGCGAGCGCGGCATATTGCAACAGCGTCGGAGATTCCGTCTCCCTTCGTCGCACGATCAAGATAACTAGCCGCGGTGAATCTCTGTACGCCAGATGAATTCTGGTTCAACCGGTTCCATTGAGCCCCCCAAAAAACGAACCCCGCCAATTCCTTGGCCGGAATTTAAGCGAGCGCGATTCGTCGCCCCTACGAACTCGACCGGACCATCAAATCAACGGTAGCGCATACGACGCCCCAGAACCGACCTTCCGCAAAACAACGCCTAGCGATCGGAAGTGCGCTTACATTCAGGCACTTGCTCCTTTGGTAAGCAAGCCGCGCAGCGGCTCAAAACCCAAGAAATCCACCCGTTATTCCAATCGCATATCTGTCCGCAACGAACTCAGGAAGGAATAACCAGAGCAAACAATAGAAAAACGTTCCTCAGGAAGGATACCGGGATCTCGCCGGACGAAGAACCGACCAGCCAGACGCGCAATGTCTTCCAGAGCTCGGCGCTCAGGTCACCAAGGCTCGCGGCGGTATTGAGTGCATGTTTTCGTCTGCAACACCGCAACAGGATCACCGTCGGCGTGAAAACTCACGTCGTCGAGTGCTTCGATTTTGACAACGAAGTCCGCAGTCCGGCTTTTCCTGCCGAACCTGATAGATGTATCCGAGCATTGACGGCCCGGCGTTGAAAGCACTAACGCTCGTCTGCCTCATCGTGTGTTTGCTCCTGCTCACCGCGCTCGGACTACGTGCAACTGCTCGGCACACTACGGCCGTCCACCTTCTGGTGAAAGCGCAGCAGACCAGGTCCAGGCCTCGACATAAAACGGGGTGCCCGTGATGACAGCCGGGTTGCCACGTCCGTTGCGGGGGATGTTAGGCGGGGGCAAGTATTCGCGCTGGTCACACACGTTGAATGCAGCCGACGCTGTGGCATCTCTTTGAATATGCAATTTGCATGAGATTGCGGAACATCGTCGGCTTTCGCCCCGGACTTGTCGAAACAGAGATTGGCGCTCTCGTCCGCCATATTGCACCCGATTTCTTGTGGTTTTAAATAGCGAAGCGATTCTCTCACATTATGTTTATGTGTTGCAGGGATCAGTTCTGCTCGAGTTCGCGCACGGTATCGGCGTGCCGCTGGTCATCTTCAGCGTGCAGATAGATGCCGGTTGTCTGGATCGACGCATGACGCATGTTCTTCTGGATGAAGCGCAGGTCCGTGCCTGCATCGGCTTGATGTGTCGCAGCGCTATGGCGGAGCCAGTGTGTTGACGCGCGTCGCAGCGTTTCAGCGCCGGCCACGTCGCCCGTTTCGAGCATATCGGCGGCGCGTCGAAACACTTCCTTGACGATCAGATAGACCGCGGCTGGCGTCAGGTGTCTGTGCGGATCGCCCGCGACGCTCATCACCGCGGCCGCCTTCTCATTTCCCGACGGCGTCGGTGCCAGCCCATGAAAAACGCGGTATCGTGCGAGATCCGCCATCAGCGCAGCGCTCACCGGCACCTCCCCTTCGGTGCCGCCCTTCCCCACCACGTGGAGCCACCAGTTGCCCCGCCGCTGATAAAAGTCGGCCGCCTTGGCATGCGCCGCTTCCGAGACGCGCAGTCCGGTGCCGTACAGCAGCCGGACCAGCCAGCGGCTGCGCTCGTAGTGCTGCGTATCGCGCGCGGTCTCCCGCGGCCACTGCTCGACGCTGGCGAGTACGTGATCCCACAGGGCGTGATCCAGGTAACGCTCGACCCGTCGTGTGCGCCGCGCTGCCGCGCCGGTCCGGCGGCGCAGCGCGAGCGGATTGCCGGCCAGGTAGCCGGCACTGACCAGATACGACAGCAGGCCCGACACGATGCCGAGCGCCTGATGCCGGCTGCGCTCGGACAGGGGCCCGTCGAACAGTCGCCGCGTGCCGCCCCGCCGCGGCCGTACCGGATCGGCCCAGTCGCCGGTCGGTGCCGCGAGAAACCGCTCGTACAGCAGGAAGTCCTCGCGCGTGAGGCTCGAGAGCGGCTTGCCCAGCGCCTGGGTGGCCCACAGCAGCAGCCGTACCGCTTCCTTGCGGTAGCTGCGCAGCGTGTGCGGCGAGCCGGCATATTCCGCGAGCCACAGGCGCACGGCCTCGACGTCGCTGTCCGCGGCGATCTGCCGGTGCCCGCCGCGTGCGCGGTTGATACCGTTGTGCCCGTCGAGAGCGGCCGGCAGCACAAGGGAAAAGATCGGTTCTGGTGATTCTGGGGCTGCAGCGGGCAGATTCATGGTGTGACGCGTTTTGAATTGGGCTTTTGGCAGCATACAGCACAAATACTTGCGATTATGGGCGTTATCACAAATTTCGAACAGCAGGCGTTACGTTTATAACGTTATACGATAATATACAGTCATAATCTGCGTTCAAATGCCGTTCCTGCCAGCCGTTTTTACCGTGAAAGGCCGCCCATGAGCCGTATCAGTGACACCCGTATCCGCACCCGGGAAGCCGCCGCGCAACTGGTCGCCTCGGGCCGGCCTGCGCATGAACTCACCGTTGACCTGATCTACGCGGAAATCCGCCAGGGCAGCCGCACCACCATCAATGACGAACTGAAACTGTGGAAGGACGAGCAGACGCGCAATGACGCACTCGCCGCAGCGCTGCCGCCGGCGGTCGCCGATGCGATGCTGTCGGTATGGGCGCTTGCGGTCGAACAAGGTGAACGGGTCTTTGCGCAACGTGGCGACGAGCTCGAAGCAGAAGCGGCCGCCGCCATCACACGCGCCGGGACACTGGAGACCGCCCATGCGGAACTTCAGGGCGAACTTCGCAGCGTTCGCGGCCAGCTTGACGACCAGCAGGCACGACTTGCCGCAGTGCTTGCGGAACTCGCGCAGGTCCAGGGCGGGCGTGACGCCGCGCTCCGGCTGGCCGAAGCAGCCACGACCGAAAGGGACGCTGTCCGCGCGCAATCGGAACAGGCGCTGCGCGACGTGCGATCAGCCCATCTTCGTGAAGTCGAAACGTTGCGAGCGACCCACGCCGAACATGAAGCGGCCTTGCGTGCAGAGGTCGACCGTGCGACGGCGCGGCTCGAAGGTGTCCAGAAACGCGTCATGCTGCAGACCGAAGAGGCACGTGACGCGCAACGCCGGGCGGAGGCTGCGCTCTCCGAGGTCCGTAAGCGCAATGAGCAGCTTATCGGCGACGTCGAGCGGATATCGGCGGACGCCGCCGAACAAAGGCGCGTTGCCGAGCGGCATGAGAAGCTGCACGATCGCGTCACGCAGGAAGCCCGTGGCCTGCAGCACGAACGCGATGGTCTGGCTCAGCAGGTTGCGTTGTTACAAGGGCAATTGAAGGCCCGTGAAAAATCCCCGTCAGCCCGTCGAGCCAGAGTTTCGCGTCCGCAAACCTGATCACGCGAGGGGTCTGCGCCGCGCCGCATGCCGCCACACCGCCCTGCCCGCTGAGAACGCTAAATATCCCGGCAAAACGGTCATCAGGGTCCTGTGCTTGTTTCCTGTTGCACCGAAGCAAAGGTGACATGGCGGATGCGACCAAAGAAGGCGCCAAACGATATCCGATGCTGGCCGACATGTGATGAAGGACGGCTGCGTGAGGCAAGCCGGCGATCACGCATGGAAATCACCTACGACCATAAAGGACATGAAGGTTGGACGGATCTCCCTGCTCGAGTCTCTGCATCCGTGTGTCCACTCGTTTCTCAAAAAACTGGACGGTCTGAATGCAATTTACCCGCTGTTATATGTGCGAAGCCGAGGGCACAACGACGGAGCATGTCCCTCCGCGTGCGCTATTTCCGGAGGCGAACGATATGCAGGGAAGAAACTATAGGATCGACCTTATTACCGTCCCCTCCTGCCCGCTCCATAACACAGCCAAGTCGGATGACGACCAGTTCCTGATGGTGAGCCTCGCGGGCATCATTGGCAATAACCCAATCGGTTATCTGTACATCGTGCGCGAATTTGCCCGGTTTCTCGGGCGCTCCCCTGACACGGCCGCCCTCGAGGACCTGCGGCGCCACCAGCCGCATCTCGTCGATCACGGCACATCGCCCGTGCCACCGAACCACGCCATCACCGGCCTAAAGTTTCTTCTTCGGGGTTACGCTTGACCGGCCCGACCTGATGGTCAGGATGCACCCTGTGTCCGTGCCCCCGCATACTGCACGTCGCACCCAGTCCCGATGAAGTGCGTCGCCTCACCGAGGCGGCCGGCAAGCTCAAGCACCAGACCGCCCTGTCAGTCGCCTACGGCGCAGGATTGCGCGCAAGCGAAGTGGTGGCCCGGAAGGTTCGGCGACGTCGACAGCCACCGTATGACGCTGCGCATTGAGCAGGGCAAGGGCCGTCGGGACCGCGCCACCTTGGGGGTGTATGCACAAGAAAGTCTGGATGCTGAGGGCGGCCGTTTGGCAACTCGGGATGAACCGTGACAGTCCAGTTCAGAAGCGAAAATAACCGATCCCTACCAACCTGGCTAACATGGTGCCCGAGCACTTTGCGCTGCTGCAGCTCGGGCCGCCGGGTAGGTCCCACCCTTTGAAGTCGCACTCACCTGGGAACAGCGTTTCCATGGCGACCAAGCAACGAATGGTAGCGCGAAACATTCGCACTCCTGTGCGGTGGGTCCGTGTTCTGATCTGGCAGTGCGGCACCGGTCGCCCGCTCCGGACGTCCGCCGCCCTCGACCGAACGCGGCAGTACTCACAAACTTCGTTCGCGCCCAAAGTGAAAAGCGTCGCGCGACACGTCTCCAGTCGTTCGGCTTGTGCGGGTTTGCGCTAGATTTCTGCGGTGCATTGTGTTCCAGTGGTGCCTGAGGAAGTCAATGAGTTCGCAGAGGCCTTCAAACATGATATGCAATCTCTGCCAGTCAAGTTGCCCGACTGTGTCTCAGAGTGCCTTCCGGCGCAGCTGACGTGCACGCACCACCTGTCCCGCGAACGGAGCGGCCTCTGGTGAGGCCAACATAACGGCAAGTCTTCCCACTTCATCAGCTGTAATCCACTGCGCCTTCGGATGCTCCCTCGAGCGCGTCGCGACAATACTGTCGACGAGCAGGGTCAGTGACCTCGCACCCGACGTCGCGAGCTCCTGATCCAGAACGCGCATAAGCATGGCCTGTGCAGCTGCGGTAATGGACACCGGCCCGTAGTCAGGCACCGGTTGATCTGCGGCGCCGCCATTGATCAATAGATATACACCACGAGTTGTGGCCACAAGAGGCGCCAACGCCTGCGCTGTACGCATGTGACTCGTCAGACCGTCTTCCAAGACCCGGTTCCAGACTTCAGCTGAGGCGTCGAGCAAACGGCCGGTGTGCGACCAGCCTCCAAGCGCTGCAACGACCACTTCGATTCCGCCGTGCCGCGCGGCAGCATTGGTGGCAAATTCCCTCGCAGCGGCAGGATTAGACAAGTCCGTCTCGACAAGATCAAGCCCATCCCCAACTGCCGCGTGCAGCGCTTCCAGACGCTTCGCGCTTCGCGACGGGACCACAACAGCGTAACCCGCCTTTCTGAATGCTCTCACAATGCCTTCACCCACGGCACCTGCCCCGCCGGCGACAATTACAGCTCTTTCTTTCTCCGCACCCATGACGTATTCCCATTTTGAGCAGATTAATCTTCGAACCGATTCCCAAGCTGGTGCAAAGAGCGTGCCGCGCTGATGTTTCCGAAGACAAAAAGTCCGCTTGTTTCCAGGTCGGTGTCTATCGGTACCAGGCAGAGAAGTTGATCAACGACGGCCAGGCGCGCGAGCGACAGACTCGTCGGGACATCGGATGCTCAGCATATCGAGCACACCCTGCGCTCTTCGTACTGCAGAATGAACTTGCATACAGCATTCGAACACCTGGAGCCCAGCGGTTGTCGCCTTTATCCGCCGGGTCGTCCTTTCGAGCAATGCCACGCCGGACTGCGCTTCCATGCTCGCTACAACCCGGCTCAACGTCGACTTGCTTACTCCAATCTCTTCTGCAGCGCGGGTAAAGCTTCCGTTGCGCACTACGCTGGCGAAGTAGAGAAAGTGACTCGGTTCGGCATCAGCACTGTCAATAATTGAGGACATTTTCTTCACTTCGATTCTGTTCTGCGGGTCGGTCAGCCATAACGATCCGACACGGCGTTCTGGCGAGAAGAGCGAAATGGGAGCGTCCGATCGTGCATCCATGCGCGACGGATTACCCGCTCAAAGGCAAGCGTCGCTTTGAACTCTGTTCGGCACACATCAATCGACCGGCTATCAACCCACCCGTACTCCGCCAAACGCGTCGGCAAAGTCTCGTGCGAATTCTGCGACGGTGCGCGCGGGTGCGCCTGTTACCCTCAAAATATCGTCTGTCACGACGTCACCCCAGTTCCCGCTGTAGGCCACAAAATAATCGTGCAGAACGTTAAGCGTGAAGTCGTCAAAACCCATTTCCGCCATGTTCCGGAGCGCCGCGTCAAGTGGCACGTCCTGATAGCGAACCGGCTTTGCTAGCACACTGGCAAGCGCGCACGCCGTCTCATCCATCGAAATTGACGCGGGCCCAGTCAACGTATAGCTGACGTTTGCATGGCCGTCGGACATAAGCACCCGCGCAGCAAAGCTGGCAATGTCACGCGTATCGATCATCCCCATACGCCCGTTTCCCATGGGAAGCGGCAAGATGCCCTGCTCCGCCACGCTCCTCGCCGCCATCAACAGGTTTTGCATGAAGAAGTGCGGCTTCAGAATCGTATAACTCAAACCGGAGGCAATGAGCTCGGCGTCGGACAGCGCGTGCAGACGTCCATTGATCGTAGGCGCGTTGTGTGCCGCGCCGAAGGCTGACAAACGGACAATGCGCCGTACACCAGCCTGGCGCGCTGCCCACAGCGCGTTCGACCCTTGCTCAGGCGCTCGCGGACCCGGCGGCGTCAGCATGAACGCGGTGTCCACACCAGCGAACACCGCGTCCAGCGTTTGCGGCTTTTCAAGGTCGCCCACGACGATGTCGATGCCGGATCGCGCGAGCGAATCACCCTTTTCCGGATTACGTACCAGCGCGCGAACTTTTGCATTCGCGGCTACAAGCCCTTTGATAACTTCGGCCGAAATGGCGCTCGTTGCGCCGGTGACGAGAATCGTGCGTGACATGTTCTCTATCCTCATTTGCATGGTTTCGCGACTAGCGTGGTCGGCCACCCGACCCGACCATTCAACCGCGGATGGCGTTTTTGCTTTCGACGCGCTGTCTATCAGGCAGCGTTTATCGCGGGGTAGTCGGTGAAGCCCCGTTCCTCCCCTTGATAAAAAGTCGTTCGGTCTGCCTCGTTGAGGGGCGATCCGGCGCGGAAGCGATTCACAAGATCCGGATTAGCGAGGAAGAGAGTGCCGAACGAAACGAGGTCCGTATCCCCCGCATCGATTGCCGATTCAGCCCGTGCGGCATCGTATCCACCATTCGCAATGTATGTGCCGTTAAAGCGCTGCCGCAGGGCCTTAAAGTCGAACTCCCCTTCGCCGAGTTGCATCACGTGCAGGTAAGCGAGCCCATACTGACCAAGCAGTTCTGCGGCGTACCCGAACGTCGCTGCAGGATCGCTGTCGCTCATCGAGAAGCCGTTGAAGATAGGCGACAGACGAACGCCTACTCGGTCGGCGCCAAACACCGGCACGACGGCTTCCACGACTTCCTTCAGGAAGCGCGCGCAATTTTGAATCGAGCCACCATAGGCGTCCGTACGCACGTTTGTACCGTCGCGCAGGAACTGGTCAATCAGGTAACCGTTCGCTGCGTGAATCTCGACGCCGTCGAAGCCAGCAAGCTTCGCGTTTTCCGCCGCTTTGCGGAAGTCGGCCACGACACCGGCGATTTCCTCCAGCTCAAGTGCACGCGGTGTCACGAGCGACATAAGCCCTTCGGCCGTGAAGATTTCGCCTTCGGCCCGAAGCGCGGACGGCGCGACCGGCAACGCTTCATTCGGTTGCACCGAAGGGTGAGACAGTCGGCCAACGTGCCAGATCTGCAGGAAGATGCGACCGCCTTCTGCGTGCACTGCATCGGTCACCTGCCTCCAGCCCGCGATCTGCGCGGCGGAGTGTATGCCCGGCGTGCGCGGATAGCCCTTACCCTGCGGCGAAATCTGGGAAGCCTCGGTGATGATCAGGCCGGCACTTGCGCGCTGCTGGTAGTACTGCGCGATCAGCGGTGTCGGCGCGTCGCCAGTACCGGCACGGCTGCGCGTCAGCGGCGCCATCACCATCCGGTTGCGCAGCTTGTATGCGCCAACCTGCACCGGCGAAAGCAGTTGATCAAGCGAATTTGCGGTCATGCTCATCATCCTTTTCAATAACGGACCATACGGTCCAAAATGGTCCAAATAAATCCCACCTGGGGTGGGAACCGTTTATTGCAATGCCTGCAGCATTACTCCAAGCGCATCGTCAAGCCGGTCGATGTTTGCCTTCGAGCGAGCCATAACCTGCAAGCCCTGGTGTGTGACGGTGAGAAAGCGTGCGAGTTTTCGCGCATCTTTATCGCCGGGGATAGAGCCGTCAGCCTTACCGCGTTCAACAGCATGGGCGAGCGCATCTTCGATTCCCAGGAAATCCCGGGCAATAAGCTGCTGTACTTCCTCGTCATGCGGTCCGAATTCGACGGCCTCGTTACAGCTCATACAACCAAATGGCCGATCGGCAAGGCGCGCATGCTCAACCACCATCTCGAAGAAGGCCCGAATAGATGCGAATGCAGTCGGTTTGCTCTTCAGATAACCGTCGAGCATCCGCATTCTCTCCAGCCGGTAAACCTCGAACGCTGCAAGGAACAACTCACGCTTGCTTCCGAACGTGTCATAAAGGCTGCTCTTGCTCAGACCGGTGGCCTTTAGCAGGTCGGTGAGTGATGTCGCCTCGAAACCGTTGCTCCAGAACACCTGCATTGCCTGAAGCAACGCTTCCCTCTCATCAAATTCACGCGGCCTTGCCATCTCGTTTCCTTAACTTGTTCGATAGGATAGCCGTTTCGGACCCGACGGTCCAGAATAGTTTCTGCAACAGTCCGTATCACCATAGCAACTGATAAGATTAGCGCAAGACAGCGCTACCTATGTATTTCGCGCGCGGCCTGAGCAGGAAGCCCATCGTGCGCTGCTCCAGCACGTGCGCCACCCAGCCGCTCGTGCGGCTCAGCACCCAGATCGCCGTGGCAGATCCGTCGGGCATCCCTAGCGCCCGCGCAAGCGTGACCAGTGCTATTGCAACGCCCGGATGTGCCTGCTGCTGTGCGCGAAGTTCGTCGAGAAATGCAAGGGTATTGCGGGTGTCCACGTCCAGCTTCGGGAGGGCCCGGACCAGATCCAGTATGACGTCCGCCCGAGGGTCACCTCCGGGATACATTGGATGATTGAAACCGAACAGGCTTGCGCCGTACTCCTTGACGAGGCTCTTGCGCTGTGCCAGATCCTTGGCCGACGTCGTCTGCAGCAGTGCGGACTCCACCTTGAGGGTGGCCGTACCTGTTGAGAATCCGAGGTGCGAGCCTATTGCCGCTGCAACGCAGTTGAAGAGGTCCGCGTTGGTTGATGCAGCAATGCGCGCGGCGAATGTCGCCGGCGCCAGTTCGTTATCGGCGAGCACGACCATCGCGCCATTTAATGCGCGCAGAGCCTCCGGCGAGGCATCAACCCCGCTGACGCGCAGAATAAACGCCGGAAGCGACTCGAATGCCTGGCGCGCTGCGAAGCGACGCGACGTCTGCAGGAAACCCAGGCAGCCAGCCATCGTTTGCATCAGGAGTCGTGCGGCCGGTACGGATGCGCCGTCCGCGATTTCCGCCGGTCCCCTGCCGCGCATACCCAATGCGAATGTCACCATGCCGAGCAGATTGCCAATATCGGTGGCCACTTGCGATGCCTGGTAATGGTCAATCATCTGCTTCACATCTTCCGGCGTGTCGATGGCCGGCCAGGCCGCGAAATTGTCTTGCCACATTCCTGTCATCAGCAATTGCGCGACCGATTCGAACGACACTCCCACGCGTGCCATCTCGACGGCTGAGCGGGTTCGGTAGGATGGGCCGGCCTCGGCTATCTGCGTGATTGCCGACGCCACTACCGGCGCACCCCAGTGCATCGTGGATTCCGCCGCGGCGATCTGCGGCGGTCGCCCACGTTTGCGGCTGCGAACACGATCTACGTCGGTCCGGAAATACAGGCTCTTGCGACCGTCCGGGTGCGGAGCCGTCTTGATTAAGCCGCGGCTCACGTACGCGTAGAGCGTGCCCGCCTTGATGTTGAGCAATTCGAGCACTTCGCTTCGAGTCAATAGATCCTTGGCCATGAGACGACGCATTCCTTTGACAAACTCGATTTAATCAATTGTACATCGAGCGCCAGCACACTCCTCAAATAAGGCCCAACGGCAAGCAGGCTCCTTTATATTGATTTGAATTATCAATCTTGATTGAACCCTTAAGGAAGTCTATCGTTTTCGCATGGCAAGGGTTGCGCGGCGACGTGACCGAAGCACAAATCCATTACCGAAAACGGAGGCAGTCATGCATGAGTTGAAGCACGCGTTCGAACGGCGCGAGGCCTTGTTTGTCGATCAGACAACAACACGTCCGCGGGACAATCACTACTGGGATCCTGTGGTCATCACGCGCGAGGAAATCGACGGCGAAGTGGCTCGCCTTGCGGGCCTGCCTGCCCCGGCCGACGGACGCCGGCAATCGCTGATCGTGCATCCCGCAGCGCGTAACGACGCACCGGGGCTCGCGCCCGGCATCCAGGTCATGCTGCAGGTGCTGTTGCCGGGCGAAGCCACGCAACCCATGCGCCACAACGCGACTGAGGTCAACTTCTGCATTCGCGGTGCGGGCCGCACGATCGTTGCCGGCCGCTCTATTGCATTCCGTCAATACGACGTATGGAACCATCCGTCATTCGTCGCCTATCAGCACATCAATGACTCGGACGACATCCAGGTCCGGCTGGTGTACTCGAACATCCCGCTGCTTCAGCACATGGAAATCTATGTGCAGGATTTCGATGTTGCGCTTGACGTCGAGAGCGGTCCTGCGATTACCCACTCTGATGACGATCCTCGGCGCAAGAATCCCTATGGCACGTTCCCGATCGGCACCGAGGGTGGCCTGCTCATGCCGTATGAGACGTTGATCAACCCGACAGTTGTCGAGTCGAAGCCGCTCCATTTCCCGTGGGAAAACGTAAAGGCAGAACTCGACAAACTCGCCGCGCTTGGCAGCGAGTACGTGGGCCGACGTCTCTACATGATGTACAACCCGACGACGGGACGCACGAACGGCATCACGCCGAACTTCTTTGCAACCATGACAATCCGTCCGCCAAAGATCGTCGATCGTCCGCACCGCCACGTATCGGCAGCAATCAACTACTACTTCTCCGGCTCGGGCCACAGCACGGTCGCTGGCAACCGTTACGACTGGAAAGCGGGCGACCTGATGCTGTCGGCACCCGGTTGGGCTGTGCACAACCATGCATCGCACGACGAGCCCGTGTATGAACTGACGATTCAGGATCAGCCACTCAACATCTACATGGAATCGCTCCTCTGGCAGGAGAGCTTGAAGGAAGCGCCGGCGTTGCTGGGCACCCAGACGGGCTTCCAGACCAATCGCAAGAGCGCAGCCTGAGGACTCGATCGATGAACAAACTTTCTTCATTGCGGGGTTCAATGACCCCGATCGTCACGCCGTTCCGGAACGGCGAGGTCGACTACGACACCTACGCGCGGCTCGTGGACTGGCAGATCGCCAACGGCGGTCACGGCGTGCTCGTCAACGGCACTACTGCAGAACCCAGCACGCTGACGACTGCTGAACGCAATCGCCTTGTGGACGTGGCGATCGAGGCTGCGGCTGGTCGCGTGCCGGTGATCGCGGCGACCGGTTCCCAATCGCTATCGGAAACGCTCGAGCTGACTTCGCATGCGGACAAAGCAGGCGTCGACGGGCTGCTGGTTGTCACGCCGTACTACATCAAGCCGCCACAACGCGGCCTCGTCGAGTATTACGCAGAAGTCGGCCAACGCACAGAACGGCCGCTAATGATCTATCACATCCCGGGACGCGCGGCCGTGAACGTGGATCTCGCGACCGTCAAGGCAATCAGGGAGCGCGTGCCGAACCTCATCGGCATGAAACACGCCGTCAACGATATGGGTTTCGTCACGCACATGCTTGACGCGTTCGGGCCCGACTGGCATGTGTTTGTGGGCCTCGAGGAACTGAGCTTCCCGATGCTCGCGGTCGGTGCATGCGGATTGATGAATGCGGTCGGCAATCTCGCACCCCGGAAGGTCGCCGACCTCTTCGAGGCCGTCGACCAAGGCGATCTTGCGGCAGGCCGAAAGCTGCACTTCGATCTGTTTGAACTGAATCTGTCAGTGTTCTTCGACACCAATCCGATTCCGATCAAGTACATGATGAAGCGGCTGGGTCTCCTGCCGGTCAACGAGCATCGGCTGCCAATGGTCCCTGCGACTCCCGAACTCGAAAAACGCCTTGACCACGTGCTCGAACGCGCAGGTCTCATCTAAGGACGAGGAGCCATAGACATGCCAACACATAAGCTGGCGACTCCCGTCCTCGCTCGTCCCGATCTGCTGCGTCAGGCTGCGTTCGTGGGCGGCACGTGGATCGAGGCCGGTGACGGGGCGGCGCTTGACGTGCGCAATCCGGCTTCGGGAGCAATCGTCGGACGCGTGCCTGACCTTAAGGTCGAAGTGGTGCGCAGCGCAATTGAGCAGGCAGCGACAGCGCTGGAATCCTGGAAGCGGACCACAGCGAAGCATCGATCGCAATTGCTGCGCACGTGGCACGACAAGGTGACTGCGCATATCGAGGACATTGCACTGATTCTAACGTCCGAACAGGGCAAGAGGCTCGCGGAAGCGCGCGGAGAGATTCGCTACGCCGCATCCTTCATCGAATGGTTCGCTGAGGAAGCGAAGCGGATCAACGGCGATGTGATCCCCGCCCCCGCCGACGGCCATCGCATTATCGTCGTCAAACAGCCGGTCGGCGTCTGTGCGGCCATCACGCCATGGAACTTCCCGGCGGCAATGATTACCCGCAAGATCGGACCGGCGCTTGCGGCGGGCTGCACGGTAGTTCTGAAGCCGGCGAGCGCCACACCATTCACCGCGCTGGCGCTCGCAGTGCTCGCCGAGGAAGCTGACATTCCCGCGGGCGTCATCAACGTTGTCACGGGCAGCGCCCGCCGCATCGGCGATGAACTTTGTCGTAACCCGATCGTGCGCAAGCTCACGTTCACCGGCTCGACCGAAGTCGGTCGTGAACTGATGGCGAAATCGTCGGAAACGGTCAAGAAGGTTTCAATGGAACTGGGCGGCAACGCACCGTTCATCGTATTCGACGACGCTGACATCCCGAAGGCTGTCGCGGGCGCGATCTTCTCAAAGTTCCGCAATGCCGGGCAGACCTGCGTCTGTACCAACCGGATTCTGGTTCAGGAGAGCGTGTACGACACGTTCTGCACGGAATTCGAGCGTGCAGTGGCGCAGCTACGTGTAGGCCCGGGAACGGCAGAAGACGTCGATCAAGGCCCGCTCATCAATAGCGACGCCATTGCCCATCTCCGCGCGTTGCTCGAAGACGCAATTGCGCTGGATGCGACAGTGACCGTCGGTGGCAACCCTCATCCGCTCGGCGGTAATTTCTTTGAACCGACGGTTGTGCGCGGCGTCACTCCCGATATGCGACTCTTTCGCGAGGAAGCGTTTGGCCCCGTGGCGCCGATCGTGCGATTCGTCACGGAAGAAGAAGGCATTGCGCTTGCCAACGATACGGAATACGGCCTCGCTGCTTACTTCTTCGCGTCCCGCATGGACAGGATTGTTCGCGTGTTCGAGGCGCTCGAAGCCGGCATGGTCGGCATCAACACCGGCGCGATCTCATCAGAAGTCGTTCCGTTTGGCGGAGTCAAGGCGTCCGGCGTCGGACGCGAAGGCTCTGTGTACGGAGTCGACGACTACCTCGAAATCAAGGCCGGCGTGCTCGCCGGTGCGTTCTGACGCGCGACCGTCAAAAGGAGACAACGATGAGTAACCGTATCCCCCGACTCGAGATGGAGTCGCTGCCCCCCGACCTCGCAGCCTATCTGGAGCCGCGCGTGAAACGGCTCGGGTATCTGGGCGAACTCTTCAAGTGCGCAGGCAATGCGCCCGACGTGATCCTGCAATTCATGCATTTCACGGACGCATTGAAGAAGGCGCTCCCGGACCGGCTGACCGAACTCGGTGCACTGACAGTGGCGAGCTACATGGAGAACCGCTATGAACGCCATCAGCATGAACGTCTGAGTGCGAAACTGGGCTTTCCCCGCGAATGGATCGCGGAGGTCAACAGGCTCGATCCGGCGTCGGCCGAAGCGTTGACGGATGTCGAAAAGGCGGCGCAGGTCTATGCGCTCGCGGCGCTCCAGAAGCGTGGAATAGGCGTTGAGGACGAGTTCGAGGCACTCGCCAGTCTCGTTCCGCCATCCGAAGCAATGGCCTTCGCAATGTTGATTGGGCGTTACGTCACTCACGCGATCGTGGTCAATACCCTCCGGCTGGCGCCGCCGGTCCCGTCAATCTTCGAGGAGTAACAGCGAGATGACTTCACCGATCTGGATCTCTGAGCAGAATGTCGTCGAGTTGATGAGCCTTTCCGACGCAATCGGGGCGCTCGAACGGGGCCTGGCTCAGCAGGCGGCGGGCGATGCACGCAACATGGTGAAAACGCATGTAGCCTGGGCCGAGAACAATCTGCACGCCATCGGCGCAACCTATCCCAAGACAGGCATCGTCGGAACGAAGACATGGGCTCACACTACCGGCGGAACATGCCCCTTGCTGATTCTGTTCGACGCTGCGACGGGACAGTTGAAAGCGATCATTGAGGCGTTCGCGCTCGGGCAGATGCGCACCGGCGGGATATCCGGCGTCGCGTCGCGCTGGCTTACACAGCCGGATGCCGACCTGATGGCGCTTATTGGTACGGGCAAGCAGGCCCTGTCGCAACTCGCCGCGGTGGCCGCTGTACGACCGCTGCGCCTCGTGCGGGTCTTCAGCCCAACGCCCGAGAAGCGGCAGGCGTTTATCGCCCGCGCGCGTGAGACGTTTCATATGGAAATTGTCGAAGCCAGTTCGGTCGAAGAGGCCGTCGCCGACGCACCCATCATTACCACGGTAACGCGCGCGAAACAGCCATTCCTGTCTGCTTCGTGCATAGCCCGGGGCGCCCACATCAACGCGGTAGGGGCGATTACCGAGGAGCGTGTCGAACTTGAAATGAATGTGTTCGCCCGCTGCACGCGCGCCGTCGTTGACGACCTGCCCGCGGCGCAACGCCTTTCGACCGAGCTCATTCGGGCCTATGGCGAATCCCGTCGTTGGGCGGACGTCAACTCGCTGTGTGATGTCATCGCCGGAAAGAACGGCCGCACCACTGATGACGACATCACTATCTTCAAGGCAATGGGGATGGGAGTGTCGGACCTGGCGCTTGGCGTCGAAATTCTGGAGCGTGCAACGCGTGCCGGACTCGGCGCCCCGCTCCCGCTTCCAACGCGCGAAGCCCCGCGGTTCGCGTAATTCGCCCGCGGCGTCGCCATTCCGGGTTTGTCTGATGGACCGCGCCTCGGGCCGCCCGGCGCATCCATCGCGCTGGGGCTCATAAAACTACATCTACCGTTCATATTACGTGGGAGACAAAGAATGAAGGCCAAGCTGAATGACACAATGGCTCTTGCGTCATTACCCGACGTTGACCTTGAGGCGCCCCGTGCAAGCGCGGTGTGGAACTCCTCGGGCCGCCTTGACGTAAGGCAGGAGATCGACAACGCGCCCCTCCGACCCTTCCACATCTGGCTGGGCCTGTTGATATCGCTGATACTTCTGGCTGATGGCTACGACCTTTACAACGCTGCCTACATCGTCCATTCGGTCACTGAGCTATGGCGCCTGTCACCGGGTGAAATCGGTGTACTTCTCTCCAGCGGACTGGCAGGCTTCGCAGCAGGATCGACCGTTTCAGGACTGTTAGGCGACCGCCTTGGCCGCAGAAAGGTGCTTCTTCTCGGGTGCTGGGCATCCGGCATCATGAGCCTCGCGATCGCTGTCGCAGCGCATGACTTCTTCTCATATGTCGCGCTGCGTGTGGTCATGGGCCTTGCACTTGGCCTGCTCATGCCGATCGCCATCACCTATATCAATGAAATTGCGCCGGCGCGTGTGTCGAACGTTTTCACCGCGTGGTTCTTTTCGCTCGGCTGGCTCGCAGGCGCGTCATCGGCCGGCATTGTCGCGGCATGGCTCACACCCCGTTTCGGCTGGCAGAGCTTGTACTACGCCGGCGCAGCGCTGCTCTCGCTTACGGTGCTCATCCATTGGCTTCCAGAGTCGCCCCACTACCTTGCGAGCCGCGCCCGCTGGTCGGAACTGAAGGCATTGCTCGGAAAGATCCGTCCTGATCGCGCGCAGCGCTACGAGTCGGCGCAGTTGTACGTGCCGCCCGCGATCGAGCACCGCGGTTCAGCGCGCGTGCTCTTCTCACGCGATTACTGGGTCCGGACTGTCAGTTGCTGTTGCGCGGGCGCACTCAGCCTGTTTTCGGCTTACGGCCTCTCCGGCTGGCTCCCGACCATCATGCTCAAGCGTGGCGAAAACCTGTCGGCAAGCTTTGCTTACGGGTCCCTGCTCGCTGCAATGGCTGTTCTAGGCGGCCTCCTGGCGGGCTTCGCGGCAGACCGGTCAGGCGATCGCCGACGCGTCGTCGCCATAAGCTTCGTACTTGGTGCGGCAGCCATATGGGTGTTAGCACGATCTCATAATCACACGACGACCATCATTGCGGTAGCCGCGGCGGGGGCGTTCGTAGTTGGATCCCAGATAGTTCTCAACAATCTGGTTGCCGCAATGTATCCCACTGAGATCCGGGGGACAGGTGTCGGCATTTTTCTCGGATTGTCGCGGGTGGGAGCGATGTTAGGACCTTTACTTGCAGGCCTTATCCAGCAATGGTCAGGCACATACGATGCCATGTTCATCGCCATCGGAGCTGCCTTGTTGCTTACTGCGGCTCTCGTATACGGTGCAATGCCTTCCAGCATAAGTGTGACGCCTGCGCTGGATACCTGACAGTCGCTACAACGGCGGAATTGAATCACCGCTTATGCCGGAAGGCGCTGAGCGGAATGGAGCACCGCTCTGTTTTCGCTCCAATGGCGGCCTCGTCCGTGTACTCAGGGGCTCGGAATGAAATTGAGTCACCTCTGACATCAGACTCGTTGTTCGAAAGTTTATGTCGCTGGCTGCATCAGTGCTGGAAAAGTAGAAGGAGAAGTCGATGGGTACGATAGACAGACCTTTGCGCTCACTGGTCAAAAAGTGGCTTGGGCCGACTCCGGCGATGCCGGCCCGAGTCACCGAGTTTGGTCGGATGCCTTCCAATCGGGGACGGTATATCTGCGTGGAAGCACTGCGACCATCAGGCGCTTTGACAATCTACTTCTTCCTCCATGATGACGGTGCGTGGCGTGTGTTCCCGCCCGATATCGAACGACCGGCGATGAACGCTTCGTGGTGTGCTGCGGCGTGATGGCAGCGTCCGTGCATGTGTTGCTAGATCCTAGCCGCGGGGTTGCAATGCCTGACGAGGGAAGATTTTAAAGGCGTCACCGGGCCTTTCGCGGAGGGAATGCTCCGGGTACTCCACGAAACGCCCGGTGGCAGCTATTAGCCATCCGGGATCCCCACCGTCGTCGCACTGTGCAAACATCTGAATGCCAGCACGACAGTCAGGGCCGATCTGACGGCATGGTGCAGTTGCCCGAAACTCCTCGTCCCGTCGACCTACGTGCCCCACAACAGCGTGGGTGCCGGGCGCCGATGGCGCACCGTATGGAGAAAAGATGTTCGAGTGCAACGAAACTCTGCAGCAGGCGCTAGAGCGCAAAGTCGAAGATGCGCTCCGCGAGGATATCGGCCGTGGGGACTGGACCGCGCGACTCGTGCCGCCCAGGAAACGCGTACAAGCCTTTGTGACGGCCAAAGAAGACGGAGTAATTGCCGGCCAGTCCTGGTTCGCAGCTTGCATGGCAAGGCTGGACACCGACGCGCAAATTGAATGGCTTGTTCACGAAGGCGCACCAGTTAAAGCTAACTCGGTCGTGTGTCGCATCAGCGGCGACGCAAGAGCCCCTACTGTCTGACTGTCTGCAGAGCGATCAGCACTGAACTTCCTGCAAATGCTATCCGGCGTAGCCACCTTGACTCGTCGCTACGTCGACAAAATTTCGGGCGTTTCGCCCAATTCCAAAGGGTGTGCGATTCTCGACACACGGAAGACGCTCCCAGGACTTCGACAAGCGCAGAAGTATGCCGTGCGCGTCGGAGGCGGATTAAACCATCGCATGGCGCTGTGGGACGGCATCTTGATCAAAGAGAATCACATCGCTGCTGCAGGCGGGGTGCGCCGGGCGCTCGAGCAAGCAAAAAGTCTGGGAGGGAACATCAGCATCCAGATCGAAGTGGAGAACCTCATCGAGCTCCAGGAGGCGCTGGGCGCGGGGCCAGAATGCATCCTCCTGATGGCTTCAGCCTCGACGACATGTCACACCCCTTCATCGTGAACGGCGGTCGCGCGGTTCTGGAGGTGTCCGGCGGCGTTGACCTGGATTCCCTGCGCGCAATCGCCGCTACAGGCGTGGATCGTATTTCGAGTGGTGCGCTTACCAAGCATGTTCGCGCTATCGACTTGTCGATGCGGATTCACGCCTGATGCCGAGTGAACATCATCGATCTGAGACAGCACAGGTTTCAAGCCGGAGCTGAAAAGCGAATGCGATCGAGTAACGACCGCATCCTCACGGCCGCGCTCACTGCATCCGTAGCTTCGGATTAAGGCAACGCTGATTAAGGCAGTATGACTTTATATGGACGCCTCCCTTTTTGCGAAGGTTTTTCGTGTGGTCGACTTGATGGGGCGGTTGCTGCTTTATATCCGGCCTGTTGCAGCCAATCATTCGGCTGCGGGCCCCGATGAAATCCGCTGACTCCCACCTCATTTCCGTGTCGAGCTCAAGGCTCTTCGTCATACCCAGGTTTAGGGAGTCCCGGTCCGACCTATCTTGTCATTACACACGATTGCCAACGCAACCTGTCAAAGTGCCACCTGTGAGAACAGCTTCTTTGTAACGCAAATTCTTTAATGAGGTTTCGAGCTTACGTACTCTCTGCCGTACTGCCTGTCGTGGGCGAGAAGTGCCCAAATGGTTCTTGCGATCTTGTTGGCTAGAGCCACGATTACCACGTTGAACGGTCGGCGTTTGCCGAGCTGCTCAACCCATGCGCCGGCCCTGTCTGGATGTCGTAGCACGCTACGAGCCCCGTGGATCAGCAGCGTGCGCAGATACGTGACGCCTCTCTTGCTGATGCCCAGCAACTGAACCTTGCCGCCAGAGCCGGTTTGTTTGGGCACCAGACCGAGCCAGGCGGCGAATTCCCGTCCTGAGCGAAAGGCCTTCGCGTCGCCCATCGTCGCGACAGCCGCCGTGGCGCTCAACAATATCAGTCCACCGTTCGTACGTTTCAAGCGTTATAGAGCTCGCAAGCAACGGATAAGGCAAAAGACGATGAAGCAACAGACGCTCGCGATGGCCGCAGATCAAGGTCAAGGTGCGGGATTCGAGACCCGACGCAAACGCACGCGTCGGGACGAGTTTCTCGACGCGATGAATGCGATCGTGCCGTGGGCCGGATTGTGCGCGGTAGTCGAGCCGTATTACCCGAAGCGCGGCAACGGCCGACCGCCGATTGGCCTCGAGCGCATGCTGCGGATTCACTTTATCCAGCACTGGTTCAACCTGGCTGACTTTGCGTGCGAAGAAGCGCTGTATGACAGCACCAGTCTGCGTCGCTTTGTGGGCATTGATCTGGGCTGCGAAGCGGTGCCGGACGCGACGACGCTGCTCAAGTTCCGGCGCTTGCTGGAGCGCGACAAACTGGGTGAGCAGCTGCTCGCCGAAGTGGGCCGGGTTCTGCAAGTCAGTGGCATGAAGCTCAACAGTGGCACCATCGTAGATGCCACCCTGATCGGCGCGCCGAGCTCGACCAAGAACGAGCAGAAGGCCCGCGACCCTGAGATGCATCAGACGCGCAAGGGAAAACGATGGTATTTCGGCGCAAAGCTGCATATCGGCGTGGACAGCCAAACCGGTCTGACGCATAGCGCGGTGCTCACGCCGGCCAACGTGCATGACAAGCACCCGCTGCCGCAATTGCTGCACGGCCAGGAGCGACGCGTCTATGGCGACAGCGCCTATGCGAGCCAGAAGGCGCTGATCCGCAGCAAGGCACCGAAGGCACGCGACTTTACCAATCAGCGTACGCGTCGTGCAGGCGAAGTCGACGAAGTGGCGCGCGGCAAGAATCGCAACAAGTCGAGGATCAGGGCGCGGGTCGAGCATGTGTTTGCGGTCGTCAAGCGTCTGTGGGGATTCACGAAGGTGCGCTATCGCGGTCTGGCAAAGAATGCGAACCGCGCATTCGTGGCCTTGGCCCTGGCCAACGTCTATCTGTCGCGCAAGCGATTGATGGCACAGGTACGCCCTTAATGGGCGAAAGGCGGGCGAAAAGCCCGCATGCAAGGCCCGTGAGGGCCAAAAACCAAGGAGTGAAGCTCGGCTTCATGAGTGAACCGCCTTCAAATAGCGGACACGCCGCAAATTCAGCAGCTTGTTCAGCGTTGCCTTAACACATCCGAATGGGGCGGCGGCTTCCCTGGCGTCACTCCTCCCCTTGCCCGACGAGTTCGCAGTGGTCCCGACCATGCCTCGATCGCTGACCGAGCGGTGCTGGTAACGCGCCGATTCCGATGAAGCATGGTCACTGGCGCGATACATCGCGGGAGACGGGGGCACTGGAACGGACAATAGATCGGGACGCGACCGCAGGTGTCCCGTTCCCCGTAGCAGCAACGCGAAATCTGTTCGTCTTTACAGTGCGGAATCGATCCCCGCGCTGCCAGCGCGCCCGCGAGCAACCTCCTCACGGCCCCGTTCTTCGACGACCGTTCCGAGGGTGAACGCAATCTCCAGCCGGTTCGAGGATGGGCGCATTTGACCAGCACCGCGGCGAATGACGCCGGCCGCCGATCGCCCGCGTCCATCGCGGGACTCGACTCATTTGCCCAGTACGGGCGTCGCCACCGGATGCCGTTTCCTGTTTAATGCCAGCAAGGCAACTGCCGCAATCACCGCAGGCACGGCCATCAGTGAAAATATTGTCGAGGTGGGCAGATGCAAGCTCAACATAATGCCCCCCGCGATCGATCCAATGAATGCGCCCACCCGGCCAAACGCAGACGCCCAACTGACCCCCGTGGCTCTCGTTGGCGTTGGATAACACGACGCGACCAGAGACGGAATGATGCTCTGCGCTCCGCCCACTGACAGTCCGAAGCAGACGATTAGCGCAGTCAGTGTCGTCGGGTCCGCGGACATCCCGACCAGCCATACGAAGACTGCACCAGCCGCGTAGGCGAGGCCCAGCACCACTTCCCCCCGAAACCTGTCCATCGCAAAGCCAAGTATCAGCATGCCAACCGCGCCCGCAAGCAGGAAGATCGACGAGACAGTGGCTGCATGTCGCGTTGTCATCCCTGTCGTGCTGAGGATAAGCGGTAGCCAGCTGCTCATCAGGTAAAACAGGAAGAGACTGCAACAGTACGTGGCCCAGATCAGCACCGTCGTTGCAAACAGATTCTGTCGGAACAGCGCCAGAACCGACGCACGGTGACCGCCTGATTCTTCGACATCACGGTGAATCAGCTTGCCGGCGAAGTCTGGGACAATCCGCTCAACGACCCGGCGGATCCGTGACTCGTCAGCGCCTTTAACGACGAGGTAGCGCAACGACTCGGGCAGAAACGCAATCAGCAACACACACAGCAGCAGGGGTAGCACGGCACCGAATATCAGCACGCCGCGCCAGCCTAGATGCGAAATAAGATGCGCGGCAACCTGCCCTGATGCAGCCCCGCCCAGAGTGAAGCCGATGCCCGCCCACGCCATCATTCGCGCACGCATGTTGCTCGGCGCGAACTCGGCCAGATGCGTCAGCGCAATCGGCATCGCGCCACCCAGCCCGATTCCCGTCAGAAATCGAAGTGCGACCATCGCCCTGACGCTATCGACGAGCGCGGCGCCGAGCGTCGTCAGGCCAAAAAATGCGACGGCGGCGACAATTACCGGCTTGCGACCACGGCGGTCCGCCAGAGGACCGCAGATCAAACCACCGACCAGCAGGCCCGCCATTCCGAAACCAAATATAGGTGCAAGGTCAGCGGGGGACAATCCCCATTCCGCCTTGATAGCCGGGGCAAGAAAACCGATCACGGTCGCGTCGAAGCCGTCGACGAGACAGAACGCGAAAATGAGCGCCACAACCGTCCACTGCAGACGGCAACCCTTCTGGGCATCCAGGAAATCCCGGACGTCAACATGTTCCTGATTCATCACTCCTCCAATCCCTCATCATTTGAATCGGTCACTGGCCGCGATTGAGCGGCGAGTTACGCCACCACATCGTCGGACCAACGAGGGAGACAGCCGTTGCCATCTCTCCCCGCCTGCGCAGCCTGCCTGGATTACGGTCAGCCTAAAATCGATGCCGGATGCCGATCTGCGCGGCGGCCTGGTGATTCGATGAAGACGGTGAGACGAACGCCAGTGCCGCGACCGCCGGTTTGCCAGTCGAGTCCTGTCCGTTTGCAGATTGCATCGCCAAAACTGCATAAAGCGTAGTGCGTTTGGACAGATAGTAGTTGACGCCAAGATCCAGCTGCCGGTACCGCGCGCCAGCAATGCTGCCCGCGGCGCCCACCGCCGTGTAGTGGAAGGCGATTCCCGTCACAAGGAATGGTGTGACGTAGATAAAGTATCGCGCTTCGGCATTCTGTACCTTCGCAGTCCCATTGAGAACTGGCGTGCCTGCCACGGCAAATGTCCCCAGCCCGTCGAAACGGGTATAGGTGTAGGACGCGCCGAACGTGCTGGAGCCGATCGTATAGTTCACGCCAGCTGCTAACGTTTCCTGCCGATTCGCCGAAGCAAAGCCGCTAATGACCGGCGACGAACTCATACCATTCGTAAAGGTGTTGGCGGTACCGGACACTGCGGCACCTCCATAAGAGGCTGTGTTCGGACTATTCACATTGAAATAGCCGACGCCCCCAGTCAACGAACCATTCGAGTAATCCGCGCCTGCAGTCCAGATGCTCGACCGCGAGAGTTCCCCCGGAACTCCACCAAAGCTATAGGCACTGCCGAATGAAAAGCCGCCAAACGACGGGCTGGAATACTTGACGGAGTTGTCCATGCGCCGGCTGTTACACAGGTTGTCAACATCGCCAGGACTACAAGCAAATGCACCGCCCCATATTTCCGCCGTCATGCCAGTAACAGCAAGATGGTCGACGACCATGTCGTATTGCCGACCAAACGTCAGTTTCCCGTACGAGTTGGAAAGTCCCACGTAGGCCTGACGCCCAAACTGTCGGGCCCCTTGCAGTGCGGCTCCGGTGGATCCGTCGAAGCCGTTCTCAAGAACGAAGATCGCCTGCGCCCCTCCGCCAAGATCTTCGGCGCCTCGCAAGCCCCATCGCGAACCTGACAGCCAGCCGCCCGACGATTGGTAAACGTGCGCGCCGTGCACATTCGTCACCGCCAGCACACCCTGGTCAAATACGCCGTACAGCGTGACAGAACTCTGCGCGTGCGCAACGCCAACGCACCCTCCAACGCAGACCGCGATAAGCCACTTTTCGCCGACTTTCATCTCCGCTCCTTTTTGCACCGGCATCGGACGTTGTCGTAACGCCATCCTCGCCAGGCTCGTATGTTTTCGCCGCCCCAACGAACTCACTTCCACTGCGCAATGAGGTTCCGAGAAGGCGTTTTCCTGTTTGCGCCTTCGACGCTCAAATCTGCGTCAGGCGCTCGTCTGGTCTACCCAGCAAAGTCAGAATTTGCTCGTATAGGTGAGTGCAACGAAGTTGTTCTGCGCATACGGATTGGTCCCTGTGCTTTGCGCGGTCCCATTGACCTGCACACGCGGGATATTGCATAAGCAAACGACAGTTCCGATTGCTTGCCGATCCGATAAGTGGCGCCAAGCGTGTAGGTGCGGTTAGGCGTCGTAGGTGCAAGAAACGTGAAACCGGTATTGACAGCCGACACTACCTAGTCGGTCATTTCAAAGCCGCCGCGAATAGTGAACCGATCGTTCACCTCGTACTGCACGCCGAAGCGGTAAGCGTTGACATTGCGAAAACTGAATCCACAGCCGTTAATGTTTCCGAGAGGCACCGAAAAGTTGACCGGATTGCCGAGCACATGTGTGTTGCCATAGTTGAAACGGATCCAGTCGAACCCGATTAACCACTTAGGCGTCGGTCGGAACGCGATGCCGACGCCATACTGTTCCGGCTCCTCAAACCGCCTGCCATCCGCGAAGATGTGGCTGTACTTATCCCACGGCTGGTATCTGATCTTTGATGCGTAGGACGCCCCCATGGAAAACTGCGAAGTAAACTGGCTCATCCAGCCGATCTTGAAGCCATAGCCGGGCTTCCAGTTACGCCCCTGATTTGGGAGACCTGTTTGAGCCTGAACGCCTTCGACATCGATGGTCGAGAGTGCCCCGACGAACGACAATGACAAGGCATGATTCTTTTCCGCACCAAACCGGTAAGCGACGGTCGGTGCAACGTGTACGAAGACACCTTGTGAATACGTATTGGAATTCCCCGGGATGCCCCCGTATGGCGCTCTGTAACTCATCGATGCGCCAGATGCCCAGGATGCCACGCCGAACACGAGCGAAGGCGACAACGACTTTACATAACCGAACTCCGGCATCGGCGTAATTCCCGTCTTCGCGTGATAGGACACGCCATCGTCTACCGCTCCCGACTGAATGAATAACAGGCCCCCACCGACGTCCAACCTGTCTCCTGAGAATGCGATACCAGCAGGGTTTTCTGCCGGCGCGAGCACCGACTCGCCGATCGCGATGCCGACTCTACCCATCCCTTGTTCACGCGTGCCGTATCCGGTCGCATAAATGCCAGTGGTTGCAAAACAAATATCCGGCAGCCCAGCCGAGATCGCTATTGCCTGCGATATGACCTTTCGCTGTTTCATCCTGTCTCCGTTGCCTTGTTCAATCCGCTACACGACGCAACGGTTCTGAACTGCTTTTTATTGCCTGTTGGCGATATTCCCATGCCAACGCGCGATACCTTTAATACGGATTACTAATTGCAGATTACTAACATGTGTCTGCCGATGTTTTGCTCGACTAGCCGGCGGACAGTCTGTGAACCGCGAAGCCGGTGAGATTCATGCTGCCTTTCCCCAAGCCGCCATACCTCCGTCGACGCAGATGTCTGCTCCTGTAATGAACGAACTCTCGTCCGATGCAAGGAACAGCGCAGCGGCCGCCACGTCGTCTGGTCGTGCAAGCCGGCCTAACATGATTCTTTCCAGAATCTGTGAGAAGCGCTCCGGGCGGGAGAACTGCGCGCACGCCTGATTGGTCTCGATCGGACCTGGTGATATGGAGTTGGCGCGAATTCCGTGCAAGCGGCCTTCCAGTGCCAAGCGGCGGGTCAGCGAAACGATCGCACCTTTTGCTGCTGTTTGGGCAAGTGCCGGAAGAGTCGGACAGGAATGCCATTCGGAACACAATGTCATGCTAATGATCGCGCCAGACCGTTTAGCCAGTTCCGACCACGCGGTGCGAGTAATCAGGAAGACAAGGTTCAGTTCGTATTCGATTGCTTTGTACCATTTCTCATCCCGCACGACATCCATCGAATCGGACCGCGTCATCACCGCGTTGTAGAACAGCACGTCAATTCCGCCGTAGGTATCGACAGCAAGGTCAACCAGGCCTTGGCGGTCTTCGCGGCGCGTCAAATAACAAGGATGCAGTGAAACCATTTCGCCGCCCGATTGCTGCACAAGACCAACAGTTTCCAGCGCGGCCGATCTGGAAACGTCGCATCCGACGATGCGCGCACCTTCGCGTGAAAACCGCAATGCGGCTGCCCTTCCTGTGCCGCTACCGGTTCCCGTAATGACGCATACCTTTTCCGCAAGCCTTCCGTTGCGGCCTGAAACTTGGGACATGAGCCTCTCCTTGGGTGACTTGAGGCGTCTTTTTCCGACGGCGCCCCAAATACTGGCTCAGGTTGTCATGTACGCCAGGCAACCGCCACTATCACCCGCCAAACAGTTCAGAAACGTCTACGTAGATCAGGTACTCTTGGATCATCTTGTCGCGCATGCGCCAAACCGTCATCGCTGGAACGGTCAGCGTCGTCCGATCCTTTCGCGTGTAGGTCACATTCATTCGCGAAATGAGCACGTCGTCATCGCATTGCCAGACCTCCAGCAATTCATGCCTGATTCCCGAGATCATCGACATGAAGCCCTTGACATACGCCGCCGCGTTCGCACGCCCGATAACCGGATCGCTATTGGCATAGACGAATCTGCAGTCCTCAGTCAGATATTGTCCGAAACGATGTTCGTCCATCGAATCGCAAGCCGCATAGACTTGCGACGCGAACCCGCTTGCTGCGGTAGCAGTATCAATAACCATGGGCGTCTCCTCTTCGATTTGATGGAATGCTTTTTACTCGATGCCGCGAGACGTCCGCCTCGGCGTCTCGCGGCGTACCGTTATCAGGACTTCGTAGGTTTGCCGATGAGCTCACGATATTCGTTTGCGCTCGCGGGTGTCCGCCCGAGCAAGCCTGCGATATCTTTCGCCATCTGGAACATCTCGAGGTTGTCTTTCAGACGTGCGTCACTGTTCGGATACTTCCAAGGCGTGTCTTCCGTACCGACGCGGATGTGCAGGCCCATCATTGTGGCCAGCGTGGTCATGTAGAGGCTTGCGCGGCCCGCTGCACATACCGTAATCACTGATGTCGGATCGATCTTGCGAATCTGGTCGACCATGAGGAACATGTGCTGCGTCATGTCCTGAGCATCGCTCACCCAGGTGCCTGACACCAGCGTGCGGCCCACGTTGAACGGCAGGCCGTAAAGGATCAGCCAGTTATACGGTTTCGTCAGAATACCGGTGTCAATGAAGCGGCGCTTCGCGAGTTCGATCTCGCCCGAACTGTGGACAGCGAGTTCAGGCTTCACACCGGCTTCTTCAAGCGCCTGTACCGCCGGCACGCAGAATGCTTCGGGATGACCCGGAGCGCACGGCGCAACTTCTGCCAGCCCCTCACGGGCCGGACTGACGCAAATATCGAAGCTCGTACCATTAAGGACATTGAGGTTCGAGACGAATGCATTACCAAAGCGAGCGCGCAGCGGCTCCAGTACGGCCGAATATGCCTCTACAGGCGGCACGTCGCGATCGAGACGGCGTCCCTTGTCGTCGGTCACCCACGTGAAATCGATGTGGATGCCGCATGCTCCTGCTTCAATGACCCGCGACGCTTCATCGATATAGTTCTGGATCGACGTCGGTTTGCCGTCGTCAAACCGTCCCGCCACGGCGACGTTGATCGCAATCTTTGGCGACACGTCCCACTTCGGTTGGGTTTCCGCGCCCGCGACGAAGTGATAATTCTCCATTTCCTGCTTCGCGGCTTCCCACAGGGGCAACTTCTCGATCATGGTGAAACTCCTTGTGAAGTTGACTCAAGCCATTAGGAATCCGTATCGATTCTAATGCTTTCATCGTTATGCCGAGTGACGGCGACTAAATTCAGATCAGATGAGTCTTACTTGGCGGTTTGTGTCGCTTCTTACGTTGGCGGTTTGTGTCGCTTCTTACGTTGGCGGTTTGTGTCGCTTCTTACGGTTACCCGCACACACTCGGATGCGGACCGTATTGACCAGTCTCCATCAGATGCGAAGCGGCAATAGCCTCCGGTGTCCACCTCAGTGTCGCGCGCGTTTCCACCAACCAGGCGAGATAGCCTTCCGGGACGTTTTCCGATGGACCATGATGGGTTACCCCCTTTGGGACCCATGTGAGCGTCCCCGGTTCTGAACACCCGCCCCACGCGCCGGGGCCACGGACATAGCAGACCAGTTCGTCGAAGTCAGCGTTAACGTGAACGGGAGGACGGTTCGTAATGCGCGCACTGAGATTAAACATCAAGAGTTCGCCGTTTTTTGACGAAAGGAAAGCGCTTGGTGGACCTCCGTCCGGGAGGTAAGTCAGGACCTGGATCTTTGCGAGGTTAAGCTTCCAGACGGGAACGTTTGTCGCGAGCCGGCCGCTCACGGCGAGCGGATCATGTGACATCTGGAAAACCGTCTCTTCGCCGTCGCCCGTCTTCAGAATCAACTGTGTCGGTCCGCCCGGGGGGATATCAGCATCGATTTCTGCATGCTTCACGTCACGTGCGAAATTGACCATCCCAAACGGTGCCGGCGGCGTCAGATTTAACGCTGATGGACTCTCGATAATTACGCTGCGCATCGACTCGGTAACGGGGGCAAACCGGTAGGCGACAGCACGCGGAATGCAAACGAAATCGCCCTCTTCCGCAGTCAGCGTGCCGACGTCAGTTTCGAATTTGACCGTGCCGGTCTGAACGAAATGGATTTCGTCGGCCTCAACGTTGCGCACGACGAACGGCATGGGTTTGCGCCGTCCCGACACAAGGATACGAACACCGAGCTTCGACGTCGCTACAACGGACGGCAGTGCGTCGACGTCGCCCTCGTCACGCGGGACCATGTGGCTCAATACAGACCGACGCGGAGCATGCACGCCACTTACCGATAGATAGTCGGGAGCATACGTCGGGCGGGTCACAACCGACAGCGGCCCGGCGAATCCTTCGCGCGTCCAGAGCTGCGGCATCGGCTTACCGGCTTTTGTCTCTTCTGTCATTTTTCAATCTCCTAGATCTTTTAAATCTTTTAGTCTATGACCGTCACAATCCTCGTGACCGGCATGTTCGACCGTGCGTTTTCTAACGTCGCGGTCCCGGACTGCATTTGCGCGAATCATGTGTACCGGGCGCAACCAGAGAGAAATTTGGCGAAGTCGTTTCAGTGATTCGCGTCACATCGGCCTCGGCGAACGTACCCACTTCGGTGATGCTGCCCGGCGACTCAGCCAGCGGTGGCGCGGCGACACGAACAATGTCAACAGGTCAACGTCGGCAGAGCTGAATCGGGGCGCGCTCGGAACGCCGCTAGATTGAGCAGCTCGAGCCCCTTGACTGACGACAACAAAGGCCGCTGCAACTTCTGCTCGGCTCGGAGCGAGTTTGCCTTCGCGCGATGAGGACTGCGGGAATACCCGACGCCAGCAGCCTTGTCTGTTGTACATCCTTGTCTCCTAGTCAGGGGCGCTGCTTGTAATTCAATGTGCGCCGCTTCCGCCTTTGATGAAGCGTACGCGGCTCGCCTTCGGATTGAGCACCCGAAGCCCGCATCACGTACAATGTCCATCTGTCAGAAATTATTTTCGTCCATAAGAAAGCGAAGGTCAAGCACTTTCCAGAAACGATTTCTCCTGTACAGAAATCATAGAAACACTGGAGAATACAAGTGACGACAGACGCAGTGCGAAAAATAGGTGCCAGACCGATCTTTCTCCCCGCAGCAGTACCGGATGTCGACCCGAATATGTTTCGTCAGACTTGGCCACAAGCCCGACCAGAATGGGATTTCCTGCTATGCCTGACACCATGAGCGCAACGCGCCAGCCACCGAAGGCGACGAAGGCCAAAGCCGTTTCTGCGCTACTAAAAACTATTGGAGATCAATCTGTGCAAAATGCCACTCCCGTCGATGAAGGTGGGGTAAAGCAAGCGTTGCCCACGCCCCGGTACATGCTCGAGTCCGTCAACAACGTGCTGCGGCTGCTGCTGATGTTTCGGCGGACCAACCAGATTCGGCTTTCGGATGCCAAAGAAGAGCTTGGCGTCGGCCATTCGACCGTCCACCGGTTATTGGCGATGCTCGTGTACCACGGATTCGTGACCCAGGATCCGGTATCACGCATCTACAAACCTGGCAAGGCACTGCTCGAAGTGGGTTTGGCTGCCGTTCAGCGAATGGATATTCGGACGATTGCTCGTCCGGTCCTCGAAAAGCTGGCGGCAGAAACCGGGGAGACAGTGCAGCTTGCTGTGCTTGAAGATGGCAACGTTCGCTACATCGACGCCATCGAAAGTAACCAGGCGCTGCGCGTGTCGGTACCTGTAGGAAACGTCTTCGCAGCTTACGCATCAAGCGTTGGCAAAGCCATGCTCGCCGAGATGCCTCTCGAGGCCGTAAGCGCGTTGTTCCATCGCGATTCACTGCAATCATTCACAGGCAACACGATTACCCAGTGGCTCGCGCTGGAAGAGGAACTCGACGAGGTACGTAAGCGGGGCTACGCGACCAATTTTGAAGAGAGCCAGTCGGGCGTGTGCTCGGTGGCGGCGGCGATACGCCACCCGACACGCGGCTCTTTCGGCGCGTTGGGTATTGCAGCGCCAGTTACCCGGATGAACCCGAAGCAGGTACGGCGCCTGTCCGAACTTGTCATTGATGCCGCCGAACGCGTGTCGCGCAGCCTGGTCTAGTGGACGAACTCGTTCGCGCTCCCATCGAGGAACGCGAACCGATACCGGAAGATTCAATCGGTCGCGAAAGGAGCCTGGATCACTACCTCCATGCGCCCAAGTGCTTCCGCTTCCACCACGACACTGTCCCCGACAGAAAGAGACTCACCGCGCGCAGCCCCGACACCGGCGGGAGAGCCTGTGAACATGATGTCGCCTGGTTCGATGCAGACGGCCTTGCTGACGCCCGCAATCTGTTCGCGAAGCGAATAGATCATGTTCGCAGTGCATCCCTTCTGCTTCTGCTCGCCGTTGACGAAGAGACGGAATTCGATATGCTCGCCGTCAACGAACTCCTTCGGCACAATCACAGGTCCGACGGGGGTGGCCTTATCCTGGCACTTGCCAAGCGAGAAGTCGAAATTAAATGGCAGGTGAGGGGCAAGGAACTGGTCGCGAGCCGTAAAATCGATACCGAGCGTATACCCAGCAACATAGTCGAGTGCCCGCTCCTCGGGAATGTTGCGCCCTCCCCGGCCAAACACCACAACGACTTCGGCTTCCCAGTCAAAGTCGTTGCAGCCTCGTGGCAGATGGATGGAATGCCCCGGTCCTGTGAGTGCCGTCGAAGCGGGTTTCATGAAGAAAAACGGTGCTCGGCCCTCGACCTTTTCGATGACAACCTTCATTTCGGCGAGATGGTCAGCGTAGTTCGCTCCGATGCAGAACACCTTTCTCGGATACTGGAGCGGCAGCACGATCTCCACGGTGCGCTCATTCAAGGCAAGATTCTGCAGCTTGCCGCCCGCAGCAGCGTCAGCCACGCGCATAACGCTCTCGCGCGTATCGTGCCACCGGCTGAAAACGTCGCTAAGCCCTCCAGAAAGACCATCGATGCCAAGCCGCTTCGCGGCCGCCTCCAGTTTCCACAGCGTGCCATCAATCTTGATTGCCGCGCTGATGCGGCCATCATGAGCAATCGATGCCAATGCAAATGTCATTGTGCCCCCCTCTAACGGTCCGTAATCGCTTTGCCGTCCGGCGTAAAGCGGTCGCCGAAATCAAACATGTCATCATTCTGAAAGCCCGGGTAGTACTGGATTTCCCACCAGCTTCCGTTGAGGTCCACCATATAGAAGGAGTAAACGCCGTGACGACGCTCCGGCTGCTGGACTTCCTGTATGCCGTAGGCGTCCTTCAACCTGATTGCAGCTTCATGTGCCGCGTCCACTTCGGCTTCCGACGTGACATCGATACCCCAATGATTGTGCATATTGCACGGTGGACACGCGTCGCCGAGGTTCACGCAAACGATGTGAAACTTCAACCCACAGCGGATCACCATCGACGTAATGCCGTGCTGTACACACTCCATGCCTAGGAACTCCTCATAGAACTTGCGAGATTTCGCAAGATCGCGACAAGGTAACGTTCCGTGCGACATAACATAAGGCTTGACGACGGACATGCCGTTCGAGGGTTCAACGACAGCATTGTCTGTTAGCGCGAGAATATGGCTCAAGATTGAAGCTCCTCCGGTGGTAAGGTTTCAGCGCGTCTCTCCGACGCAGGCAGGAATTCGTCGGCAAAGAAGTCCTTGGGAGACAAGTTGCGCAGCGCGACGAAATCGTGCCTTGCGGCTTCCACGAGTCCTGGTGCTCCGCAAACGTAGACCTCCCGGCCCGCGAGATCCGCATGGTCTTCAAGCACTGCCTCATGAACATTGCCGGTGCGGCCATGCCAATCGCACATTTCCGTCGGATGTGAAACAACTGGCGTGAATGTGAAGTTAGGGTACTGTCCGACCCATTGATCGACGAGATCGCGCATGTACAGGCCCTCACGCGTGCGTGCACCCCAGTAGAAGTGAATTGGCCGCTTTTCGTGCATTCGACGGGCCAACAGATTGAGCAACATTGACTTGATAGGAGCGAAACCCGTCCCGCCCGCAATGAAAATCAGAGGCTGGCCGTACTCTTCACGGACGAAGAACGTTCCGAGCGGTCCTTCGAGTGTCAGCAGGTCCCGCACCTTTAACCTCGAGAAGACATGGTCCGTAAATAGACCTCCGGGCATGTGACGCAGATGGAATTCAAGCTCGGTCACCCCTTCGGCAAGAGGTACGTTTGCAATTGAATAGGTCCGTCGTTCACCATTTGCTAGCAGAAAATCAACGTACTGCCCCGCTGCGAACAGAAGATTCTCGTTCATCGGTAAGCGTACGCGAAGTTCCATAACGTCCGGGGCCCGCCGCTCCAGTTTGACGACGCGGCTCGGAGTCACCCGCGACCGGATGCCTGCCAGGCCGGTCAACTCCTGAGCTTCGATTTCCACGTCTGAAAGCGCGCGCGCCTGACAGATCAGCGCATAGCCTTCGCGTCTTTCACTATCCGAAAGGTAAGCCTGCGATACATGACCGTGATCGACTGCGCCTGCGGTCACCTTGCATTTGCAAGTCCGACACATACCAGCCCGACAACTGTATGCAAGCGAATGTCCAGCCGCCAGACCCGCAGACAAAATACTGATATCACCTTCCGTATCATAGACATGGCCACTCGGCCTCAATGTCACCTTAAAGGTCATTGACGTCTCCTCCTTTTTTGTCGTGTGCTCGACACCCACAGGTGCCGGCGTTTGGGAACCACTTGCCAATAGCCTATGGACGTTCTGAACCTCAGTCGAATTTAGAATCGAAATTCAAGGTATTTTGGACATCAATAGATGCCGACCGTATGCAGGGAGGGACTTCTACCAATCGACATAGGCGTCGAAGCGCTTACCATCAATGTGCTGCAGAAGCGCTTACCATCAATGTGTTGCCGAAGCGCATTCGGAGCACGAGCTCACGAAGAAAATGAATCCCCACCGAATCGATCTCAATCTGTTGAAAGTCTTCGACGCGATTTTGCAGACGCGCAGCGTGACTATTGCCGCGCTAAATCTCGGCCTGACACAATCGACGGTGAGCAACGCGCTAAACCGCCTGCGCGATGCGATGGGGGACCCACTCTTCGTTCGAACGTCTGAAGGTATGATGCCCACGACGTGGGCTGAAGAGATCGCCGACCCGATCCGCGAAAGCCTCGCCCGTATAGACGCGGCACTCGAACACAAGCTCGGCTTTGATCCCGCGTGCGCGGAACGCTCGTTCACGCTTTTCATGACCGACGTAGGACAGTTCGTCCTGCTCCCACGTCTGCTGCGTTTCATCACGCAGCAAGCCCCTTCCGTTCGTATTTTCACGGAACAGCTACCGCCCTTCCGGCTTCGCGAGGCTGCCTTGGAGAGCGGTGATGTGGACCTTGCAGTCGGCTACTTGCATGGGTTCGAAGGCCCGTTTCATCAACAGAGGCTGTTCACAGAAACGTTCGTCTGCGTGGCGCGCTGTGATCACCCGTGGATCGCCCGCAAACTCACGCTCGAACAATTCCTGACTGCACAGCACATCATCTACCGGCCGCCAGGTAGCGGACACGCATTGATGGAGGCATCAATCGATGCCGTATTTCAGCACCATGGGGTGCAACGGGCAGCTATGGCGCGCGTCGCCCATTGCCTTGGCTTGTGGACGCTCATTGCGCAGGGTGACTATATTGCTGTTCTGCCTCGAAGTCTCGCGACCGCCTTCGGGGAATTGGCGCCGTTGCAGATCCTTGCACCGCCGGTTCCCCTACCGTCTTTTGAAATTACGCAGCACTGGCACTCGCGCTTTCACCACCACCCTGGCAACCAGTGGCTCCGGCACCTGATCGCATCGCTGTTCGCGGCGCAGCGAAGCGAAGCATGAAGTGCAAAGGGCGACCGCGCGCCGCCTTGAGATTTGATCAAGCTGTTAACTGATCGACCCGCTCGCCATGCTCAACCCGGTATGTCGGTCTGTACATGGTTACGAACTCCTCAGCCGCCGTCGGATGCACCGCCATCGTGCGGTCGAAGTCATCCTTGGTAGCGCCGGCTTTAAGTGGGATAGCGAGTAACTGTGCCATCTCGCCGGCATCAGGTCCCATAACGTGGGCCCCGACCACCTTCCGAGATGTGGTTTCTACGATCAATTTCATAAGCACCTTCTCGTCGCGCCCGGAAAGCGCATTACGAGTGGGTCGGAACGAAGTACGATAGACTTCCAGATCCTCGTACTTCGCCACGGCCTCGTGTTCCGGTAAGCCAATGGTGCCGATCTCAGGCTGCGAGAAAACAGCAGTCGCTATCAGGTCATGGTCAGGGGCCGTAGGGTGATCCTTAAACGCTGTCTCCACGAAGCACATCGCCTCATGGATCGCCACCGGTGTAAGTTGGACCCGGTCGGTCACGTCGCCGATAGCCCAGATGTTTTCGACACTTGTCCGCGAAAATTGGTCCACGACCACAGCACCGGTCGAGGAGGTCTCGACGCCGGCGGCGTTAAGCCCTAGTCCTTCTGTATTTGGCGATCGCCCCACAGCCAGCATGAAATGGTCGACCGTGCGCGTTTCCCCATTGCTCAAACGTACATCCAGACGTCGATCATCGCGACGCGCCACATCCTCAGCGACCGAATGACAGATGACCTCGATGCCCTTTCTCGACATGGCTTCGTGCAGGCCGGTGCGCAAATCCATGTCGAAGCGATTGAGAATTTCCATCCCGCGATAAACGAGCGTCGTTTCAACGCCCAATCCGTGGAAGATGTTCGCGAATTCCACCGCAATGTAGCCGCCGCCGCCGATCATTATCGACTTTGGCAGGTTCTGCAGATGGAATGCTTCGTTGGAAGTGATGCAATGTTCATGGCCTGGAAGCGCGGGATGCGCTGACGGACGACCGCCGGTGGCGATCAATATCTGGTCGACCGTGACGGTCCGCCCTTCGCCTACAAGCCTTACGGTGTGACGATCAACAATCTCCGCCCTCGTGTTCAGTATGGTGACCCCCGAGGCTTCGACATTGCGCCGGTAGACGCCTTCCAGTCGAGCGATCTCGCGGTCCTTATTGGCAAGGAGTGTAGGCCAGTCGAAGCTCGGCTTTGCTACCTTCCAACCGTAGCCCGCCGCATCCTCAAAGTGTTCGCCATATTGCGAAGCATAGACGAACAGCTTTTTCGGCATACAGCCTCGAATGACACATGCCCCGCCGAAGCGATATTCCTCCGCGATCGCCACGCGGCGTCCAAGTGCGGCGGTCACGCGTGCGGCGCGCACACCGCCCGACCCGGCACCAATCACGAAAAGGTCATAGTCATACACGGTCATGAAAACAAATCCTAGACGGTGTTAGTTAAGTCTCCGTCTTTATGCCATGTCCTGCATGCCGACGCGGACGACGCCGAAGCAGGTACGTAGGCTAGGAGATTCGTATTCGAGGCCGCAACGCGTCTGACAAAGAACTTTCAGACTTTCGTCGCCGCGCTGATAAGCTGGCGGTCAAAGTTGTTCGTGGTAGCGGCTTCGACCATCACCCAGGCCGCGTCCTCGTATGAAACGAAGGGGCCGGAGTCGCGATTAATCCGCACTGATGCACGGACGTCCGTACTTCGCAGACCGACACTCCCCATGCGGCCTGGACAAAAGATTACATAGTTGATGTCGGCCTCACGAATGGCATCGATACATGCGCCATGTGCACGGTATGCGCCCTCAACCCAACTCCCTAAATGCACGAGCCGTTCATAGTTTGGTGTGACACCATCGTCAGCCAGGACATTCGTGGTGCCAGCCGGCCAACAGAGCTTCTTGACGTCATTTCGCTTGACTGCTGCCGCCAACTCGAATGCCAAATCAGGATCGGCGCCTCGGCCTGACAAAACAACGTCGATTCCGGACATAGCCTCGTCTAGCACCTGCGGGCGCGTGCCATCGCCTAGCGTGATCTTGCACAACTTTGCGACAATATCGCCTCCCAGCGCGGCTTCGAGCTTGGCTTCATTTCTCACGAGAACGGAAACGCGTAAGCCGCGCTCAAGCGCCTCTTGTGCGATGCACTTCCCAAGCCCACCCACTCCAACGATCAATACGCTCAATGGTTGCATCAGCATTCCTCCCTACGGTGAAACAAGATCCTGACGCGTTAGATAGGCCAACCGAAGAAGCGTCAGTTTGGATGCGTTCCGATGCGCGCACAAATAGAAGTGCGCGCGTCGGTAACGGCTAATCACTTAGGTGCGAGATTGCACATTGCATCGTCAGCGGCCGTAGCCGATAGCGTAAATTGAGGATCCTTGAGCCGTCGATCGACCAGCCGACTGACCTTTTCACCCACGGCGCTGGGACCGTATTCACCATACGCCCATGGAATTGCCGCCCCCTTCCGTACGGCTGGGCGCTCACTCAACTCGCCGAACCAACTGCTCACGTTAGGAAAATCGGCAAGGTCTTGACCCTGCCACTCGTGGTACTGAATCCACGGATACCAGGCCATGTCAGCAATTGAATAATCGTCGCCCGCAACGAACTGCGAGCGACCCAGTTGCGCGTCAAGCACTCCGTAAATTCGCGCCGATTCAATTGTGAATCGCTTGATATCGAAGGGAATAGCTTCTTTGTACATCACTCGATAGAGATGGGCGTTGCCGAGATATGGCGCGTGCGTAAGCTGGAAGTGCAGCCACTTCAGCACTTCATATCGCTGGGCTCCGCTCTTCGGCAGGAATCGCCCTGACTTGTCGGCAAGATATTCAAGGATCACCCCGGATTCCCATAGCACGACCGGTGGGGACTCTGAATTCTCGTCAACGAGGGCGGGCAGGCGTCCATTCGGATTGATCGCCAGATAATCTTCGGAGCGCTGCTCGCCGAGGTAGATGTCCACCAGTTTCGACCGATACTCCCAGCCGAGTTCCTCAAGAAGTATCGCAACTTTGCGGGGATTCGGCCCTCCGCAGACGTAAACGGTCAGCATGAAACCTCCAGCCTTATTTTTGCAAGTCCATTTTCCTGCGAAATCTGGATAGATTTCTTCATCTTGCGTCTCCCTTTTCGAATGGCATTACGACTTTGGCGCGGCGATTGGCGGCTACCATGCTGTGGTCCCACCGTCCACCCGAATATCGGCTCCGGTGATGAATGAGCTTTCGTCAGACGCCAGAAACAGAGCAGTTGCAGCCACCTCTTCGGGACGGCCCATCCGGCCGAGCATGATCTTTCCGAGCATCGGGTCAGACCACTCGGGATTGGACAGTAGTGGACGAGTTTGATTGGTCTCGATGAGTCCAGGCGAAATTGAGTTCGCCCTCAATCCGTGCGCCCGACCCTCAAGCGCCAGTTGGCGGGTCAACGAAACGACCGCACCCTTGGCAGCGGAATGCGCCAGAGCAGGCAGGACCCGGTAGGTCGACCATGCTGAGACAGAGGCGGTGTTGATGATCGATCCGGAACGCTTGGTCAGCTCAGGCCATGCTGCTCTGACCATCTCAAAGACGAGGTGCAACTCCTGATCGATAGTCTTGTACCATTGCTCGTCACTGATCGTGTCGATCGGCGCGAACCAAGCCATCGCGGCATTGTTGAACAATACGTCAATCCAACCGTAGGTGTTTAACGCAAGAGCTACCAGCGACTGACAGTGCTCTCTTTGTGTAAGATCGCATGGTTGCAATGACACCATCTCTCCGCCGGCATTGCGTACTTCAGCGACCGTCTCCTCGGCAGCATCTACAGAAATATCACAGCCGACTATCTTTGCACCTTCACGGGCGAACATTAAGGCCGCTGCGCGTCCCATGCTCCCCCCTGTGCCGGTGATCACACACACTTTCCCTTCCAGCCGTCCGACACGAGCCATACAGTTTCTCCGGGATTAATCAATGAAACGTCAGCATATGTAGGCAGACCGGAGTGAATCCGGCTCCCTAACGCTGCAGCACTTAAAGGTGCTGCGCGAGAAGGAATCGCAGTCTGCCTTCCCATACGGCACACACCATTGAATCTCAGATATTCAACAAACCTGATTTTCCTCAGTCAGAAAAAACACAGTCCGACTCATGTCAGCGAACCGAATTTCGTCGGGACGGACACCGTCAAGGTAGTCGGGATCCGCAAAAAAGCGATCCTTATCATCAATGCTGTCAAACCATAGTTCCGCCGCACCGTCAAATGCTGGTTCCTCGAGCGCGTCGCCGTTCCACAAGGCGTAGCTCTGAACGTATTTGCGGACGAACTTGGCGGTTGCCGGACAGTTTCGAACGAGATCTGCGTGCGTCACGCTCAAGTGTCTGCGAAACGCTTCGATGGTCATGTCAGGCTTTCTTTTTACTGCAATGATCAGCTTCACCATATATATACCTTTCAGCGAAATTTCGTGAGTCGCCCCCTCCGTCCCAGAGGCGACCGGTCATCAAAACCGGGATCTACTTTAGTGTGACGCTCCGCGTGCGATCTCGATATTGTTCATCGATTCAGCGGTCGAGGATTCGTCTTTAACCGGCGAACCCTTTCTGGACAACAGGTAATAACCCAACGCCGGAAGCAGGACGAGTGCACCCACCATGTTCCAGAGGAACATGAACGCGAGCATAATCCCCAGGTCTGCCTGAAACTTGATAGGAGAGAACGCCCACGTCGCCACTGCCACACCAAGTGTCACGCCGGTCAAGACAACGACTCTTCCCGTGAATAGAAGCGCTTTGTAATACGCCTGGGAAAGACTCGCACCCCGTCTCAGCCACGCAAGCGCAACGGTCAAGACGTAGAGCGAATAGTCCACCCCTATCCCCACGCCGAGCGCGGTGACAGGTAGCGTCGCCACCTTCACGCCAATGCCGAGCGCCACCATGAGTGCCTCTGCCAATACCGTCGTCAACATCAATGGCAAAACCGCACATAGGACCGCACGCCATGACCGGAAAGTGATAAACGCCAGCACGATCACTGCCACATAGACAAGCAGCAACATTTCGGTATTCGACCGCTTCACTACAATATTCGTTGCGGCCTCGATACCGGCGTTGCCTGCGGCTGACAGAAATTGATGATCTGCCGTGTTGTTGGCATCGGCAAACGCCTGCACCGTGCGGACGACGCTATCAAGCGTGCTTGCCTTGTGATCCTTCAGATAGATATAGATGCTCAGCAGGTTACAGTTCTGGTTGAACAGCTCGCGCGGCGCACGGTTCGTAATCGAATTGATCATGTCCTGGCTTCGCGGGACCTCATACCATTTGAGGCTTCCTTCATTCATGGCCGTCGCAGCCTTTCTCGCCAGACCTGCTACCGAACTGGTCGACTCAACCCCTGGCAGTTGTTGCAGCCGCGATTCGAGCGCATCGACCTGCACCAGGTTCTTGTACTGTGTGCATTGATACTGCGGCGTCTTCACCATTACTACGTATGTGTCGCTACTCGCCGAGTAGTTCGCTACCGTAAAAGCGTTATCACGGTTGTAGCGTGAGGTTGACCGCAGCTCCGGTGCACCGGGCTTCAGATCTCCGACTTTCAGATTCAGACTGATGGCAAAGCCCGCCACTCCCATAGCCGCAGCAACGATCAGAGCACGCCGAGCCCATTTGCGTTCTGTGAACAAGTCCAGGAACTCCCAGAACGCGTGCTTTTTGTGTTGCGTGTCGTTCTCGTCCTCGACTTCTGCCTTCAGGCTTCGTACTGCCGCCTTATTGCTGACCCCCACATACGACAGGAGAATTGGTAGTAGCAGGAGATTGGTAAAGATCAGGACGGCCACGCCGATACTGGCCGCAATCGCCAGGTCCTGGATTACCTTGATCTGGATGACCATCAATACTGCGAAACCCACCGCATCGGCCAGGAGCGCAGTCAGTCCCGCGAGGAAAAGCCTGCGAAACGTGTAGCGCGCAGCAACGAGGCGATGCGTGCCACGACCGATGTCTTGCATGATCCCGTTCATCTTCTGGGCGCCGTGACTCATGCCGATTGCGAACACCAGGAAAGGCACCAGAATGGAGTACGGGTCGATCTCGAAGCCAAGCGTCGGTAGCAATCCGAGCAGCCATACCACCGCTAGCAGCGAACAGACCACCACTAGCACCGTGCTGCGCACACAACGCGTGTACCAGTAAAGCAGAGATGTACAGATAGCGATTGCAAGGGCAAAGAAAAGCAAGACTTGCTGCAGTCCATCAATCAAATCGCCAACCACCTTGGCGAAGCCCGTAATATGGATCCCCACCGAGGGGGATTCATACTTGTCCCTCAACTGGTTCAATTTGCTCGAGAACTCGTGATAGTTGAGCCGCCGGCCAGTCCCATCGTTTTCAAGAAGCGGGACCCGGATGATGCTTGAACGGTAGTTGTTAGCGACCAGCTGCCCCACCTGCCCGGAACGTTCGATGTTCGCACGCAACTGATCCAGACTTTTCGTCGATCCATTGTAGTCGTCAGGGATCACTGGCCCGCCCTCCAGCCCCTCCTCGGTCACACCGAGCCAACGGGTTGAAGGCGTCCACAAGGATTTCATATAGGCACGGTCGACACCGGGTAGCAGGAAGATGTCGTCGTTCAGCTTGCGTAAACTGTCCAGGTACGCCGCATCGAAAATGGTCCCGTGCTTGTTTTCCACCACGATATTTAGCGTATTTCCTAGCCCCGTCAGTTCGCTCCTGTTCGCAAGGTAGTTCACGATAAACGGATGCTTCGTCGGGATCATCTTCTCAAAGCCGGCATTAAGCGTGAGCTTTGTCGCTTGCAGGCCTAGCACTGTTGTGAGAACAAGGCAAACTACCACGACCAGCAGCCGGTTGTTGAATAGAAATCGCTCGGCCAGCGATCCGGACTTCGTGTCGAAATCCTTCAAATCACGGATTACGGGTTGTTCAGCGAGTGACGAATCATGCTTCATTGCTTTTGCTCCACAAGCTGGATCGGTTGTGTCACGGTGCCCATGCCTCGCGCGCCACTCAAAACGAGGCTTCCGTTCGTCCCTAGGGCAATGCCCGTGCACTCTGCGTCATGCCGCGTGTGCACCTGCTGGAAACTGCGACCCGCGTCACTGCTTTTGAGAACCTGACCGGCTTGATTAGCGAGGAAGAAAGTCCCATCACGTAAACGCAGTCCTGCTGTCAACGTGGATGACCCAACACCATCGACCTTGTTCCATGTCTTTCCCGCGTCGTCAGAACGATAACTGTTGCCGCGCAGCCCAAAGGTGAGGATCATGTCACCTCCGTCTCCCACAACACCGAAGTACGTCCCGTTATATGGCGTGGGTATTCTGTCGAACGATTTCCACCCGTCCGTCGAACGAAAAAGGACACCTTGTTCACCTGCGATGTAGAGACCGCTTTTTGCTACGTAGATGCTGTACAGGTGGCGCCCCTGTGAATTCGGAATTCTTTCCGCGATCGACTGCCAGTGCTCGCCTCCATCTTCGGTGACAAACGCTAGTCCATAGGCTCCTACAACAATTCCTCGACGCTCATCAGCGAAGTACACATCGAGGAACGGCTTGTCGGGTCCGTCGGCAACCAGCTGGTCCGCGTCGGCAAGCGCTCGCTTTGCTTTATCGCCGCCATTGCTTGCCTTTGGCAGCGCAGCGGTTCGCACAAGCGCAGCCGCCTCAACCCCATCAAGTTGCTTAAACCAGGTGTTACCGCGATCGTTCGTGAGCAACACGACGCCCCCGTGCCCAACAGCCCATCCCTTCTTCGTGTCCACGAAGCGGACGTTCGTCAGTGTCAGGCTCACAGGTGCCTTGGCTTGCGTCCACGTCTTGGCGTTGTCGTCGGATAGCAGGATGACGCCATGCTCCCCCACCGCGACCAGTCGCTCACCCGCACGATTTACTGCCAACATAACGCGGCTTGTCGCGCGCGCATCGGGTAAAGACGGTCGCGCCAGTAACTCCGGTTCCGCGTGCGCGCCCGAGACCACAAACGGCAATGCAACGACCGCTACTAACAGCGTTCGGAGGATGTGCAGCGAGATTAACTTCATATGTCTGACTTCCTTTTTGATGGAGCGCCACTTCTGGCGCCCCATCTTTCAACTATCCGATTAACGAACGCCTTCGCCCGCCATCGCTTCGGGCGTGAAATACGACTTCGGGAGACGATCAAGCACCTTGAAGTAATACTTGTAAGAAGGATTCGACCAGTCAGTGACGCACGCGGCGAGATAGGTACCCGCTGTCAGGTTGTACAGCGAGAAGTTTGCATTCGGCACGACCATCGGCCCTTCCGGCACGATGAACGGCAGCGCCATCTGGACACGCCACAATTGGCCATTCGCGTCATATTCGTCTCCGAGTATTGCGCCCCAGGTGTCCTCGTCCAGATACAGACGGCGCTTCGCAACCGCGTGCCGCTTTCCAGGCGCGATCGTTGCCTCAACGACCCACACACGATGCAGTTCCCATCGCATTGCATCGGGGTTGTGATGATGCGGCATCAGAATTTCGTCGATTTTCTTGCCACGCTGATAGAACTTGTTGTCGTTATAAGGGATATAAAGCTCTTTCTTGCCGATCAGCTTCCACTCATATCGATCAAGGGGACCCCAGAAAATGAATGCCTCGTCGTAGTAGTTGAGGCCGGAGTTGACGTCATCGGGCGTGTCGTAGCCAATCGTCGGTGCCATGCGGACCCGACGTTGTCCCGTCAGATACTGCCATGCCTGGCGCGGTTGGTTGACATAGTCAACCGTAAGAAACTGCTCGCCCGACTTGAAGGGAGGGTCCGTCATAAACGTCCGCAGCAACTGGCTTTCCCCTTTGTAGTTGCTCGCTGACCCGTTCTTGTCGTAGTAGGGATAGTTGACCTTGTTATAGGCTTTTACGGCTAATTCCAACTGGCCGCTAGCGGTACCAATGTAGTTTGCGACATTTAGCGTAGTGGTCTCTCCTGCCCAGAGCAGTCGGTGATTCCACATGGCCTCCACACCACTGGACGGGATAGGGAAGGGAATGCCCCCGAAACAACCTTCGATGGCGTTGCCCCCTTCTTTCGGCTTGCATTCCGTGGCGTTTTTGAACGTAGCGTCATAAACCCATTGTGGTGCAGCAGCTGTTCGATGAGTCGGATAGACGTCAAGCCGGAAAGTATCCGGATACTTTTTCAGTAGTGCTTTGACCCCCTCGCTCAGCTTGCTCGCATACTGATCCATGTTCTTTGAGTTGATTGTATAAAGCGGCTTTTCACTCGCGAACGGATCAGGGAACTGGTCTCCCGATTTGTATCCGGCAGGAACCTGGGTAAATCCACCGTCCCACGCGGGGATGGTTCCGTCTTTGTTACCTGCTTTCTCGGCACCAAACGGAGTCAATGTGCTTTTGAGTTTGGCCGCTTCGTCCGCACTCACCGCACTAAGAGCCAACTGGCTGGTTGCCAAGAGACCACACATTACCAGTAGAGAAGCTGCAATACGATATTTCATGGATTGTTCCCTGCGATTAGAAAGTACGCTGAGCTGTAAGCGTGATGAAGTCCCGGTCTTTGAGCGTCTGCCCGTATGTGTAGGCCTGGACAGCACTATTCGCCGGACCAACGACGCCGGCAGCCGGGCCAAAGTAGTGCGTATAGTTGAGGCCGAATTTCCAGACCTTCAGATACTCACCGTTGACCCCAATGCTGAGATCCCCTCCGTGATAGACACTGAAACCGGGATTGATGACCGAGGACTTGCCGAATATTCCGTAACCGATTCCGATTGGAACGTTGATGTCGAGCCCGCTCAACACCTGGTAATAGGCGGGTTGAAAGACAAGGCGAATCGCACCGGCATCACGAGTAGCATTTGGGTCCAGCGCCGACGCATTTTTCGAGACACTAAGGCGACGGTTCCATGCGATTTCACCAATCAGGTTGCCCCCCTGCCAAAGCTTGTTTGGTGAGAGCAGCGCAATCCAGGACAAATTGGCGTGCATCGTCTTGCCGACCGGATAGAGCGGATTGTTGTTGTTGTCCGCCGTCACGCCATCGGGCACGACCACTGACCCGCCCGCTGGGACCAACGGTGAGTTGAAGCGGATCGATGTCTCGCCCGCTATATTGACATCCCACACAGTTGTCGAAAAGCTGGCGCCAACTGTCTTGATGTTTTCAGGAAAGACCAGTTGGTATGTGCCGACCTGTCCTGAAGACGGATTAAAGCCCACGCCCGGATGCACATAGACAAACGGGTCCTTCTGGTGAAATTGAGCGGCATAGAGGCCGAACTCGACATCCTTCCCCTGGGGGCGAAAGCGAATCTGCATACCGCCCTGTCCGGAGTTCTTTGGTTCAATGTCGCCGCTACGCTGGAAGAAGAGTCCCGGGCCACCTGGAACGATCGTGTTGGGACCGGCAAGGATGCGTTCTCCGCCTGTGTCCAGGATGTCGACCGTTGAAAAGTAGCTGCCAACTCCAGGCAGGCGATCGCGATCCCAGCGCACCTGGTAATAGCCACCGATGGCCAGATTGGGGAGCAACTGGATTTGCCCCGACAGTTGAGGCACCGGCCGGATCAACTCCTTGAATTGAGTATTCGGCACCGACTGCAACTTGATGATGTCGACGGGTGATTGCGCCGCTGCAATGCCGTTGTTCCCGTAGAACAGACTTTCCCCGTACAGCAGACTGTGCTGACCCACTCGTCCCGAAAGGCCGACATCGCCAATGTTTCCGGATCCATGAGCGAACACATCAAGCAGTTCGGCCTGGCGGCCATGCACATCGCGCGTCGCATCCGGATACTGGTTATAAGGCACGGAAGCTGCGTTGGCCGTGCCGGGCGAATTGTTGTAGGTCGAACGGTTGTAGACCGTGTCATACCACGCGGCACCACTCAGGCGTACGCCAAAACTTTTGTAACTGACATCGAACTCGGAAAGAAGATCGAAGCGATTCGATATCAGACCGCCGCTTTTGAAGTTGCGATCGCCGTCGTCGAGGTTCGCGTCGCTTGTCAGCTCTGATGACGGGCTCTTGAGCCGGACACCCGTGCTGTACTTGACAGTGTTGTCCCAGCGGGCCGTCAGGTCCTCATTGCCGGTATTAAATTCGAACGCATGAGCTGCTGTGGCGCCGAGCGTGCTTACCGCAGCTGTAACCGAAGCCGCAAGGACGCAGCGTTTCAATTCGGCGAATCGTCTCCGATGCGCACAACCACTGCGGAGCCGGAAGCCCGGCCGGTCAGGTCTCCAAACCATCACCATCTCCTCCAGTTGTCTCTGTTTTTATCCCTGTTTGCGCCTTGCTATGACCAGAGGCAGCAGCCTCCGTTAAGTCCACATAGCAGAATACATTTTCGTCAGGAAGACATTGCCCGTCAAGATGTTGCAGAAACGATTTCTGCCTATAGGAAACCCTGGGTGGATGAAAAGTCCCGGATAGCTCATGCTTCGCGGCTTCGACTCGAAACCAAGGCGCGACAAGGCCAGCGGATGGCTGGAACCGCTTCCCCCAAGATCCGAATGGCCCCCGCGATTGGGAAGCCATGGGTGCCTCGGATCGAGCCCGATTGAGCGGAAATCGTCGGTTGCTGTGACCCTACATATGAGGACGTTCCAAGATGGCTATCATCTGACTAAGCTCAGACGAGCCCCCCCGTCCTTAGCGCAACGGCCTCAGGCGCTTCAAAAGCGCGCGCTTCCGCTAGTTTTTGTTTTGTAGGCGGAGGCGATCGGCGTCGCCTCCAATTCCGTCAGAAACCTGAACGGATCAAGACAAACGGAACAGCCGCCTCGCATTGTCGCGGCCAATTTTCTGTCGGTCGTTATCGTTGATTTCCGCTCGATCGAACCACCCGCTCGCCTCTTCCATCGCTTCGAACGGGTAATCTGACGAGAACATCACACGGTCGCTGCCGAGCTCGTCAATGGCGTTGCGCATGGCGATCGTGCGGAAATTGCCGCTCGTGGTGACGTAGAAGTTCTCTCGGAAGTAGTCGATGAATGGCCGTTTCGCCCTGACGCCAAGTGGATTCTTGCCGCTCGCCGACGCCCAGTGGGATGTACGCCAGATATTGTTTTGAACAAGCTCGCCCAGATGACCCAGGATTACTTGCAACGAAGGATACGCGTCGAAGAGTCCGCTACCGATGAGACGCAGCGCATGCACACCGGTTTCGGCCGAGAATGCCCATGCAGGGCCCATGAGCCAGGGATGCCCCTCGATAGCAAGCTGCTGGCTCGGTAACGGATTGCGCGGATGCAGGTAGAACGGTACGTTGAGCCGCGCGACCTCGCCCCAGAACGACCAATACTGCGACAGGTCGCAGTACGTCGCATTTTCGACGCTGCCGATTTGCGAAAACCCATTGACGAGAGCGCCCTTGAAACCCAATTCCGATACAGTGCGAACGAGCTCGCGTGCGGCTGCATCCGGGTCTTGCATTGGCAATGCAGCGAACGCGCCGAAGCGGTCTGGACGACGCGCCACCTGCTCGGCAAGCAGGTCGTTCGCACGGCGTGCGACATCGATCGCCTGCTGCGTATCGGTGATGGCCTGCACAGCAGGCGCGTTCAATGACAGGATCGCGTAGTCGATCCCGCAGGCGTCCATGCGTTCTATGCGCTCTTCGTGTAAATCGAGAAGTTGCCGACGCCGTTGCGGCCAGATGTCGCCGGTGAAGAAGCGTTGTGAATCCCCGATTGTATCTGGCGATGCGAAGTGCTCCTCAAGCGCGATCTTGTGCTGCATAAACTCCTCCTGGTATGTTGGCGGTCTCAACACTCGCCGGCGCTACTTGCGGTCCGGCGCATCGAAGCCAGCATAGGGCGGACAGAGCTCCCTGTTAAATTTGCCGTTTGAATATCGCTATTCACGAGACCTATAACCGCACACGGAACGCGAAGATGACTCCCGATACCGCGCTGGATAACATCGACCTCAATCTGCTGCTCGTGTTCGATGTGCTGTACCGGACAAGGAGTACGACGCGAGCCGCAGAATCGCTCCATTTGACGCAGCCGTCCGTTAGTAACGCGTTAAAGCGTCTGCGCTCATTGTTCGACGACGTTCTGTTCGTGAAGACGTCTAATGGCATGCAGCCCACTGCAAGAGCGGATGGAATTGCGGCACTTGTCGACGAAGGCTTCGCATCACTGCGTCTCGCAATGCAGGCCGGCCGTACCTTCGATCCGGCCACCACGACTCGCACCTTCCACCTGTACGTCAGCGATCTTGGCCAGGCGATCTTCATTCCGCCGCTCGTCGCGCAGTTGCATCGGGTCGCGCCAGGCATTCGAATCGTCACGACAGATCCGCCACTGGACGTAGCACAGCAGATGATGAAGCTCGGCCAGATTGATCTCGCGATTGGTATGTTTACGGGACTGCATGCCGACCTTCATCAGCAATGTCTCTTCCAGGAAACATACGTCGCGCTTGTGCGAAACGATCATCCCACTGTAGGCACCCGTCTTTCCATTGATCAGTTTTTCGCAGCGGCACATGTGATTTACACACCGACTGCGGGGAGTCATGCGCACTTTGCGGCTGAGCTCGATGCGCGGTCTCCGCACGACGGCAACCCTCGCCGCGTGGCACTACAACTGGCCCACTCGTTTGGGCTTGAACGAATTGTTTCGTCTAGCGACCTTGTTGCTTGCATACCGAGCCGGCTGGCACGGGTACTGACGAGCCGCAACGATGTACGTGCCGTCGCTCTCCCATTTGACATTACCCCTGTCGATATCGCCCAGTTCTGGCATGACCGGTATCAACGCGACGAAGGGCACAAATGGCTCCGCACGCTCGTCTACCAGCTGTTCTATGATCTCCGCCCCAGTGCGGTGCTGTGATGCCGCGCATGCATCTCGACCGGCCCCGAAGACCTCGGCCTTCAGTCCGAGGATGGAGACTGTTTTCCACCCACTGCGTCACCTGGTGGAATCCATATCCCAGATTGCCTTTCTGCATATAGGCAACAGCCGCCAAACATTATCCGGCAAGAATTTGATATGCCCCCAATCCCCGCCCGGCCGGAAACCCATATATCCAAGCCTAAGCCGTCCGTATATGATGACGTCTTGACCAAGATTCAAATCGAACTGATCGATGCCAGACACCAAAAGAGAGAAAAGAGTGAAGCCGGGAGACGACAACATTTCTGCTGCGAAGAAGAGCGCAACGGCAGAGGTGGAAAGCGAAACGGCATCACCTGAAAGCGCGACAGATTCGCAATCGCCCGCGCCGCGTTACATGCTGGAGTCGGTGAACAACGTGTTGCGACTGCTCCTGATGTTCCGCCATTCGAGTCAAATCAGGCTTTCCGACGCGAAAAATGAGCTCGGTCTCGGCCACTCCACCGTCCATCGGCTGTTAGCCATGCTGGTATATCACGGCTTCGTGACGCAGGATCCAGTCTCGCGAGTCTACATGCCGGGCAATGCACTGATGGAAGTCGGTCTGGCTGCAGTTCAGCGACTGGACGTCAGGGCGGTGGCCCGCCCCGTAATCGAGGAGCTTGCAGCCGAGACAGGCGAAAGCTTACTGCTTGCCGTTTTGGAGGAAGGCAAGATCCGATACGTCGATGGCATCGAGAGCAACCAGGCTCTCAAGGTGGGAGTGCCAGTTGGCGATGTGTTCGCCGCGTACGCGTCCAGTGCTGGCAAAGCACTTCTCGCGGAACTGCCGCCCGAGCGCGTGCGTGCCCTGTATCCTCGCGATCCTCTCCCGTCCTTCACTCCCACGACGATAACGCAATGGCTGGATCTGGAAGAGGCCCTGGATAATGTTCGCGGTTGTGGCTACGCCACGAATATGGAAGAAAGCCAGTCCGGCGTGTGCTCTGTGGCAGCGGCCATACGTCATCCGACTCGAGGAGCGGTAGCCGCCTTAGGCATTGCGTCTCCGATTACACGAACGAACGCGCGACAGCTTAAGCGCCTGTCTGAACTCGTCATTGCAGGCGCTGAACGCATCTCGAAAAGTCTTGTGTCGTGAATTGGTCGCGACCGTTGGCCGGTTCAGCCGTTCCACGGACCAGCACACGGCCCCGTCCGATTGTGGACGCGGGCCGGTTTGCTCCGGTCACATGGCGAGGTATCCACCGTCCACAGCTAGTTCGGCGCCGGTGACAAACGACGCCTGATCGGACAATAACCACACAGCAGCTGCCGCGATTTCTTCCGGCATCCCTAGCCGTCCCATCGCGTGACGGGCCTCGATTCTCGGCAGCAACTCGGCGAACTGCGGGTTTGAAACGAGGGAGCTAACCATCGGCGTCTTGGTCACACCCGGAAGAATGGCATTAACGCGAATACTCTTTTTCCCGTAGTCGACTGCGGCTGCGCGAGTTAGTCCGAGCACTCCTGCTTTCGAGCCGCAATATTCAGCCGCGAGAGGCACCGATACGCGCCCGAGCGACGATGAAACGTTGACAATCGATCCACCTCCGCCCTCCAACATTGCGCGGATCTCGTGTTTCATGCAAAAGAACACGCCGTCATAATTGACGCCTTGGACCTTCCGCCATTGAGCGACCGTTAGCTCATGCAACGGCACGTTCGTTTGTGAAAGTCCGGCGTTGTTGAACGCCCCGTCTAGCCGGCCAAATTCTTCGATAGCCGTCGCCACCAGCCTCTCGACCTGCGTTTCGTCCGCAACGTCGACTGCGACGAAAACAGCCTCCCCGCCTTGCTCTCGAATCAGCGATATGGTGGCCTCGCCAGCTGCTTTGCCGACATCGGCTACGACGACGCGGGCCCCGGCAACCGCGCATCCTAGCGCTGCAGCTCGACCGATACCCCCGCCCCCGCCGGTGATGATAATGGCTTTTCCGTCAAGAACACGTTCCATGCGCCTTGCCCTCCAAGATTCAATTCGCGATGAGTTGAGAAACGTCGACGTGTGCACTTGGGGTTATGTAGAAAGCCGTAACGTCCGAGCAGATCCATCAAGACTCGTTATAACGGTATGCTAGGGTTAACCCTTTGCTATTAAATAGTCCATATTACAGAAACCATTTTCCTTCAAAGGAAATGTCGATGTCAAGAGAATGAGCCCTGATTACCCGTGCCAGCATCGTTCTATCACTGCTCGCACGGCCCGTGAGCGACCGCAACCTAAGTGAGAGAACGATGTCAGCCGAAGCCAAATGCCCGTTTTCGGGCAGCGACTCTGCCACGCAAGCTGCTTGTCGCATCATTACGAACCGGGATTGGTGGCCCAACGAGCAACGCGTTGACCTGCTGTGCCAACACTCCCAAAAGGTCGTCTTCGCTACACACAAAAACTAATCGGGGCGTAGCCGGGCGCGAACTCGAACAGCTGCCAAGTCACGTGTTATGCAACAAGAGGCTGGGGCGGGTCTGGAGGCGCCGCACCGCCGCTTACTATGTGCAGAGCGGACCGTACCGTGGGGGCGTCGGCAGCTACGCCGACAGCACGATTGTGAAAGCAACGGGCGGCCAGACCAAAGCGTTGTACGAATTATCTGGGGCACCGGGCGCTTTTTTTCGAACAACGCCAATCGACGTGCCTTACTCTATGACAAAAAAACCGGCTCAGTGCCAATCCAGCATGGTATTGACGAGCTCGGCATCCGGCCGCGTGCCGATTGACCAGCTCACAACGAGACCGTCGAAGCAGTCGATCACCGGCGACAGATAAACCTTGCCGGCCGGGATCTGGAATTCGGTAATGTCGGTAAGCCATTTTTGATTCGGAGCGGCGGCACAGAAGTCACGATTGATGATGTTCTCCGGCGCGGGGCTTATTTCTCCGCGATAGGAGCCGTAGCGACGTCGCCTGTTCGTGGCAGCGGCCAGACCTTCCTGTCGCATCAAACGTCGCACGACCTTCTCTGAGATGAAGATCTGCTGCCTGCCCAATGCCGCGCGGATTCGGCGATATCCGTAGCAACGGTGATTGAGTTCGAAGATGTCTGCAATCATGCGACGCGCGCCAGAATGCCTATCAGCAACCAACAGACGTGCACGGTGATAGAAGTAGGAACTGCGGGCAAGGCTTAAGGCGGCTAAAAAGCTCCGGCAACGCATAGGCCTGTTTCAGGGCATCAACCAGCATCGTCTTCTCCCGGTTGCTCAGGAGTTGCGGGTCGATGCCCATTCCTTTTTTTATCAGTTCGTTCGCCTTCTTCAGGATATCGTGCTCAAGCTGCAACTGCCGGATGTCGCGTCGAAGCGATTCGACCTGCTGTTCCAGTTCCGCACGCTCATGGTCCGGCGCTGGCTTCTTTTTGCGTTTCATGGATGCTGGAACCTCCCGACCGAGTAGCTGGTTCTTCCAGTTATACAGCGTCGGCCTACTCACGCCTGTTTTCTCGGCAACCACGCGCGCGCTTTGCTCTCTGGTGCACAGCTCGATGACCGCCGCCTGCTTCACTTTTTGTGATTTTGGAACACTACCAGTTGCTCTGCCGACGATACGTTTTCTGATTTCAGGGCATAGTTCTTCGATCCAGGCTGTAAGCGTCTCGCGACTCGGATAGCCCAAAGCCCTCAAGGTTGCGGCAGCACAGCGGTCATGACTCAAATAATGATCGACGGCCACCTTCTTCTGTTCAGCCGAATACCTCGGTCTAGAACGGACATAGCCAGCCCGTAGATCATGGCACCGTTCGTATTCGCGATGCCAGGCTTTGAGAGAATTCTTTGTTGGGTAGCCCAATTGCCTGATGGTGGCCCCAAGGCGCTTGCCCAGCTTCAAGTAGAGTCGGACCGCTCGAATGCGATCTTCGTATGAGAACATGAACTACCTCCAGGTAGTCCAGGATTTTTTGGCTCTTTTAAAAGCGCAGTGGGTAATGCGGCTCACGAGGCATGCGGATTGAGTGCTGAGAAGTCGAGTTTGCCCGCGATGAGAAACAGCACGGTGCGCATGGTCTTGAAGCTGGCGTATCCCCGTGCCTTGCGCTTGGCGGCCTGAAACAGGCCGTTGATCGCCTCAATGAATCCATTGGTCTGGCGTGTCTGCGCCCACGCGATGATGCCGTCGAAATGACGACGGATCATGCGCGCGACGTCCTTCATGGGCTCGACCTTGGAACGCATGACGTTGCCGCACCACCGGCGCAGCATTTTGGAGACGACGTGGATCTGTTTGCGATCGAGAATCTCGCGCAGTTGCTCGCGGTACATCCACGCTCGGGCCGTGCGGTTGGTGGCGTACTGGCTGATCAGCGCCTCGAGATCGGTCAGTTGCGCGAGATCGAGTTTCTCGGCATCCTTGAGCAGCGACCAGCGCATGCCCTTCAGCGAGGGATCGGTTTTCTGCTGCGCGCGGCGCACACCATCAAGCGCTTTGGACGCATGCGCCACGACATGAAACTTGTCGAAGGTCACACGCGCGTCGGGCAGGTGTTCGTCCACGCCCTTGATGAAGGCAGCCGACATGTCGATGCTGACCGATTCGATCTGTGCAGGCGTGGCATTATGTTCCTCCAGGTGCCGGGCAAAGCGTTCGACAACGCCGGCATCCTTGCCTGGCGTGACGAAGACCACGCGCCTTGCGTCCATGTCGGCGACCAGCGAGATATAGTCCTGCCCACGTCGGGCCGACGTTTCGTCAATGGCCACCGCGGTAACTTCGGACAGGTCGGTCGCGGCCACGGCCAGGTCCACGTAACGGTCACAGATGGCCTTCACCCGATGCCACGACAGGTTCACCACGCGGGCCACCGCGGCAAATGTCATCTCCCGGCACAGCGTCAGCACGAGCGCTTCAAACAGCAGCGTGAAGCCGTCCAGCTTGCCTATCCAGTCGGGTTCGACCAGGCGCACCGAGCCGTCCGGCAGACGCACCCGCGGCACCCGAACCTCCAGATAGCACTCGTGCTGAAAGAAGTTGAGGTGGCGCAGCCGCTTGATCTGGGTGTCGTGAGCCGGATGCTCGCCCGCGACGCCGGGATAGGGAAAGCGCGTACCCGCGACAAAGTCCACGGCAATGGTCAGTTCACGCCGCGCGGCATCGAAATCGACGCCTTGCACGTACCACGGGGCCTTGATTCCCAAGGCGGCTTCAAACAGTTGGGTCTGGTTCATCGGTTCACGTTGTCTTGCAGGGCTGGTTGCCGCATTCTGCCGCAACCAGCCCTGTCCCAGCTTACTTCTTCAACGCGCGTCAAGTATTCGCTTCGCCGGGCTGACGCCCGTACTTGACCCGCCAAACCAGCCACTCGGAATTTGAAATAGGCTTGAGCATGCACCCGGCGGTAAGCCAATGCGCAGTGATCGGGGTGCCGGATGAGCGTTGGGGTGAGCGTGTGCATGCCGTTATCGTCATCAAACCCGACTACGTCGCAACCCCTGCGGAACTGGACGCCCACTGCAGAGCCCACATTGCAGGCTACAAGGTGCCACGCAGATATGAGATCCGCACCGAGCCACTGCCGCTATCTGGAGTAGGAAAAATACTGAAAAACAGACTGCGCGACGAATGGCTCGCAAGCAGCAAGCGAACGCCGTGACGCAATAATTGACAAGCCGATCGCCATTAGTCGAACAGACTGGCAAGCGGGTGCACATTGCTGCGCCAGGGCGACGACAAGAAGTGCTGCGCGCGCTCCGGGTGCACCTCGGGAGCGACGCCGGAGCCACCTAGGCTTGCAAGCCTTACCAAAGGGCTGTCGTATTTTTCGTGCAAATTCTGGCGGTTCGAATCGATCCTGCCGTGACCGGAATGATCCGGCCAGCCAGCGGGTGAACTGTCGTGTCGATTGAGAAAAAGACCGAACCGATGCATGACATATATTTCGCAGTCCGAATCAGACATAAACTGGAGTGAGACGACAATGAAGAAGAGGCTGCTTTTCCCCTGCGTCGCGACGGCAGTCGCCTGCGCTGTCGCCCTTATGATCGCTGCATGCGGCAGCGGCGACGGCATCAACGCGCCAACTGATCCTGACACGGTCGCCGACCAGCGGGCCGCCGCACTCGTCGCCCAGATGACCACCGACGAAAAGGTTCAGTTGGTGCACGGCACTGGCTTTCCGGTCTTCGGCCTCGGAGGACCTTTTCCGCCAGGGGTGAATGGTGCTGGATACATCCCGGGCGTTCCCAGACTCGGGATTCCTGGGCTCGCGATGGCGGACTCGGCCGGCGGGGTGAACATTGCGAACGTTGGTGCGACGGCCTTGCCGGCGCCCGTTGCGCTCGCGGCGAGCTGGGATCAGCAACTCGCCAACGCCTATGGTGCGCGCATCGCGACCGAGTTGCGCGCACTCGGGTATGGCGAAGGCCTTGGCGGGGGGGCAACCTGGCGCGCGAACCCCGTGATGGCCGCACGTTCGAATACATGGGCGAAGATCCGGTCCTGGCAGGCACGATGAGCGCGGCACGCACAACCGGCACGCAATCGCAGAAAGTCATTGCGACCATCAAGCATTACGCGATGAACGATCAGGAGACGAACCGCTTCACCAGCAACTCGGTGGTCGACGAGCGGACGATGCGCGAGACCGAGTTGCTCGCCTTCGAGATCGGCGTGACGCAGGGGCAGCCGGGCAACGTGATGTGTTCGTTTAACCAGGTGAACGGCATCTATGCATGCGAGAACCCGTATCTGCTGACGACGGTGCTAAAGAACGAGTGGGGCTTCAAGGGAGTCGTGCAGTCCGACTGGGCCGCAAATCACAGCACGGTGGCCGCTGCGCTGGCCGGGCTGGATGAGGAAGAACCGGGCGACCTCGGCAGTGCGGCTGGCAGTCTTCCTGGCATTACTTTTACCTCGTACTTCAGCTCAGCGCTAAAGGCCGCGGTCACGGCGGGCAGCGTGCCGATGACGCGGCTGAACGACATGGTGCAGCGCAAGCTGCGCACGATGATCCGGTATGGAGTCTTTGATTCCCCGCCCACGTCGGGCGGCACGATCGATCAGGCGGCGGGTAACGCCTTCGCGCTGCAGGTCGCGCAACAGTCGGCGGTGCTGCTGAAGAACGCCGCGGCGACCGGCGCGCAGCAGCCGGTCCTGCCGCTGAGCGGGGCGAGCCTGTCGTCGATTGTCGTGATCGGTGGACATGCGGATACGGGTGTGCTGTCGGGCGCTGGCTCGGGCGGGACGCCCGCGATCAACGGCAATGCGGTGTCTGGGTGCCAGCAGCCCGCAAGCCTGATTTTCGGCGGCTGTGCGACCTGGTACAAGTCTTCGCCGCTTGCGGCGATCAAGGCACAGGCAGCGAACGCAAGCGTGACCTACCTTGACGGCACAGACGCAAACGCCGCGGCCAGCACCGCTGCACAGGCTGACGTCGCAATCGTGTTCGCCACTCAGTGGGAAGGTGAAGGGTTCGATCTGCCGAGCCTGAGCCTGCCCAACAACGCGGTGGATCCGTACAACCAGAGCTATGACCAGAACGCGCTGATCACTGCGGTTGCGGCGAAAGCGAAGCGCGTGGTCGTGGTGCTGGAGAACGGCAGTCCGGTACTGATGCCGTGGCTTGGCAACGTGAACGCGGTGCTTGAGTCATGGTACCCGGGGGTGCAAGGCGGCCAGGCAATCGCCGACCTGCTGTTCGGTAACGTGAACCCGTCGGGCAAGCTGCCGATCACCTTCCCGCAGCAGGACGCCGATCTGCCCCAACCGGCGATCTCGGCCACCAACCTGACCGTCAACTATAGCGAGGGGCTGATGATGGGCTATCGCTGGTATGACGCAAAGCAGATCCAGCCGCTCTTCCCATTTGGCTTCGGCCTGTCCTACACGACGTTTGCCTACTCGGGCATCAGCGCGAGCACGGATGGAGCCGGTGACGTGACCGTGACCCTCACAGTCCAGAACACCGGCACGCGCGCCGGCGCGGAAACGGCCCAGGTCTATGCAACGCTGCCCGCCGGGCTCGGCGAACCGCCGAAGCGGCTCGTGGGCTGGCAGAAAGTCACGTTGCAGCCCGGACAGTCGCAACAGGTGAGCGTCTCCGTGCCCGCAACACTGCTGTCGACTTGGGACGTGACGAAGCACACCTGGAAACTGAACGGCGGAGCGTATCAATTGATCGCCGGCGCGTCATCGCGTGATACGAACGCGCTGACGACATCGGTGACGCTGGCCGGCCACTGACCGGGCAACTGTTGGGACAATTCGGTCATGGAGCGCTTCCTCCTTAGCTTGAAGGGGTCGCCCTGCCATGGCGGTACATTCCGGGGCTGGCCCCAGTCCACTTCCTGAAGGCCCTGTGAAATGCGCTGGTCTCCTGAAATCCAGTCCGCGCAGCGACCTCCGCGACCGTGAGAGAACTGGTCGAAAACAGGTCGATAGCGATGTCACGGCGCAATTCGTCCTTCAGTTGCCGGTAGTTGGTCCCCTCGGCCAGCAGGCGGCGCTGCAGCGTGGCCGAGGACTGATTCAGTAACTGCGATAGCGTGTCGAGGTCAGGCCAGTCGTCGGGGATCTGGTTTCGCAAGCGGCGCCTTATCAGGGCGGTAGTGCTGGATTCATTGCGGTATTTCACCAGGATGTTCGCCGGTGCATTCTCCAGGAATGCGCGCAGACTCGTTTCCGTCTCCGTCAGTTTGAGGTCGAGGAAACTGCGATCGAACCGGATCAGGGTCTCGTCCGCGGAGAACGTCACCTCCTCGCAGAAGCGCATGCGGTAGTCGCTGTCATCGATCGGCGCGGAAGCGCGAAATCTCATCTCGATCAACGGAATCCGTCTGCGTGCCAGCCAACACGCTAAGCCGTGCACGAGGATGAACCACGTCCCGTAGGCAAAGAGGCGGCGCGTCGGTCCATCATCATGCAGGATGATCAGTGCATACTCGCCCTCACAGCGTAGCTCCCCGTGGATGTCGTCGAGAACCGCGCGCAGAAACTTCAGCATGCGACGCAGCGCGTGTCCCAGGTCTGCTGCATGCAGAACTGCGTGGCACATCAGAGCGTAACTGCCCCGGCGCAGTGGGTGGCTATCCAGACCGAAGAACTCGTCGTCCATCAAGTCGGCCAGAGCCGTCCACAGGCGCGAAAAAGCCAATGCGGGCACGCGTGCTCTCGGGGCATTCAACAATTCTGCCGCGATACCGGCGTGCTGCAGCGCGGCCGCCACATCCAGATTACGTTGCGTAGCGACAAGTATCGCTTCACGCACCAGGCCAATGGAAGTTGTGCCCTTGTCTCGAGTGTCATTCATAGTCAGGTCCGGCTTACAGAGGTGCACTGATGTTAATCGCTGCGAGGCCCAATTGAAACGTGAGACAGCCGGCCGCCGGTAGTTATCAGCCGACGAGCAGTATCGAGCGGAAGGACGACCCGTTCGATATGTCCGAAAGGCTCATGCGTGAAGAAGTCTATGGGCATGGAAGTATCCCAGCGTGCCGCCTACGATGACCAGCCAGTAGGTGGTCGAGAACCTAGCTTGTCGGCACAGGCTGCGCGGCAGCGTGCCGGTCATGTCGCAAGACGCTTCAGGGCACACCCACAAGTTCTGGTTTCGTGCTGGCCGCAATGACCGCCCCGGTGCCTCGCGCGTCGGGGCCATCACTCAGGAGACAGAAATGCAGATTCAAGATAAAGGTTTTGTCGTCACGGGCGGCGGCTCAGGGCTTGGCGCGGCGACGGCGCGCCGCCTGGTAGCGGGCGGCGCCCGCGTGCTGCTCGTAGACCTGAATCAGGACGCTGGTACCACGCTGGCGACGGAATTGGGCCGCAATGCCCACTTCGCCAAGGCCGATATATCCGACGCGGCCAGCGCGGAGGATGCGTTGGCCGCATTCCGCGACACCTTCGGCACGCTGCATGGCCTGATCAATTGCGCCGGCGTGGCGCCCGCCGAGAAAGTGCTTGGCCGCGAAGGCCCGCACCGGCTGGAGAGTTTCGCGCGCACCGTTAACATCAACTTGATCGGCGCCTTCAACATGGTGCGGCTGGGCGCGGCCTGCATGGCCGAGAACATGCCCGACTCCGATGGCGAGCGCGGGGTCATCATTAACACCGCGTCAGTCGCGGCCTTCGATGGCCAGATCGGGCAGGCGGGCTACGCCGCCTCCAAAGGCGGGGTGGTCGCGATGACGCTGCCTATCGCGCGCGAATTGGCGCGCCATGGCATTCGCGTGGTCGCCATCGCGCCTGGGATCATGGAGACGCCCATGCTCAAAGGCATGCCCACGGAGGTACAGGACGCGCTCGGGAAGATGGTCCCCTTTCCCGCGCGCCTCGGACGGCCTGACGAGTTCGCGGGCCTTGTGCAGCACATCCTCGAAAACGCCTACCTCAACGGCGAGGTGATTCGCCTTGATGGCGCCATCCGCATGGCAGCCAAGTGACCCTGTGTCCGGCGCACTGATCATGATGCCTGCTGTCGCTTGCTGCGGTCGGCCTCAGTCGCAGGGCCCGAATGTGGTCAACTGAATTCCTCCGCGACGAAACCTTTGTTCACCCCTTGCAACGCCGCCATGGAGCGGCGGATGGAGACTCGCATGCCTACCTCTTCGACTTCCAATGATCCCGTCGTTATCGTCGGTGCCGCACGCACGCCGCTGGGCGGCTTCCAGGGCGACTTCGCCTCGCTGACAGCGCCGCAACTTGGCGCCAGCGCGATCCGCGCCGCAGTGCATCGGGCCGGGCTGCAGCCTGAGGCCGTAGACGAGATGCTGATGGGCTGCGTGCTGCCCGCCGGCCTGGGCCAGGCGCCCGCACGTCAAGCGGCGCTGGGGGCCGGGCTGCCGCTTTCGGCGGGCTGCACCACGATCAATAAGGTCTGCGGCTCGGGCATGAAAGCCACGATGCTGGCGCACGATCTGCTGTTGACCGGGAGTCAACGCGTGATCGTGGCCGGCGGCATGGAATCCATGAGCAACGCGCCGTACCTGCTGCCCAAGGCCCGTTCGGGCCAGCGCCTGGGGCACGGCCAGGTGCTGGACCACATGTTCTTCGACGGGCTGGAGGACCACTACGGCTCCGCCTCCGACGGCCGCCTGATGGGCACCTTCGCCGAGGACTGTGCGCGCCATTTCGGTTTCAGCCGTGAGGAGCAAGACGCCTATGCTGCCACCTCCACGCTGCGCGCGCAGCAGGCGCAGCGCGACGGCCTGTTCCGGTGGGAAATCACGCCGGTGGCCGTGCCGGGCCGCAGTGGCGAGAAATTCTTCGACGAAGACGCGGCGCCAGCGAAGGCGCAACTGGACAAGATCCCCACCCTCAAGCCCTCCTTCGGCAAGGACGGCACCGTCACGGCGGCCAACTCCAGTTCGATCTCCGATGGTGCAGCAGCGTTGGTGCTGATGCGCCAGTCCACCGCACGCGAGCGTGGCTTATCAACGCTGGCCGTTATCCAAGCGCATGCCACGCACTCACAGGAGCCGGCCTGGTTCACTACTGCGCCCGTGGGTGCGATCCAGAAGCTGCTCACCAAGGTGGGGTGGCAGGTTGACGACGTCGACCTGTGGGAGATCAATGAGGCCTTCGCCGTGGTGGTCATGGCCGCGATGCGCGAGCTGTCGCTGCCGCACGAGCGAGTGAATGTGCATGGCGGGGCCTGCGCGCTGGGTCACCCGATCGGCGCTACCGGCGCACGTCTTGTCGTGACGCTACTGGCCGCACTTCGCCAGCGCGGTGCCAGGCGCGGCGTGGCAAGCGTGTGCATCGGCGGAGGCGAGGCCACCGCTCTGGCGATTGAGATCGTCTGAGCCGCCCCTACCCTGAAGCTACTCCGACAGCCGTTCCTCTATGTCGTACGGTTCGGGTACGCGACCGAGGGGCCTGCTTTATCACAACCGCGATCGTGATGTGGACGGTAGGCGTGCGAGTACGCGAGTTCATGCCGATGATCAAAGATCTGTTGCGCGGTTCGATCCCGACGCAGATCTGGCGTTAATGAACGATGCCGTTGGAGAAGCAGCGTCGCGCAAGCGTATGAAGCAGAGCTTTCTGCTGCCACCGCTCGCATTCTTTCAGACGGGCGGCCCGAACGGCGAACCGTTGGCTGGCTAGAGACCATTGGCGCGCAACTCCGCACATTGGATCGCGTGCGTGGATGGTTGAGTCCTGGGGAGCAAAGACCTTCGCAGCACGAGGAAAGAGCAGCCTGTCCACAGACCTCATTCAAACTGAGGTCGAAGGACATGGATTGAGGCTCCAACCAGGCTGACACTGCAATCGCTTTTGGCAAAGGAATAGGAGTGTCGCGCCCGGTTGCAGGAAGTACCCGGAATTTATCCCGTGACGGCCACGCACTTGATCGCTGCTGTAGGAGTAGTGAAGCGTGACCGAAATTCCAGGCATATGGTGGCCAGTTCCGGATTAACGCCTCACGAGAATAGCAGCACAGGAGAGCAAAGACTGCTCGGAATCAGAAAGTCAGTATGGCGGTAATAACTATACGGAGACGAGAATGAGAAATCGGTTAACAAGGGGCCGAAGCTCGGCAATTGCGCGTGCTTTGTTAGCGGCATCGACTATTGCCATATCCGGCTGCGGCGGCCATGACTCCGCGCCGGCAAACGTCGCGGCGCAGACGTCGGCTGCGATGTGTAGTGCGTTGGCCGGCATGACGGTTCCCGCCTCCTCTATCGGGTTACCGACAACCGGTGCCACTGTCATATCCGCCACGCTCGTTGCTGACACTGATCCTGGCAATACAAATGGTGAGTATTGCAAAGTACTTGGAAGTATTCATCCGGTGGATTTCAACGCGCCCGATATTCATGCGGAGGTGGACCTTCCGACTAACTTCAACGGAAAATCTGTTCACTTTGGTGGCGCGGGTTTTGACGGCACCATCCCCGCTACTGAGGGCTCTCCGCTCGATGGTTTCTTAGCCGGCGCAGAGCCAGCAGGCGTCACAACGCCGTTGCGCAGAGGTTACGTGACTCTCGGGAGCGACAGCGGGCATGAGGGAACCCTCTTCGATGGCTCATTCGCAGCTAATGATGAGGCACTCGCTAATTACGCAGGCAACCACATGCCGCGCCTCCTGTTTTTCTTGACACAGATTTGGGGTAAAACGTGGGTCCAAAACTGGAGTTGTTGATGTTGAAGAAAACAGATGTAAACGGGGTTGCGCCAGAGGCGCTGGAAGGAGCGCGTAGCGCGACTGGAAGCGCCTCTGGCGCCGCCGAAGTCAAGCGTTGGTCGACCGGTCGCAAACGCGGCGTGGTGCTTCGGTTGCTGCGTGGCGAACCCGTCGACGCCGTGTCCCGTGAAGTCGGTGTGACGATCGCCGTGCTCAAGCAATGGCGTGAGCTGGCACTGGCCGGCATGGAGGCCGGCCTGAAGGCACGCACCAGCGATCCCCTGGAAGCCCGGCTCAATGACGCCGTGCGGCGCGTCGGCGAGTTGTCTATGGAAAACGAGATCCTGCGCAAGGAACGTGAACTGCAGGCCCGTCGCCCTTTGACCGCTCGGAGATCGTCGACATGAGCCGCGCGATCTCCGTTAGTGCGAACAAGCCCTTTGGATTGCAACGGGTTTGCCAGGTGCTCGGATTCCCCCGCTCGACGATCTATGCTGTCCGCGCGAGGACAGCGGACAACGTGGTGCCGATCATCCCGGGCCGCCGCGGCCCGAAACCGAAGATGCCCGATGCTGACCTGCTGAAGGCCATCCGCGACGATCTGGTGGCTTCCCCCTTCATCGGCGCTCAGGATTGCCCACATCTTTTCGCTGAATCGCGCTTGTAAACTGAGTCAGGCGATGTTAACTTGCGTGTATTGCCTGTAAAACGACACGCCGTTGCCTTCCATAGACGATAACGCTGACTGGGCCGATACCGAATTCGGTGCGGCCAATCTGGGCGATGCCCGTTTGACGAGCCGACTGGTCGCGCTGGCGCGACGGTTGGCAAGTAGTCCTGATTGCCCATTCCCGCGCTCGCTCAATGCCGCCGAGCTCAAGGCAGCCTATCGTTTTTTCGACAACGAACAGGTCGATACGGATGGCGTACTTGCTCCGCACATTGAACAGACCCTGCGGCGCATGACCCGCATACCGGTCGTGCTTGCGGTGCAGGACACGACCGAATTCAACCTGAGCCACCTCAAAGCGACCGAAGGACTGGGCTACGGCACGGGCAACGCTTCGCGCGGCTTCATGCTGCACAGCCTGCTGGCCGTCACGCCAGAAGGTTTGCCGCTGGGTGTGCTGGGTATGAAGACCTGGGTGCGACCCGACGCGCAATTAGGCAAGAAGCAGCAGAGAAAGCACCTTCCGGTTGCAGACAAGGAGAGCGTCAAGTGGCTCGAAGGCATCGCGCATCTGGGCGCCCTCAAGGCACGCTGTCCCGAGACCCTGGTGATTGGAATCGGTGACCGGGAAAGCGACCTCTACGAAGTGTTCACGGCCGAGCGTCCGCGAGGCGTTGAGTGGCTGATCCGAGCCAAGTCGGATCGCAAGACCGTCAACCCCGAGCACTCCCTCTGGGAGGCCGTTGCCGCGACCGCCCCGCTGGGCGAAACGGAGTTACAGGTCCCGCCAGTGGGTAATCAACCCAGGCGCGTCGCCCGTCTGACACTGCGGTGTACGCCAGTGCGACTGAGGCCTCCGCAACGGCCTTCATCCCGGCTCGCCGAGGTCACAGTCTATGCGATCCACGCCCTTGAAACCACGCCGCCGGCGGACATCGAGCCGCTCGAATGGATGCTGCTCAGTTCCGTGCCGACGATCACGTTTGAGGACACCCTTGAACGACTCGGCTGGTATGCCCGCCGATGGACGATTGAGTCGTGGCACCGCGTACTGAAGAGTGGCTGCAGCATTGAAAAGCGTCAGTTCGGCAACCTTGAGCGGTTCGTACGGTCGACCGCGCTATTTGCGGTGATCAGCTGGCGCATCATGTACGCGACGTTGCTGGGTCGTGCCGATCCGGACCTGTCGTGCGAAGTCCTTCTGCAACCAGACGAATGGCGCGCGCTTCATAGCCGCACCCATCGCACGTCAAAACCACCGACTGCAATACCTTCACTCGGTGAGGTCGTGCTGTGGATTGCAAAACTCGGTGGGTACCTGAACCGCAAGCATGACCACCCACCCGGTCCCACCGTCATGTGGCGTGGATTTCTCGTCCTGCACGAGATCACCGAGATGTATCGCATCTTCAGGCAAGACGAATAAGTTGGCTCACGAAAAATGTGGGTGATCCTGAGTTCATCGGCGAGGGGCATCGCAAGGTCTGGGCGCGCTTGCGTATCCTGCACGACATCCGGGTCTCCCGGACCCGCGTGCTGCGACTGATGCGCGAGCACAGCCTGCTGTCGCCGCACCGGCAAGCGCGAGGCGAACCCAACCTTCACGATGGCCGGATCACAACCGATTGCCCGAATGAGATGTGGGGCACCGACGGCGTGCGCATCGCGACCGTGGACGACGGCATGGTGTGGATCTTCTCGGCCGTTGATCATTGCGACGGCATGTGTACCGGCATTCATGCCGCGAAGATTGGCGACCGCTTTGCTGCCCTCGAGCCGATCTCCCAGGGGCTGCTGGACGAATTCGGTTCCGTGCTCGCCGATGCGGGCCGCGGGCTGTCGCTGCGTATGGATCACGGTTCGCAGTACACGTCGGACGACTTCCGTAACCAGATCCGGTTCTGGGGCATCGCGCCGAGCTATGCCTTCGTCGCCGAACCCCAGACCAACGGCGTCGCCGAGCGATTCAACCGGACAATGAAGGAACAGGCTATTCATGGACGCATCTTCAAAAACCTGGAGGAAGTTCGTGCCGCCGCCATCGCGTTCAAGGATCGATACAATCGCGACTGGCGTCTTGAAAAGTTGGGCTTCAAATCACCCCTCGAAGCCCGTCAGGAACGGCTGATGAAGCTGGCCGCCTGAGCTGCAAAAGCGTGTCCAGACAACCGGAGCCGGTACACGCAGGCAACCACATTAAGAAGACGCATGATTTTGCAGCGTACATCGCAAAGAGACGTTATGGCTCGGCCTTCGTGCACAGTTATTTTATTGGCGGATCGAGCGGCGGACGACAAGCCCTGATGGCGGCGCAGCGATTCCCACAAGACTACGACGGTATCATCTCGACATTTCCGGCCTCGGGAATTACAGGACTATGGCTCCAAATGGGGAGAATTGCGAAATCTCTCCTAGCGCCCGGAGGATACGTCACCCCTGCTAAAGGCAACGCGCTTCTGGCAGTGGTCATGAACCAATGTGACGCTTTGGATGGCGTGGCTGACGGAATAATTAGTAACCCTTCAGCGTGCGTGTTCGATCCGACGCTGATTCGCTGCCCCGGCGGAGTCGACACCGGAGACACATGCTTGTCCGACGCGCAAATCAATACAATGACCACCGCTTCGACACCACTTAACTTTAGCTTTGATCTGGCAAACGGAATTCAAACTTTTCCGGCATACAACGCATTCACCGGGGCAGATTTTTGGTCCACTGCGCTGGCTTGGGGCGCGTCAGCCACCGGTGCCACAATCGAACCCGGAGTGAACGGGAAAAGCGCGTTTTTTTACACGTTCTCAAACGACATGCTGCGTTTCACGGTCGCTCGCGATCCTAGCTTAAGCATTCTAAATTTTACCCCTGCCGACCCGGGGCCACTGACCGCGCGCGTCCAAGCGGTGAGCGCGCTCATGGATAGCACGAGCATTGACTTGACTCAATTTGCGGCGCCTCCGTTTTTTTTGGACACAGATTTGGGGTAAAACGTGTGATCCAAACTGGAGTGGTTGATGTTGAAGAAAGCTGATTCGAAGGCGATTGCGCCAGATGCGCAGGAAGGAGCGCGTAGCGCGACTGAAAGCGCCTCTGGCGCGGCCGAAGTCAAACGCTGGTCGACCGGCCGCAAGCGTAGCGTGGTGCTTCGGCTGCTGCGCGGCGAACCCGTTGACGCCGTGTCCCGCGAAGTCGGTGTGACGATCGCCGAGCTCGAGCAATGGCGTGAACTGGCGCTGGCCGGCATGGAGGCCGGCCTCAAGGCACGCACCACCGATCCACTGCAAGCGCGGCTGAACGACGCCGTGCGACGGGTCGGCGAGTTGTCCATGGAAGTCGAGATCCTGCGCAAGGAGCGTGAGTTGCAGGCCCGTCGCCCTTTGAGCGTCCGGAGATCGTCGACATGAGCCACACGATCTCCGTCAGTGCAGGCAAGTCCTTTGGATTGCAGCGGGTCTGCCAGGTGCTCCAGTTCCCGCGCTCGACGATCTACGCGGTGCGTGCGAGAGCGGCAGCTAACGTGGTGCCGATCATCCCGGGGCGTCGCGGCCCCAAGCCGAAGATGCCCGATACCGAACTGCTGAAGGCTATTCGCGACGATCTGGCAGCGTCGCCATTCACCGGCGAAGGTCATCGCAAGGTCTGGGCACGGCTGCGCATCTTGCGAGGCATCCGGGTCTCCAGAACCCGTGTGTTGCGATTGATGCGTGAGCACAGTCTGCTCTCGCCGCACCGGCGGCCAAAAGGCGAACCCAACCTTCACGACGGCCGGATCACGACCGACTGCCCCAATGAGATGTGGGGTACCGATGGCGTGCGCGTCGCGACCGTGGACGACGGCATGGTGTGGATCTTCTCGGCCGTTGATCACTGCGATGGCCTGTGCACCGGCATCCATGCGGCGAAAATCGGTGACCGCTTCGCTGCCCTCGAGCCGATCTCCCAGGGGCTGCTGGCCGAGTTTGGCTCGGTAGTCGCCGACTCGGGGCGCGGGTTGTCGCTGCGCATGGATCACGGTTCGCAATACACCTCGGACGACTTCCGCGACCAGATCCGGTTCTGGGGCATCGCGCCCAGCTACGCCTTTGTCGCCGAACCGCAGACCAACGGCGTCGCCGAGCGGTTCAACCGGACAATGAAGGAACAGGCGATTCATGGGCGCATCTTCAAAAACCTGGAGGAAGTTCGTGCTGCCGCCATCGCATTCAAGGATCGATACAATCGCGACTGGCGTCTTGAAAAGCTGGGCTTCAAATCACCCCTCGAAGCCCGTCAGGAAAGGCTGATGAAACTGGCCGCCTGAACTGCAAAAGCGTGTCCAAACAACCGGAGCCGGTACAGACTTGACTCAATTCCAGAGTCGCGGTGGCAAGATCATTCTCCAACACGGACAAGCTGACCAGTTCATTCCCGCGCAACTGTCGATTGACTACTATAACCGTCTGGTATCCAGGTTCGGGCAGGGGCCACTTGATCAGTTTCTGAAGTTTTACCTGGTGCCGGGCGCGGCGCATGGTGGCGGCGGACAGTTCAATGGTTCCTACGATGGTCTGACGGTGCTGGACAATTGGGTCACCAAAGGCGCCGAGCCCCACAACCTGACTATCACCGACCTCGCTCCGCCAGCCGCTGGACGTACCCGACCATTGTGCGAATATCCACAGTGGCCAAAATACGTCGGCGGTGACCAGAATCTCGCAGCTAGCTTCGTATGCTCGAACTAGTACAACATCCCGTAAATAGGTTGAATAATTAACTGCCTCGGATATCATGTCTGGATGAGTCGAGGCCGCCATGCAACGCCAGTGAAGCTGGCGAATAAAGAACGACAGGAACTGCTATCGCTGATTGAGCGGAAAACGGCTACGCAGCGAGATGTGATGCGGGCGCGTATCGCGTTGTGGGCCCACGAGGGTCACTCCAATACGGTGATTGCGCGGGAACTGGGTGTCTCGGTGCAAACGGTCTGCCTGTGGCGCAAGCGCATTGCCCGGCAAGGTGTCCTGGGTATTCGCGAGGGCGAGCGCAGTGGCCGTCCGCCACGCATCACGCACGAAGCGCGACTGCAGTTGATTGCGCTGGCGTGTGAAGCACAGGAACCTGAGGGACGGGTCACGCCGACCCTCGACGAGATTGCGGCGCGTGCCGTGGAGCGTGGCGTCGTCGGGCAGATCAGCCGCAGTCACGTGCAGCGCATTCTGCAGGCCGGCGACGTACGCCCGCACCGGGTCCGGCAATGGCTGCACAGTCCGGACCCGGCCTTTCGCGAGAAGGTCAACGTGATTTGCAAGCTGTACCGCAAGGCGCCGCGAAACGCGGTAGTGCTCAGCATCGGCGAGAAGACCGGCATTCAGGCCATTGAGCGCAAGCACCCGGGACGGGCACCCGCGCCAGGACGGCTGCGTCGCCGTGAATTCGAATATATCCGTCACGGCACCCAGGCGTTGATTGCTGCGCTCGATGTGCATACCGGAAAGGTGTTGGCAGAGTGCCGCGAGCGGCGCACCCAGGACGATCTGGTAGCCTTCATGGAACGCGTGGCAGCCGCGTACCCGGACAAACAGGTGCACGTGGTTTGGGACAATCTGAACACGCATCGCGCCCAGGCCGTCTGGCAGGCGTTCAATGTGCGGCATGGCAAGCGGTTTCATTTCCACTTCACGCCGTTGCACGCAAGCTGGGTCAATCAGATCGAACTCTGGTTTGCCCGTTATACGCGCCGGGTGCTGCGCCATGCCAGCCACACCAGCACCGCGCACCTGCGCGAGCGCACCGGGCAGTTCGTCGGCGAGCACAATCAGGCCGCACGCCCCTTCAAATGGAGTTTCCGGGGCTATCCGCTGCAAAGCGGTGCATCGTAATCGAGGAACGCAGATGCCAGTTGTACCCGCCAAACACCACGCTGCTGAACTGCAGCGTCAACTGCGCAGCCTGCTCGGCCATGAGCAGATTGTCACGCAAGCCTACGGGCGCCACTTGCTGATCAAACGTCTGGACGATGAGGAGCCAACCGTCGTGGCGCGCCTCACCGAGCTCGGCCGCAATCGATATGGCGCCGCCTTTCGCAGCCATAGTGGGCGTTGGGAACCGCTGCCGGGCACGGGTTCGCTCGACGAAATGGCCGACGTGGTCGTCACGCTCCTGCAGCCTTATTTGCAGCCCGATAATTATTAAACGTATTTGCGGGATGTTGTACTAGTTCGGTTGGCAGCGCGCGCCCGTCCGCAGTGTCTGGCGAGTACCGTTACACCCAGTTCTGCCAACGCTACCGCGAATGGGCGCATACGCTCCGCCCCGGTGCAAAGCGCCGCCTGATCACCGGAGCGCAGGGCGTCCCGCTCGCGGCCACACTGACCGGGGCCGCCCGCCACACAACCCTGCTCAACTCGAGGCGTTGGTCGAAGCCGCCCGTCCATCTGCGGTAAGGGTGGCAGACCACAATTAAAGCATCCGGTCGTTCAGGGCGGCACTCCAGCAAGCGATTTCGTCCAGTAACGCGCCAGGAGCTACCGACAGTGCCGCAATGCAGGCGAACGCCGGTGTTGGGCGACCTCATCCGAGCTGAAGTTGATGGACATGGACTATCGGCCTCGTTCGCCCGACACTGGTTACAGCACGGTATTAACGGCGGCGCTGAAGTCTGTGCCATATGAGGCTTCATGGCCGAGGTTCGTGTGAGAGCGCGGCTCGTATGGGCTCTCTCCTCGAAAAAATCAAACGATTCAATCCAGATTAACTTTCAACATGCCGGAAAAATGGACCGTCTATCTCCTCCTCCTTCCCGCTCGTTTGCCGACGTCAGTCGAGCCGTCGACTGGGCGCTCGTCACCCGGCGCAGCGTCCGTGCTTTCCTGCCCATACCGGTTCCCCGCGAGGAAGTCGAGTCCATCCTCAACGTTGCGCGCTTCAGCGCAACGGGCGTCAACATCCAGCCCTGGCATGTGCATGTTGTGACAGGCACGATGAAGTCCCGCCTGTCCGCTGCCATCAACGAGATGAATGATGATCCGGCACGAAGTTCAGACCTGGAAGAGCCCTACGATTACTACCCACGCGAATGGATCGCGCCGTATGTGGACCGCCGGCGCAAGGTCGGTTGGAGTCTTTACGGCCTGCTGGGTATCCACAAGGGTGACAAGGAGCGGATGCACGTCCAGCACGGCCGCAACTACAACTTCTTTGATGCACCCGTAGGCCTGTTCTTCACGATTGAGCGGGTCATGCGAGAAGGAAGTCTTCTGGACACCGGCATGTTTCTGCAAAGCGTCATGATTGCTGCCCGGGCGCGGGGCCTCGATACCTGTCCGCAGGTGGCTTTCAATAAGTTCCACCGTGTCATCGCCGACGAACTGTCCATTCCCGACAATCACATGTTGGTCTGCGGGATGAGCCTGGGTTACGCGGATCCCAGTTGCATCGAGAACTCGCTGGTAACGGAGCGCAGCCCGGTCGGCGATTTCACTACTTTCTACGAAAAATGAACGGAGACAAAGTCATGAGTGCAAAGGCCTACTCTCGAGGACTTGAGAAGAACGCGGCAAACCACGTTCCATTGACGCCATTGACCTTCCTCGATCGAACCGCCGACGTCTATCCGGAACGGACCGCCATCATTCATGGCGACTTCAGGCAGACGTGGGCCGAAACCCGCGAACGTTGCTATCGCCTCGCGTCGGCGCTCGTTCTGTTGGGGATCGAACCGGGCGATACGGTGTCGATCATCGCGCCGAACACCCCAGCCATGCTCGAGGCTCACTTTGGTGTGCCTTTGTCAGGTGCCGTGCTCAATGCCGTCAATTGCCGCCTCGATGCTGACGGTATCGCATTCATTCTGCGCCACGGCGAATGCAAGCTCCTGCTGGTGGACCGCGAATTTGCTCCGCTGGTCGAGAAAGCGTTGAAGTCAGTCCCCATTCCACCGCGTGTGATCGACATCAACGATTGCCAAGCCCCCGCGGGCCCCGCTATCGGGGAAATCGATTACGAGTCGCTGCTGGCGAGCGGCGATCCGGCATTTACCGGCTGCTGGCCGGCCGATGAGTGGACGCCCATTGCCTTGAACTACACCTCGGGTACGACAGGCGATCCGAAAGGCGTCGTTCCGAGCCATCGTGCAACGCATCTGATGAGCCTGCTCCAGATGACGAACTGGCCTTTGCCGCGTGCGCCGATTTACTTGTGGACGCTTCCCATGTTCCATGCGAACGGCTGGTGCTTCACATGGGCGATCACTGCCGCGGCCGGAACGCATGTATGCCTGCGCAAGGTCAATGCCGCCAGCGTTCTTTCCGCCATCGTCAAGCACGGCGTCGATCACTTTTGCGCGGCGCCAATTGTTCTGTCAGGCCTCGCAAGCATGCCTCAATCGGACCGACAGCCGCTGCCGCGTCGGGTGCGGGTCCTTACCGCCGGCTCGCCGGCGCCAGCCGCTGTTCTCGAGGCCGTTGGAGCGATGGGCTTCGACGTCGACCACGTCTTTGGAATTACTGAAATCTCCGGCACCCCTATCAGCTGTGCATGGCACGATGAATGGGACGCATTGCCGCCGGAGCAGCAAGGGAAATTGAAAGCGCGGCAAGGTGTGCGTGCGGCAGCGTTCGAAAAAATGTCGGTCGCCGATCCTGAGACGCTCGAGACCGTGTCAGCCGATAGCAAGTCTTGCGGTGAGGTCCTGGTCCGGGGGAATACGGTGATGATGGGATATCTCAAGAATCCCGAGGCAACCGCAAAAGCCTTTGCCGGCGGTTGGTTCCATACCGGAGATCTTGCCATCGTCCATTCCGATGGCTATATCCAGATCACAGACCGCTCGAAGGATGTGATCATCTCTGGTGGAGAAAATATTTCGTCAGTGGAGGTGGAGGAGGTCATCTATCGCATGTCGGGCGTCCTGTACGTGGCCGTGGTCGCACAGCCTGATGACAAATGGGGCGAGACTCCTTGCGCGTTTATCGAGCTGAAGCCGGATGCCCTTGACATAACGGAGGAGGATGTAATCTTGTTCTGTCGGGAGCGACTGGCGCATTTCAAATGCCCGCGTCGCGTGATCTTCGGCGAATTGCCCAAAACCGCGACGGGCAAGATCCAGAAGTTTCGACTGCGTGAGCAAGCCGGCAGCCGAGCGGCGATCACGAGATTGGCCGGCTAAGGCTGTGGTGTTCCACTGAACACAGCATGGCTGCGCGGCGAGTGCGACCGCGTACACGTCGTTCACATACCGTCGCCCCAGGACGACGCGTCGCGCCAGCCGATGCGCGGTGGCGCTGATTGCAAGCTTCTCTGAGGTCGCTTCGGCGGCCTTCCATACGCGATTTTTTATCCCGACGCTGAACAGCGTAACCGCGGCGCTCGTGTCCAGTCTGATGGCCGCACTCGCGATCGGCGAGCAGATCCGTGCCGAGCGCGCCGAGCGGTTGCGGGCGCAAGCAGAATTGCGTCGCGCGTATGACGTCACGCCGGTCGGGCTCGTTACCGTCGCGGCCGATGGCGAATTCGTGCAGTTCAACCCGGCGCTCGAAGCGATGCTCGGGATGGAACGCGGTGCAAAACGACTTCATTGGGATGACTACTTCCCGGCGGCAAGCTGGCAACCTATCTATCGGCAGGCGACGGACACAGGCGCGGTCGAAATCGAACTGTCCCGGGATGGCGGAATACGGTTGGCCTCCGATGCCGCATCCACGACGCAGACCGCGAGCGGCCGCCTGGCCACATATGGCGATATCGTAGCGCCACCCAGACAGGGCGGCACGAACGTCCGCCACTACCTGCTCAAGGCCGCACACGACGGCACCCGGCTGGAGTGCTCAAGAAAGTCTTCGTTTGAAGAAAGATGTAAAGACGTATCTAGCGAACGGCTTTAGCCGGCAACCGCGCGAGCAACTCTCGTAGTAAACGACTCGACCTCATTAAATCGCGCGAGCCGTCGAACATTACTTCGTCAGGCAGTCGGATCACAATGCGCGATTCGCAATAGCGTCGGCCCGATACCTTGTCGGCCATACGGGCCGCTTGATAGCGCATGCAGGCCATCGACTAGTACAACATCCCGCAAATACGTTTAATAATTATCGGGCTGCAAATAAGGCTGCAGGAGCGTGACGACCACGTCGGCCATTTCGTCGAGCGAACCCGTGCCCGGCAGCGGTTCCCAACGCCCACTATGGCTGCGAAAGGCGGCGCCATATCGATTGCGGCCGAGCTCGGTGAGGCGCGCCACGACGGTTGGCTCCTCATCGTCCAGACGTTTGATCAGCAAGTGGCGCCCGTAGGCTTGCGTGACAATCTGCTCATGGCCGAGCAGGCTGCGCAGTTGACGCTGCAGTTCAGCAGCGTGGTGTTTGGCGGGTACAACTGGCATCTGCGTTCCTCGATTACGATGCACCGCTTTGCAGCGGATAGCCCCGGAAACTCCATTTGAAGGGGCGTGCGGCCTGATTGTGCTCGCCGACGAACTGCCCGGTGCGCTCGCGCAGGTGCGCGGTGCTGGTGTGGCTGGCATGGCGCAGCACCCGGCGCGTATAACGGGCAAACCAGAGTTCGATCTGATTGACCCAGCTTGCGTGCAACGGCGTGAAGTGGAAATGAAACCGCTTGCCATGCCGCACATTGAACGCCTGCCAGACGGCCTGGGCGCGATGCGTGTTCAGATTGTCCCAAACCACGTGCACCTGTTTGTCCGGGTACGCGGCTGCCACGCGTTCCATGAAGGCTACCAGATCGTCCTGGGTGCGCCGCTCGCGGCACTCTGCCAGCACCTTTCCGGTATGCACATCGAGCGCAGCAATCAACGCCTGGGTGCCGTGACGGATATATTCGAATTCACGGCGACGCAGCCGTCCTGGCGCGGGTGCCCGTCCCGGGTGCTTGCGCTCAATGGCCTGAATGCCGGTCTTCTCGTCGATGCTGAGCACTACCGCGTTTCGCGGCGCCTTGCGGTACAGCTTGCAAATCACGTTGACCTTCTCGCGAAAGGCCGGGTCCGGACTGTGCAGCCATTGCCGGACCCGGTGCGGGCGTACGTCGCCGGCCTGCAGAATGCGCTGCACGTGACTGCGGCTGATCTGCCCGACGACGCCACGCTCCACGGCACGCGCCGCAATCTCGTCGAGGGTCGGCGTGACCCGTCCCTCAGGTTCCTGTGCTTCACACGCCAGCGCAATCAACTGCAGTCGCGCTTCGTGCGTGATGCGTGGCGGACGGCCACTGCGCTCGCCCTCGCGAATACCCAGGACACCTTGCCGGGCAATGCGCTTGCGCCACAGGCAGACCGTTTGCACCGAGACACCCAGTTCCCGCGCAATCACCGTATTGGAGTGACCCTCGTGGGCCCACAACGCGATACGCGCCCGCATCACATCTCGCTGCGTAGCCGTTTTCCGCTCAATCAGCGATAGCAGTTCCTGTCGTTCTTTATTCGCCAGCTTCACTGGCGTTGCATGGCGGCCTCGACTCATCCAGACATGATATCCGAGGCAGTTAATTATTCAACCTATTTACGGGATGTTGTATTAGGTCGCATTTCTGTCGCTGGACGCCTCTTCGCGAAGCCACTCGCGAAACGCAACGAGTCTTGGCAGGTTAGCGCACTCCTTCCTATAGACGATGTAATAGGCAAGTTCCGACGGCCGCTCGATATCTGGAAAAAGCCGCACCAATCGCCCTGAGGCCACATCGTCGCGTGCAAGAGCGCTACGCGCCAGCGCTACCCCATGGCCATCGATCGAGGCTTGAAGGACGGCAGAGGAACTATTGATCTTCAAATTCGATCGGGCCGCAGTCAACTTAATGCCCACTTTGTCGAGCCACGCGTCCCAGGTAACGAACCCTATTTGCCGGTCGACAGATAGATCATCGATCAGCGTGAGTCCGTCCAGATCGGCGGGGTTGCGGATTCCCGGATGACGCTCAAGAAACACGGGCGAGCAGACGGGGAAGACTTCCTCGTCCATCAGCTTTTCTGCCTCCAGATCCGGCCAGTGTCCGGCTCCATAGCGCACGCCGATATCGATGCCTTGTGTCGCGAAGTTCACCAGCTTGAGATTTGTGTCAAGGCGAATGTCAGTTTCGGGCCATGCGGTCTGAAAGCGGTCGATGCGGGGCAGAAGCCACTTGGCCGCGAACGCGGGACTGACCGTCACTGTCAGCACCCCGACCGTTGACCGCTCTCTAAGTCTTGCGAATCCGACGTTCAACCGATCGAACCCGTCGCGAATGTCGGGCAGCGCCCTTACCGCCGCCTCCGTGGGCACCAGACGCGCCCGCCCACCACTGCCTCGATGGAATAGCGACATGCCAAGCCACTCTTCCAGGCTGCGGACGAGCTGCCCCACCGCCGCTGGCGTGACGTTCAGCTCGGTCGCCGCTGCAGAGAAACTCTGGTGGCGCGCGCTTGCTTCAAACGCGCGTAACGCATTCAGGAAGATTGGAGCAGTCATCACGTAAAGAATTTCTTTCAGTGACTGGCAGAATATCTCATTTGTGAATCCATACGTGTCATCCAATAATGTGGTCACCACGCAAAGCTTTCGAATCAACTCGAAAGTTTCAATCCGCGTTCGGTTCACAAAGGACTTCCACAATGAATAGTTTCTCGTCTAAAGTCGCCATCATCACCGGTGGCGGTTCCGGTATCGGCAAGGAGGTGGCCATCCGTCTGGTGCGCGCCGGCGCTAGCGTGGTTATCGGTGGCCGCGATCAGGCTAAGCTCAAACAAGCCGCTGCCGAAATCGACCCCGCAGGAATCAAAGTTCGCACGTACGCAGGGGATATCGCTTTACCAGCCACGGGCGCTGCGCTTGTGAATGTCGCGATCGACGCGTTTGGCGGTGTCGACATCCTGATCAACAACGCGGGCGTATTCCGACCCAAGGAATTCTTGGAGCTGAGCGAGTCCGATTACGACTGGTTCCTCGACACCATCCTCAAAGGCAAGTTCTTCATGGCACAGGCCGCGGCGCGCGCGATGAAGCGACGCGGCGGCGGCGCCATCGTTCAGACAGGCTCGCTCTGGGCCCTGCAGGCCATCGGTGCGACGCCGTCTTCGGCCTACTCGGCAGCGAATGCTGGAGTGCATGCTCTCACGCGCAACCTGGCCATTGAGCTTGCGCCCGCGAATATCCGCATCAACACGGTTGCTCCAGGCGTTGTTGAGACGCCGATCTACAACACGTTCATGACGGACAATCAGGTCAAGCAGACGCTGCCGTCATTCAATGCGTTCCATCCTCTCGGGCGCAACGGCCAACCGGCCGATATCGCCGAGGCGATCCTTTTTCTGGCATCGCCGAGCGCCTCCTGGATTACGGGCGCGGTGTTGCCGGTCGACGGCGGTGTGATGGCCGGTCGCCAGGCGTGACGTGCCACGCTGAAAGGAGAGGTCAATCTCCGACAAAAAAAAAATCGAATACTCAATGATCCGCTGATTTTCTCCACACGAGTGATTCGGGGTGCTGTTCCACGTAATCAGAGAGTGCCCTCAACGCGGCAAGCGTCCGACGCAATTCGCGTCAACGATTGTCGTATGTCCGACTGCATCGGCGCGTCATGCTGTAGCGTCGCATTCGCGGCATTGAACGACCGTTGGGCACCCTCTAGACATCATGTATGGACCTGCCGAACCAGTTCCGTGTCTGCGCGCCGGAATAGCGAATTGACGTGCGAGAGCGCCTGATCGAGATCGAAGCCGACCTCCTCGAACGTCACATGGTCGAGGGCACGTTCATCCACAGCCAACCGTTTGGCGCGTCACTTGACCTTGACGACGACCTTGCCCTTGGCGCGTCCCTGGGCCAAGTATTCAAGCGCTTCCTTCGCTTGCTCAAACGGAAACACCTTGTCAATGACTGGACGGATGCGTTCTGACTTAATCAGTTCGCCAATTTCGGCGAGCTGGGTCCCATCGGGGCGCACGAAGAGAAATGAATACGTCACCTCCCGCTTTTTTGCAAGCCGCATGATCTTGCGGCTCATTAGCCCGAATACAAACCTCAGAATAAAGTTCAGCCTGCGAGCGCGGGCGAACGCTGCGTCCAGCGGCCCGATAAGCGACACAATCTTGCTCCCCGGTTTGAGGATGCCCATCGATTTTTCAATCGCATCACCTCTGATAGTGCCAAGCACAACGTCGTAGCCGTGCAGCACTTTTTCGAATTCCTGCTTCTTATAGTCGACGACCTCGTCTGCGCCCAGACTGGTTACCAGTTGAACATTGCCGGTACTGGTGGTCGTTCCCACTCTGGCGCCGAAGTACTTTGCCAGCTGGATCGCAAACGTGCCAATACCGCCAGACCCTGCGGGGACGAACACCTTCTGGCCAGCCCGAAGATTGGCGCGCTCCTTCAACGCCTGCCAGGAGGTGAGCCCGACCATCGGAACGGCGGCAGCCTGCACAAAGTCCAGATTGACCGGCTTCGACGCGGCAACGCTCTCCGGCACCGCCGCGAATTCGGCGATCGAGCCCCTACCGAGATCGAAGAGGCTGGCAAAGACTGCATCGCCCGGCTTGAAACGCGTCACGCGGCTGCCGACCTCAGTCACCATACCAGCAATATCGCTGCCCAGCGTGGCTGGCAACTCGAACTTGAGGACGGGTTTGAACGTTCCCGCCGGAATCATGTTGTCGATTGGGTTCAACCCCGCCGCGTGGACCTGGACCAACAGTTCATCAGGCTTTAGGGTAGGACGAGGTACTTCGGCGAACCCGATCTCGGGTGACTTGCCATAGCGTTTGAAGGTGAGTGCTTTCATGTCGTTCTAAATCCAATGTTGGTAAATGATGTGGCAGAGTTCGGACGAAATCCAGCTCACGCCCAAGGCTGCAGCACGACCTTACCGGTCGTGCTGCGCCCTTCCAGGAGGCGATGTGCTTCGGCGGCCTGCGCGAGCGGCAACACCGTTTCTGTTTGCAGCGTTACTTTGCCGGACAAGACCAGCCCGATGAGTTCGGTCAGCGTCGCCCGGACCAGATCGGGGAAGGCAAGGTAGGCGCCGACGTAAAAGCTGGTAACGGTATGGTTGGGGACGGTCAGCTTCCACGGGTCGATCAGGCTGGTCTTGCCGCTGGACTGGCCGATGAAGATCAGGCGCCCGAACGGGGCCAATGCTTTGAACGCCTCGGCGACGTTGTCGCCACCGGCCGTCTCCAGGATCACGTCCACACCCTTGCCGTCGGTCAGCGCGCGCACTTGCTCGGCCCAGTCGGGGGCGGTGTAGTCCACCGACGCATCAGCCCCCAGGCGCTCGGCCAGAGCCCGCTTTGCGGGGCTGCTGGCGGCCGCGATGACCTTGCCGGCGCCATACAGCCTGGCCAGTTGTACGGCGAGCGACCCCACTCCGCCTGCCGCAGCCTCCACCAACACGGTTTCGCCCGGCGCCAGTCGAGCGGCCTTGCGCAGGACCAGAGCGGCGGTCAGGCCATGGGCAACCAGCGCCGAAGCGCGTAGCAAGTCGAGCCCCGCCGGCAGCGGGATCACGATGGCAGCGGGCACGCGGACGTACTGTGCATAACCGCCTGTTCCTGGCGCGGCCAGCACCGGCGTGCCGACAGCGAGCGAAGTCACGGCCTTCCCGAGGGCGGCGACCGTGCCGGCTACTTCAGCACCCAGCGTGAAGGGTGTAGGGGATGGCTCAGGATAGTCGTCGCCGCGACGACGCATGACGTCGGCAAAGTTCACTCCAGCCGCTTCGACGCGGATGAGAACCTCATCGTCGGCGAGTGTCGGATCGGGCACCTCCTCATAAACCAGCGTTTCGGGTCCGCCTGTCTTATGAAACCGGACTGCTTTCATCTGTTTCTCCAAATTGGGGTGAAGTACGGCAAGGCCTGTCTTCGACGAGACCTGTTCGAAATTCACGTTGTGCGCAGCTTCTGCTTAGCTTCATAGGACTTCGCTTGTCGCTGACCGCGAAGGATTCATTGCGCCAGAAACTCCAGTGCTTTGGGCACGAAGTTGGTGTGATGCTGGAAGATGCCTCCGTGCCCGGCGTCCTGGTAAATGATGAGCTGCGCGTTGGGAATACGGCGGGCCATGTCGTGGCTCAAGGCGGTGGGCACCATGATGTCGTTGTCTCCGTTGGCGATCAGGACAGGCATGTGCAGGTGGGTGAGGTCCTGCGGCGCCTGCTGGCCCCAGGCTTTGATCGCCTTGAGCTGGCGAAGCAAGGCGCGGGGCGTCGGCCCCTTGTCGAGATCCGCCTTGCGTTCCTTCAGTCTTTTCAGGAATGCGCTTGCTGCCGGCCGTTGGCCGTGGAGGTGAAGAACAGATAGGTCTTGGGATCGCGCAGCGTCAGCAGGCCCTTGAGCATCAGTGGCCAGGACATGGCACCGACGCGATCGATGCCCTGACCGCCCGCGGGACCCGTGCCTGTGAGGATGAACCTACGCACCAGGTCCGGCGCCTTTAGCGCCACGTCCTGCGCCACGAAGCCGCCGAGCGAAAAGCCGAGCAGATCGACCTGATCGAAACCCATCGCGCGGATCAACGCGATGGTGTCGCGCGCCATCTCGTCCACGGTCACGGGCGCAATGCCGCCGGACGAACCGATTCCCCGGTAGTCGATCGCAATAACGCGATGCTTGCGGGCCAGGCCATCGACGATGCGCGGGTCGAAGTTGTCCAGCACTGCGCCCCAGTGGTTGAGCAGGATTAGCGGGATGCCGCCGTGCGGGCCTAGTTCGCGGTAAGCGAAGGTGGTTCCGCCCGCCCTGACCTGGTTGTTCTGTGCGTGGGCATAGGACGTTGCCGATTGGCTATCCGGGTTGAAACTGATCATCATCGATTCCTTGGGTTCGGCCTTCACGCGTTGACGTCTACGACGGTGCGGCCACGCACCTGGCCCTGGAGTACCGCATCTGCAAGGCCAGACACTTCGGCCAGGCCGACCACCTGGGTAGCGCGTGCGAGCTTTCCGGGGTCCAGGTCGGTGGCCAGACGTGCCCACGCTTGCTGCCGCACGTCTTGCGGCGCGTTGACCGAGTCGATGCCGGCCAGGGTCACGTTGCGCAGGATGAAGGGCAACACCGAGCCGGGCAGGTCCGCGCCCTGCGCGAGCCCGAAGGCCGCCACCGCGCCGCGGTAGCAGGTCTGCGCCAGCACATTGGCCAGTGTGTGGCTGCCCACCGAGTCGATCGCTCCGGCCCACCGTTCCTTGGCGATTGGTGCACCCGGCTCGGACAACATGCGACGGTCGATAACCTCGGCCGCACCCAGCTCGTGCAGGTAGCCCGTCTCCTCCAGCCGCCCGGTCGAGGCCACCACCCGATACCCCAGCGTGGATAGCAAGGCGATGGCGATGGACCCGGCCCCGCCGCCGGCCCCAGTCACGAGCACATCGCCTTTGTCCGGCGTCACTCCCGCATGCTCCAGCCCGAGCACGGACAACATCGCGGTGTACCCCGCCGTGCCGATGGCCATGGCATCGCGCGTCGAAAACACGTCAGGCAGCTTGACCAGCCAGTCACCCCTGACGCGTGCCTTCTGCGCGAAACCGCCATGGTGGGTTTGACTCAGGCCCCAGCCGTTGGCGACAACGCGGTCGCCCACCGCGAACCCTGCGTGCGACGTAGCCTCCACGACGCCCGAAAAGTCGATGCCCGGAATCAGCGGGAACTGGTGGATCACCGACGCGCGGCCGCTGACAGCCATCGCGTCCTTGTAGTTCACCGTCGAATAGTCGATCGCGACGGTGACGTCGCCCGGCATCAGGTCGGCTTCGTCGAAATCGACCAGGGCGGTGGCAATCGCATCGCCGGTTCTGGTGGCCAGCAGCGCCTTGAATGTCATGATCACTTCTCCTTTGGGGGCACGGGTTTCATATGTCGAGCATCATGCTGAGGGATAAAAAAAAGCCGATGGAAACTCAATCCGCCGCTGGGGTGAGGTGCTCCAGCGCCGCCTCCAGCAACGATCTGGACAGCGGTTCTTCGTCGACCGCGCGCGCCAGCACGACCGCGCCAATCATCGTGGCGGCGGTCGCCAGGGCGCGCTCGTGCGCACCGGGCTGGTCCCAGTCGGCCGATTGGCGCGAGACCATGTCGATCATTTCCTTGATGCGGCGGGTAATTGCACGTCGAACCGCCGGCGCCTGACGCGGCATTTCCGTTCCCAGGGCGGCGATCGGGCAACCGACCTCCGGGTTTTTCACGTGCTCTCTGGACAGATAGGCGCGCAGCAGCGCCTGCAGGGATTGTTCGGCGGGCACGGCGGCCGTGAAGTGCAAAAAGGTGGCGATGGCCTCGGCTCCTGCGCGGTCTGCCAACTCGGCCAGCATGGCCTCGCGTGAGGCGAAATGCGCGTAGAACCCGCCGTGGGTGAGGCCGGCCTCTTTCATGATGTCCGCAATGCCAATGCCGTCATAGCCACAGCGGCGGATCGCGCGTGCGCCAGCTTCGACGATGCGCTCGTGCGTGACTTCCTTGGATCGCGTTGTGGATCGTTTCATATGACGTTCACCAGTGGCGAGTCTCAGATCGCCAGCCCTCGGCACTCAATTCCGCGCCCGCAGGCGCCGCGTGCGAAAGGTGCCCCAGCCGCTATTGAAAGCAGACCTCACGAACGCTGACAGTCCGCTCTCGTCGGGACGCGGCTCTCTACCCCTTGCAATGCGCTTGAGCTGGCGCGTGTACCACAGCACCTCCATGATTCCCATGCGATCGACAGCCTTGAGGCCGGTGTTGATCGGGCGCACCTGCCTCAGGCTATCGCGCCCGTGCAGCAAGGCGGCTGGTGCGTCGGGATCGATCGCCAGCAGCCGCGCCAGGCCCACCACATCCAGCGCGCCAGAGCGCAGAGCTGCGTTCATGCCGGCCGCCGAGCGGAACCCGCCGGTCACCATCAGCGGCACCTTTACGGCGGCCCGCACCTTCTCGGCAAATTCGAGAAAGTAGGCTTCGCGGGCCACGGTGGAAACCTTCTTCGACTCTCGCATCGCACCGCTCATCGCGGGTGCCTCGTAGGTGCCGCCCGAGATCTCGATGAGGTCAATGCCCGCGTCGGTCAACGCGCGAATCGTTTCGATCGATTCTTCCTCGGTGAAGCCGCCTCGCTGGAAGTCGGCCGAGTTGAGCTTGATCCCCACCGGGAATTCCGGACCGACTTGCCGGCGGATCTCCAAATAGACGGCCAGTACAAAGTGGCGCCGCTTCTCGGGAGTTCCGCCCCATTCGTCTTCCCGACGGTTGTGATGCGGAGACAGGAACTGGCTGATCAGGTAGCCGTGCGCCCCGTGGATCTGCACACCACTGAACCCGGCCTTCCTGCAGATCGCCGCGCTGCGGCCGAAGCGCTCGACGATGTCGTGGATCTCGGACGTGGTGGCTTCGCGCGGGGTTTCGAAGAACGCGGCCATGTCCTCGCGGAAGGGAACGGCCGACGGCGCGAGGTTGAAGGCGTTTAAACCCTTGGTCGATTGCTTGCCCGGATGGTTGAGCTGTGCCCAGATGGCCGCCCCTCGCCCAGTCGCCGCTTGTGCCCACTGTCGAAGGGCAGGCAAGTCAGTTTCGTCCTCGATCACCACATTGCCAGGCTCGCCCAGGGCGCGGCGGTCGATCATCACGTTGCCCGTCATGATCAGTCCCAGCCCCGAGGCGGCCCAGCGTCGGTACAACTGCACCAGGTCCGGAGTCGGACGATTGTCGTAGGTGCCCAGCGTCTCGCTCATGGCCGCCTTGGCGAGCCGATTGCGCAGCACACTGCCATTGGGCAGGCGCAACAGCTGGTTCAGCAGATCTGGTTTCATGGGCAGCTCAGAACGCGGTGCGGTTGTAAGGCGAAACGACTTTCGGAGGCTGCAGGAATGCCGTCAGGCCCTGAAACCACATCACTTCGCGAAAGTCGCCGCTAATGATCAGATCCTTGTTGCCCAGGCCCCTGAGGAAGGCCGCCTGGCTTTCCTTGGCCGACAGGATCGCGAAGCCTTTGACGGCATCTCTGAAAGTGAGCGTGAACTGGGGGTTCGCCGTCAGTCCCCCAATAGATCGGATGACGCCATCGCGAATGACGTAGTAGCGACCGACGCCGGACACCGTGCGGATCTGAAACACCAAGGTCTTGCCCGCGACGTACTTCGCGCAGTCGGAGTTGTTCCTGATCTGTCGTTTCAGGAGCTGGGTGAACATCCACAGCAGGAACTTAAACTTGAGCATGGCGAGGGCCTTTGGATACTGGATCGTGACTTCGGGGCGATGAGTGGCGTGGTCGTCACTCGCTCAGAAACCGCGCCACGTGATAAAGAAAACGCTGCGGGTGCTGGAACTGCGCAGCGTGGCCCGAGTCCGCGTAGATGAACAACTGGGCGTTCGGCAGGTTGCGGGCCATGTAGAACGAGTTGACCGTCGGAATCATCACGTCGTTGACGCCGTTGAGGATGAACGTGGGCTGCTGGATGCCACGCAGGTAGGCGAATGGATCGTCTTCCGAGAGCCTTGGCAGATACAGCATGTTGGCCTCGATCTGTGCTTTCGCGACCTCTGGGGAAGACGGGGGGTCCTGGTCGACGCGTCGATGGCGACGTTCCCAGAATTCCCTCGCGGCCTGCTCGGCATGCGCCGACCGGCCGAAGAACAGGTAGAGAAAGTCTTCGAAGACGGGGACGGGATTGACCGCTGTGCTCAGCACGCGCGGCTCCATGTCGGGGTCGCCACCACGTGGGCCGGTGCCCAGCAGCATCAGTTTGCGCACCAACTCGGGATGACGCCAGGTCAGATCCAGCGCCTGAAAACCGCCCAGCGAGAAGCCCAGAACATCGATCTGCGGCAAGCCCAGGGTGCGAACGAAGGCTGCCGCGTCATCGGCCATGTCCTCAATGCGGGTGCGGGGCTGGCCGCCGGACGAAGCAATGCCGCGACCGTTGTAGAGAATGACTTCGCGGCCTTCGGCAAGGCCGTCGGTCATCAACGGGTCCCAATGGTCCATGCCGCCGCGAAAGTGCTGCAGAAGCAGTAAAGGCGGCTGCGAGGAATCGGTGTTACCCCAGCGGCGGTAGGCGAATCGCGTACCGTCGACATCCGCGAAGCGCGTGGGCGTGGTGATATGGGTGTCAGTCATCGGGTTACCTGTTGAGGGCTGTGCCGGAGTGTCCGTCGATAAGGCATGGCCTGGCTTTCGAGTAAGAGAGAAGCCGCAGTGGTCAAGCTTCCGGCCGATAGCGATCGGCCACGTGCGCTTGTCGAATATCCGACAGGAGCCCTTGACGCGCGCCATCCAGCGCGTCCCAGCGCGCGGCCACGTGCAGCGGCGGGATGGTGACCAGCTCGCGGCGATCGAAGCCGACCAGTGCCGCATCAACCAGTTCGCCGACCTCCATCACCTCGGTAAGCGTATTGACGTCGACGCCGGCGCGCTCCCAGATCTCCGTGCGGGTCGCCGCCGGCAGCACCGCCTGCACGTAGACGCCGCTGGGCGACAACTCGAGGTTCAATCCCTGCGACAGGAAAAGCACGAAGGCCTTGGTGGCGCCGTAGATCGACATGCCGAGCTCGGGCGCGAAACCCACCACCGAGCCGATGTTGACGATCGCGCCAGTCCCCGACTGCACGAAGCGCGGAGCGACCGCGGCTGCGAGCCGCGTCAGTGCCGTGGTGTTGAGCGTGATCAGGCGTTCGATGCCCTCAGCGGTCTGCTGCACGAAGCCACCCGACTGACCCATGCCGGCGTTGTTGATCAGGATGCCTATGCGAGCGTCGTCGCGCAGGCGAGTCTCGACCGCGGCCAGATCCCCAGGCTGGGTCAGGTCGGCCTGCAGCACTTCGACAGACACACCGCGTTCTTCACGCAGGCGCGCGGCCAGCGTATCGAGGCGCGCCTTGTCGCGTGCAACCAGCACGAGGTCGTGGCCGCGGCCGGCGAAGCGCTCGGCGTAAGTGGCGCCGATGCCGGAGGAGGCGCCGGTGATGAGAACAGTCGGAAGCGAGGTCACGGGTTATTTCCTTTGCAAGAGTGGTTCGGACGCGTACGCAAGCAGCGCGCGCCTCAGGCGGCAATGGTCGGGTAGTCGGTGTAGCCCGCAGCGCCGCCACCATAGAGCGTGGCGAAGTCGGGCTGCGCCAGCGGTGCGCCGGTCTTCAGGCGTTCGATCAGATCGGGGTTGCTGATGAATGCGCGGCCGAAGGCGAACAGGTCTGCCTTGCCCTCGTCGAGCCTGGCGGTAGCGAGTTCCAGGTCGTAGCCGTTATTGGCCAGGTAGGTTTGCCTGAACCGCTGCCGCAGCGCGTCGTAGTCAAACGGTGCGACATCGCGCGGGCCGCCGGTCGCACCCTCGACCACGTGAAGGTAGACGATGTCCAGCGCGCTGAGCTGCCCGGCGATGTAGTCGTACTGCGGCTGGGGATCGCTGGTCGAGATGCCGTTTGCCGGCGACACAGGCGAGATGCGCACGCCGGTGCGATCGGCACCAATTTCTTCCACCACTGCAGCGACGACTTCCAGCAACAGGCGCGCGCGATTCTCGATCGAGCCGCCGTAGGCGTCAGTGCGCTGGTTGGCACCGTCCTTGATGAACTGCTCCAGCAGATAGCCGTTGGCGCCGTGGATCTCCACGCCGTCAAAGCCGGCTGCCATGGCATTGGCCGCGGCTCGACGAAAGTCGCCAACGATGCCCGGCAATTCGTCGAGTTCGAGGGCGCGTGGCTGCGACACGTCGGCAAAGCCATTGTTGACGAAGGTTTTCGTCTCCGCGCGGATGGCCGAAGGCGCGACCGGCGCAGCGCCGCCAGGCTGGACATCGACGTGCGAAACACGGCCGACGTGCCAGAGTTGCGCGAAGATGCGTCCACCCTTGGCATGCACGGCCTCGGTGACCTTGCGCCAGCCGGCGATTTGCTCGAGTGTGTACACGCCCGGGGTGTCCTGATAGCCCTGGGCCTGGGCTGACACCTGAGTGGCCTCCGTGATGATCAGGCCGGCCGAGGCGCGCTGGGCGTAGTAGGTCGCGGCCAGTTCGCTGGGCACCAGCCCCGCGCCTGCGCGATTGCGGGTCAGCGGTGCCATGACAAAGCGATTGGCGAGTGTCAGGCGGCCAAGGGCGTAGGGCTCGAAAAGCGTCTTGTCGGTCATGTTGCGTCAGTTTCCGGAGTTGGGAATGAGATCAATGATGACGATCATAATCTAACCTGTCAAGGTTTTGATGACGGTCGACATCAATGTATAATGGAGCCTTCGCAGACATGAACCCACCGTGGTCAAGAAATGAAGATCACCAAGGCACAGGCACAGGCCAACCGGGAGCACGTGGTCGAGACGTCGTCCCAACTGTTTCGGGAGCGTGGCTACGATGGAGTTGGCGTTGCCGATCTGATGGCCGCCGCCGGCTTCACCCATGGCGGCTTTTACAAACAGTTCCGCTCCAAGGCCGACCTGGTGGCGGAATCGGCGGCCTGCGGCATCGCGCAGACCGTGGCGTTGAGTGCGGGCGTAAACGCGCCTGAGTTTGTGCGGTATTACCTTTCTCGCGAGCACCGTGACACCCGCGCGACCGGTTGCACGATGGCCGCACTGGGCGGGGATGCCGCGCGTCAGCCGGAAGCGGTTCGGGCCACGTTTGCGGCCGGCATTGAGAGCCTGCTGGCTGCGCTGAGCCCCGAGGGCACTGAGTTGGACGGCGCCGATCCGGGCCAGGTGCGAGCCAGGTCCCTCGACATACTGGCGCACGCGGTCGGAGCCATTGTCATGTCGCGCGCCTGCCCGAACGATTCCCCGCTGGCCGACGAAATCCTGGCGGTGTGCCGCGACAAGATTCTCGCGTCACTAAGCCCGTCCGCGACAGCGCGCGCATCTGCCCGCAATCACGGTAACGACAACTCCGCCACGCCGAAGTGACTCGGGCGCAGGCGGCCGACTGGAAGGCATGGGGCTCATGGAGCACGAAACGTCAGACAGCCGATGCCCCCTGCGGGGCCGACTATCGTTCTTGCCTTTGATCTCTCGGCTCCAGACCGTCCATGACCCATTCGTGGATAGCCATTAGCATTCCGAGATCGAGTTCCTGTGGGTCGGTCGCCCCGAAATAGTGAACCCACCTTTCAAAAATATCGGCCTGCTCCCCGGAATATGTGAGGCCACTAGTTTCCGCTTGATTCGGCAAAATTTCCTCCATCGATCACCCCATCAGAAGAATCGGCTGCGCATTTCTACAACAAGCATCCAGGATATTGTGACTACTCCCATTGCCACGCTTTAATATTCCTTTACGCTACTCTGTCATATATTTTTCAATTTCAGATAATCCGTCGGTCCCTGGAATGACATTACCTCCGCAAAGTCACCACTGACTGCGAGATCTTCTTGATGCAGAGTCACAAGGAATGCCTCTTTACCTTCCTTCGCCGAAAGAGTCGAAAAACCCTTGGCGGCGTCCCTGAAAGTCAAGGTGAATTTTGGTTCTTTTGAAAGTCCGGAAACGGAACTTACTGCACCTTTCTGATGATGAAATAACGTCCAATTCCCCCGATTCCTTGCCCTTTGTGTGGTTGGCGCATTCGGGATTTGCAATGCCGCGACCGTTATAAAGGATCACCTCAGGCCCTGCCGCCAGGCCGTCTGTCATGAGCCGATCCCAATGATCCATTCCGCCGCGGAAGTGTTGGGGGAAAAACAATGGCGGCTGGTCAGTCGTCCTCGTGTTGCCCCAGCGGCGATAGGCAAATCTATCGCCATCGACTTCCACGAAGCGGGTCGGCGCGGTGAAGTGCGTATCGATCATGTTGGAATCCTTATTAAATTGCTAAATATGAATATGAAATGCTCATGTTCGGTGCCAACTGCCGAACCAGGAGGTTATTGCCTCAAACGTGCTCTTCGTCCTTCCGGCACGCTGCCTGCGACGATCGCGCGCCCGGGTGGGCGTTTCTTCAAAGGTTATTTCGCAAGGAACTCTAGCGCCTTGGGCACAAAGTCGGCGTAGAATTGAAACACCCCGCCATGGCCGGAATCAGGGTAGATGATCAGGTTGCTGTTCGGCAGGCGCCGCGCCAGGTCTTCCGAGTTCTTGCTTGGGACCATCCGATCGCTATCGCCGTTGACAACGAACACCGGATTCTGCACCACCGACAGGTTCTCTGGCTCTTTCCGGCCCCAGGCGCGAATCGCCTCTAATTGAGCCAGAAACGCGGTCACGGAGATTTTCTTGTCACGGTCCTCCGAGCGCTCGTTCAAAGCCTTGCCCGCGTCGATACCGTTGGGCGTACGGGTGAAGAACAGATACTGCTTCGGATCCTGGCCGGTGAAGAAGCCTCGGAGCATGTCGTAGAAAGTTACGCCGGTCACGGCACTGATGCCTTCCCCGCCAGCGGGACCGGTCCCCGCGAGAATAATCTTGCGGACAAGTTGCGGCTCCTTCAGCACGATTTCCTGGGCGACCATGCCGCCCATCGAGAAACCAAAAAGATCTACCTGTTTGAACCCCATGGCCTTGATGAAGGCGATGGCATCATCAGCCATCTGTTCAATCGAATTCGATGGTGAACCACTGGAAGCGCCAACACCCCGATTGTCGAACGTAACTACATGATGCTCCGCCGCAATGCCGTCCACCACCCGAGGATCCCAGTTGTCCAGCACGGCGGCCAGGTGGGTAAGAAAGACCACCGGCGTGCCGCCATGGTATTTCCCAAGTTCCCGATATGCGAAGTCCACTCCGCCTGCCGTGATGGTTTGCGTTGGCGCATCTTTCCAGCTGACCTCGAGTTCCTGTTTCAGCGGCGACGAACTCATCGTCGCGTTATCTGGCGAAACTTCGGCCGCCTGCACTGGCGCTGAAACGAGGGTTGCTGCCAGGGCGAGTCCGAGGACGCTTGCCTTCAGTAGACGACGCATTGCATTGATCTCCTGGATCATTTTTTTTTGACAGTAATAGTGGAAAGATCGTGTCAGCGATCACGCCCGCATGCGCTTGGTGCGATAGTTGCCCCAACTGCTATTCACCAGACTTTTGAGGAAGGCCATCAGGCCGCTTTCCTTGGGGCGTGGATTGCCCCCCTCTGCAATGCGCCTGAGCTGCCGCGTGTACCAAAGAACCTCCATGATGCCCATGCGGTCCACCGGTTTGATGCCCGTGCTGATCGGCCGCACGCGCTGCGGGCTGTCGCGCCCTTGCAGCAAGGCAGCCGGCGCATCCGGGTCGATCGCCAACAGCCGCGCCAGGCCGACGATGTCGAGCGAACCCGAACGCAGTGCGGCGTTCATGCCGTCAGCTGTGCAGAAGCCGCCGGTGACCATCAGCAACACCGGGCTCTTCGCGCGGACTTTCTCCGCGAACTCCAGGAAGTAGGCTTCACGCGCTGCCGTCGAGGCTTTTTGCGGCTGCTGGAAGGCGCCGCTCATGGCCGGCGCCTCGTAGGTGCCTCCGGAAACCTCGATCAGATCGATGCCCGCCTCGGCAAGCGCGTGAATGGTGGCCATCGACTCCTCCTCGGTGAAGCCGCCGCGCTGAAAGTCGGCCGAATTGAGTTTGATGCCCACTGGAAAATCGCTGCCGACACGGCGGCGGATTTCGGCGTAGACCTCCATCAGGAAGCGGCGCCGATGCTCAGGGCTGCCGCCCCATTCGTCAGTGCGCCGGTTGTGATGAGGCGACAGGAACTGGTTGATCAGATAGCCGTGGGCGCCGTGGATCTGCACGCCGCTGAAGCCGGCGCTCTTGCAGATGGCGGCGCTGCGCCCAAAGCGCCGGATAATGTCGCGGATCTCTGCGGTAGTGGCTTCGCGCGGGGTCTCGAAAAACGCCGCCATGTCCTCGCGAAACGGAATGGCCGACGGCGACAGGTTGCTGACGTTCAGCCCTTTGGGCGACTGTTTGCCGGGATGATTGAGTTGCACCCACAGGGCCGCGCCCTGGTCGGTGGCCGCGCGAGCCCATTGCTTCAGGATGAGCATGTCGGACTCGTCCTCGATTACCACATTGCCAGGCTCGCCGAGCGCACGGCGGTCGATCATGACGTTGCCGGTCAGCAGCAAGCCGACACCGGAAGCGGCCCAACGCCGGTACAACTCGACGAGCTTGGGCGTCGCATGGTTGTCATAGGTACCCAGCGTCTCGCTCATGGACGACTTGGCGAGACGGTTGCGGAGCATGCTGCCATTGGGCAAACGCAACGGCTGGCTCAGCGGGCTGGCGTTAAATGAGGACGGGTTGGCCATGGAGAGCACTCGGATGGAGGGTTGCAAGGGACGATTTCGTCGAAATGTGGGACATCGCATGCTCGGTCAGCGCGGTGATGGTCAGGCTGGGGTTCACGCCCAGGTTGGAACTGAGCATCGAGCCGTCGCAGACCAGCAGATTCTGATAACCGAAGACGCGGTTCTGGACATCCATGACGCCTCGTTCGGGAGAGTCCGCCATCGCGCACCCACCCATGCAGTGCGCCGTGGTGGGGATGTTGAACAGGATCTCGGTCAATAAGGTGGTAGGAATGCCGCCCAGTGCCTTTGCCCCCTTTTCAACAAACGCATTGGCTTCAGGGATGAAGGTGGGAATCGGGCCGCCCTCGGTGCACAACCGCTTTTTGAACGGCCAGTACCAGCGGCGCTTGAACTGCATGTTGATAAAAGCATCCACCGTCTGCATCACCACGAACAGGACAGTCTGGCGCGCAAACCCGAACGGGTTGTGCACATGCGCCGCTTTGAGCGGATGGGTCAGCAAGGTCCATAGCCACGTGAAAATCCGCGTCCATCCGGCACGGCCGCCGCACAGCAAGGTCATCATCAGACCCGTCGCGTCCGAGCCTTCCGGGTAACGTACTGCACCGATGTGCGTGCGCTCGTCGATATAGACGCCGGCGCCGCCGGCCACGCCGGGCGACATGCTCTTGTCTTTGGCTGGAAAGCGCACACCCACCAGGGATTCGGCATTGGTGCGCACGCGTTTGCCAAGGTCGTCGCTGATGCGCGGCAGGGAGCCGCTGTGCTTGAGCCGGAACAACAACTCCATCGTGCCCAATGAAGAAGCGGCAAATACGACACCGCGGCAGCGGAAACTGCGCCGCTGCTTGTCGAACCAGGCAGTTGAACGTTCGGTGAAGACCTCGTAGCCGTCACTGCCGTCTTCCTTGCCGTTGAGCGGGCGCACGTCGACCACCCTGGTTTCGGCAAAGACCTGTGCACCACGTTTTTCCGCGAAGTAAAGATAGTTCTTGTCGAGTGTGTTCTTGGCGTTGTGCTTGCAACCCACCATGCAGCCACCGCAACCGACGCAAGTGCCGCGCTCCGGACCTTCACCGCCGAAGTAGGGATCAGGATAAGTCTTGCCGCCGGCCTCGCCTTTGGGAGCAAAGAACGTCGCGACGCGGCCGCTGTGGTACGTGTCGCCCACGCCTTGCAAATCCGCCATCTTCTTGAGCCGAAGATCCGCCTCGCCCAGCATCCTGTTCTCGGTGACGCCCAGCATTTTCTCCGCCATGGCGTAGTACTGCGGCATGGCGCGCTTCCAGTCCGTCAGGCCAGCCCAGGAGCCCTCGTCCCACACTCTGTCGGGCGGAATCAGCAGGGCGTTGGCGTAGGTGATGGAGCCGCCGCCGACCGCGTTGCCGCTCAGGACCATCACGTGGCGAAAGATGCGCATGTTGTAGAAGCCGAACATTTTCAGACCAGGTTTCCACATCCAGCGCCGCGCGTCCCAGTTGGTCCGGGGAAAATCCTCAACCGTCCAGCGCCGGCCCATCTCCATTACGCCAACCGAGTAGCCCTTCTCGGTCAGCCGGCAGGCCGACACGCTACCGCCGAAGCCCGAGCCGATGACGATGTAGTCGAAATCATGGGAAGCACTCATTGCGGGCACCTCGAGCCTGCACCGGTCGCGCTCTCCACGCGCACATCAGCGTACAAGACGTTCATGGTTTGTCTCCGTTTTCCTGGTTCTAGTAGTCACAATTCAGAGCCCGACTGTCGCGCCAAGCGGCGCTCATACAATGCTGCGGAGTTCTCGTCGAAGGATCTTTCCCACGGTTGATTTCGGAAGTGCATCGACGAATTGGATAATTCTGGGCACCTTGTAGGCGGCCATGCCGGCTCGACAGTGCGCGAGCAGACCGTCCCCGGTCACCTCGGCGCCGTCCTTCCTGATGACGAACAGTTTCACCGCCTCGCCTGTTTTTTCGTCCGGCACGCCAATGCAGGCGCATTCGGCGACGCCGGGAAATGTGGTCGCGACCGCTTCCACTTCGTTTGGGTAAACGTTGAAGCCCGAGACGATAATCATGTCTTTTTTGCGGTCAACGATCTTCAGGAAACCCTTGTCGTCGAAGAGGCCGATATCGCCCGTGCGGAAGTAGCCGTCAGCGGTGAACGCTTTTGCGTTTGCCTCGGGCTTTTCCCAGTACCCGGACATCACCTGTGGCCCCTTGACATGGATCTCGCCGGCCTCACCGATACCGACCTCCCTGCCCTCGTCGTCCAGCAGCCTGACATCGGTGGAAGGCACCGGCAGGCCCGTGCTACCCGTGAAGTCACTAACGAACTGCGGGTTAAAAGAAACGACCGGAGAAGTCTCAGACAACCCGTAGCCCTCGCGAATGAAGCTGCCCGTCACCGCCTTCCATCGCGCCGAGATGATGTCAATCATCGCCGCCCCGCCGCCGACGGAAAGCTTCAGTCTCGACCAGTCCACTTCCGTCAGGCGTGGGTGGACAGCCAGGCCCGCGTACAACGTGTTGACGCCGGAAAACACTGTGGGCCGCGCGGCCTTCAGCACATCGATGAAGGCCTCAGTGTCCCGCGGGTTGGCCACGAGCCAGTTTTCGGCGCCCACGGAGAAGTAAGTCAGGAAGTTCACCATGAGCGCGAAAATGTGGTAAAGCGGGATCGCGGTCACGACAACCTCCTCGCCGGGCCGCTGCGTATCGGGCATCAAGGCCCTGAACTGTTCGATGTTGGCGATCAGATTACGGTGTGACAACGCGGCGCCTTTCGAAAGCCCGGTCGTGCCGCCGGTGTATTGCAGCAAGAGCAAATCACTGCCAATCACGGTCACCGACTCGAATTCGAGCGTCTCGCCCAGATCGATTGCAGCTTGTAGCGTGATCCATTCGCTCAGCAACCCGTCGACCGTGAGCCCCGGAGCCGCAGCGCCTCCGTCGTCGGGACCGGCTGTAATCATCTTCCTGACGCGCGTCTTGCCAGTCACTTGCGCAAAGGTGGATGCTGAAGCGCTATGGACCACGATCACTTCGGCGCCCGCGTCGTTAAGCTGATACTCGAGTTCCCGGGCCGTGTATAGCGGATTGACGTTGACCTGGATGCCGCCGATTTTTGCAATGGCAATGAAGGCGATCGGGAACGACAGCAGGTTCGGCAGCATCACGGCGACACGATCGCCTTTTTTCACGCCGACCACCTTTGCAGGTAAGCGGCGAACGCAGACGAGAAGTGGTCGACATCGGCATACGTCAGTGTCCGTCCACCGACACGGAAGGCTGGTTTGTCAGCGAACCGGCACATTGCGTCCCTCAGCAGCGCAGTCACGGACGGATAGCGATCGGCGTCGATCTCGGGGGGAATCGAGCCGTACGACTGGATCCAGTGTCTTCTGCTCATTCGGGTCTCCATAGACTTTATGCGAAGGCCTCATATAGTCGGGCTCGCTACCACACTGCGCTCGCCTGGGAGCAAGGTCGGGCGGAAACCGCCCGGGTCGAAGGCTAAAGATGCGCGAGCCTCAGGCAATGACTACGCATTACACTATACATTTTGTATAGTGTCTAGACTATATAAATGATATAGTTAAACGTGTGCACTCCGAGCCTAAAATCGGAAGCAAAGGCATGGACCCTGTTACGACATTGACATCGCAGGACTTCGAGGCACCGCCACCGTTCGAGCGGGCTGCCGCGTGGGTATGGCGCCTCTTCGTCGGTAACCGCGACGATGGATGCCCATTTTGTTGCGGCGCCGATAGCATGGCTCATCTGCCAATTCCCGGACGGACCCGCGCATACACCGTGCGGGTTGCCCCCGCGAAGTCTCCGGTCATGGCTGGGCGAGCAAACGCAGCCCGGCAGCAGATCCGCGATGGCTGGGCGCGACTTTTCCGGGAGCTTGATGTGCTACTGATGAAGGTAACCCCCGAGGCGGCGCCGCCACACCTGATCACTATCAGGTTTGCGCGGCAGATTTCCCGCCTCGTCCGCCAGTGTTGTGTTCCACCCGGCTTCGCCTGAGCAGGGCCTTGTACAATGTGACATGCCAAACAAAACCTACGGTCAACTTTGCCCAATGGCCCGGGCATTAGACGTCCTCGGCGATCGTTGGACGCTGCTCGTGATCCGCGAACTCCTGCTAGGTCCGAAGCGGTTCAAGGATCTGCTGGCGATCATGCCTGCCATGGGCGCAAACCGGCTGTCCGAGCGCCTGGCCATGCTGGTGGAGAGCGATGTCATCCAGCCGACCACGTTGCCAGCGCCCGCCGCAGCGCCAGCTTACGAACTGACGGAATTGGGCGAACAATTGCGCAAACCGGTAATCGCGCTTGGGCTTTGGGGTCTGCACCTGCCGATCGATGAGCGCATCGATCCGTCCAGTGCCCGTGCGGAACTCATCGCACTGTGCTTGACGGGTTCGAGCGATCCGGCGTCAAGCGCCGGTTTGCAAGCCTTGTACGAGTTCCATGTGGGGGCAGAAGTTTTCCATGTCCCGGTGAACGACGGGAAGGTGCTGGTCCGCTCCGGCCCCAGCGAAGAGCCCGCCGACGTCAAGATACAGTGCGACATGGATACGTTCATGGCGCTGGCCCTGCGTCAAGTCACACCTGCGCATGCGCTCCGCGAGGGGCGCGCAACCCTGCTGCATGGAAGCCGACAAGCGTTCACGCAGGTATTCAAGGTTCTCGAATACAAGCCCTGATGCGTTACCTCGCCCTACCTGCATCCGCACACTGCGAATCGGGCGTGGCGCGCGTGAGCAGGTTTGCCTTGCCACCGGCGCGAGAGCGGACAACGGCGTACCCTTCTGCCGCCGCCTGGTGGCGAATTGTGATCAGCCGTATATTCAGCCCGCCGCATTGAACGCGCTCGAAGCGAAACTGTGGCCCAGGTTGGCGGCTTCGCCGACGCTGGATATTAGCGATGCTGCGTCGCTCGCGGGCGCTTTCAGGTTCATTGCAGGGCAATGACGAAAGACTCCATCTGCCGGCAAACAATGCCGGCATCGAGCACGTCGACCCGCCCGAGCAAAAGCTGCTGCCCACGGCCTGGAGACAGTCGGCATCGGCGGCGAACTCAACTGCATCTATCTGGCAATTTTCGTCGTGAAGTGATTGCGGGCAGATTGGTGCACGCATTCCCGGTCGCCGCCATCTAGGGGTACCGCCGATGTGGACATGCGCCACCCTGGCGTCCCGGGCGCGCAACTTCGTCGAAGCAACAGTCTGGCCGGGGAGTCGCAAGGGATCCAAGTCCGCGACGTCGTGCCTACCTCGTTCAGAACTTCAATAATTCCAAGGATCGAGCGCAGGTTCGTCGAGCATTTCGGCATTCATCCTGATTCACAGGATCACAAGATTCGACCGTAATCTACCGAGCCGGAGCGACAAGCGGCGCTCATATAGGCTCGCCCCGCGGCAGTCGGTTGTGGGTTTAACATACTATACATTTAGTATAATCATACTACTATACGATTCGTATAGCACATCTCGACCGCCCTCGATATCAGACTTATACACATGCACGTGCCCACGCGTGACATCTGGTGATTCCGACACTGGCCGGCAGGTGTCCCGCTTCCTCGAAGCTTCCGAGTATGCACCATGCGCAAATGCTCTCCGCTTGACATAGATTCGTTGATTCAGCCTCTGCGCCTGCCGAACGGCAGCGTACGCCGAACCCGGCTCGCCAAGGCGTCCGTGAAAGAGACGCTGGGCACCTACGACAATCGTCCGACATCGAAACTCGTCGGCCTGCACCTGCGCTGGTCCGCGACGGGCGTTGAATCTGTCATCACGGGGAGCGGGACGACCGATCGTCGCGCGGTGGGCGCACCCAGCAACGTGGTGATTGAGAATGAAGCGGATCTGCCTGTGTTGCGGCAGTGGGTGCGCGGCGTAACCAACCATGGAGTGGTGATCCGCGTTCGGCTCGACCATCCTGGAAAGCAGTCGCCGAAAGGCCTGAATCTCGGCAGTCTCTTCCCATCGTCCATCCCGTTCGATGGCGACATGGCAGCGTACTTCTGCACCCCACCCGAAGCCTATATCGCCGAGATTGACGACATCATCCAGCGCTTCGGAAGCAATGCAGTCATCCGCAAGAAAGCCGGCTTCAGCGGCGTGCAAATCCGCGGCGCGCACGGTTATCTCGACAGCCGGGTCCTATCGCCGCTTCACAACCGCCACGACCACGGTCCGGAAAAGCAGCGTCTCTTCGTGCTGGCCACTTACGCCGAGATCCGGCGGCAGGTAGATCCCGACTTCCCAGCCGGCATCAAGCTCGACCCGGTTCATTTCCAACGAGGAGGCCCTTCACGGCATCACAGCCCCACTGCATGCGCAGTTCTGTGTCCGTTGCCAGCTCTCTGCGGTCCTAAGCTCCGCGCCCGGATCATCGCCCCGGCTTTGGCGACTTCTCGTCTGTTCGCGGAAACAACCAACTCCGCGACACGGGAGCGATAGCCACACGCGCCACCAGCTCCCTAGAAACAACCTCGACTACCAGCCTTGGAATCAGAGGCTGGTCAGCGTTGAACCCCAAACAGGAGGCAATGATGGTCAAAATGGGACGCTCTATCGCGCAAGCGATCGCAGCGGGCAACTATCACCAGATCACCGTGTACCGCACGACAGAATCCGGAACCCGCCGCATTGTGCGTCACTACGATCCGCCTGCGTGCGAATCACTGGATGAGGTTATCGAGTGCTATCGCGGGCTATTTGGCACCCTGAGCGAAGGCTTCATCGCAGAAGGCAGTCGAATTGCCGCCGGCTCGCGTCGGGGCCGCTTTATTGAGGACGTTTGCGACGTGACAGAACGCCTTCGATAGTGCCCTCGCGTCCCACCTCCCAGTTGCTTTGCCGTTTCAGCTCATCACCATAAATGTAAAACCGGAGGAGACAGGATGTTGCAAAAACGAATTTTTGCCGTTGCCACTGCACTGCTAACGTGCACTTCGGCCCAGGCGCAAAGCGCCGGAGATTTCGTCGGGAACTTAGGCTGGTTCCATCTCGCGCCACAGGACTCCAGCGAACCACTCACAATCAACGCACTTGGTACCAGCGTCACTGCGCCGGGCACCGGCACGTCGGTTGACAATGCCGATACGGTCGGGTTCGCCGCCACATATTTTATTACCGATCACATCGCCACCGCCGCGGTAGGCGGCATTCCGCCCAAGTTTCGACTAGCAGGGACCGGGTCGCTCAGCGCTCTCGGGCGGGCTCAGCATATGAGTGGAGCCCGACAATATTGCTGAAGTACTACTTCAACGATGCCATGAGTAACCTTCGACCGTATCTTGCCGCAGGCGCAGCTTACGTCTGGTTTAGTGGCGTGAAACTTGAGCCCGCGGCGGCCAGCGGCGCGCTTTTATATTCGCCAACCCTTGGGACCGCTCTCGAGGGGCCGACTAGCGTCAAGCTGAGCCACTCGTTTGCACCCGTGATCAACGCAGGCTTGACCTACAACATTACCCAACATTGGTCGGTTGATGCCTCGCTTTCGTATATGTGGCTGTCCGTCCGGGCAACGCTGACAACGCAGTCGAAGCTGGGTACCGTGACCAGCAGTGCGAAGCTCAAGGTTAATCCCATCATTTCGTTTGTATCCGTCGGATACAAGTTTTAGCACTCGTCCAATCCGTATGAGGCGTGAGATCGGTCCCGTGCCTCATATCTGTGCGCCGGCGCCAACTGGCAAGAAATTTCTACCTAGCCGCAAAGGCGGAGATTCCCCAACTGGCTAACGTCAAGCATGTGTTCGCAAAGGCGGCTGCCCGGTGAAACAACCGGGCAGAAAACAGTCATCAGCCTACGTGTGAACGCGAGCGCCGCATGCGGGGCCTTCGTGAGCGTGAGCGCAAACGCACGCAGGTATTTCTGGGGCACTTCGCGCTCGAAAGACATCTGCTGCGAACTTCGTCGTATCGCAAACGACTCTGCGAACGCTTTGCCGCGTGGCGCCGATTCACTGAGCTCACCCAAAACCCGTCGACTGGTTTCTGAGCGATAGCCGCTTATCCTGAAGTTCGCCCCGGTAAGGCAAGTTGGTAAAGCTATGCCGAGAGCCGGCCGGGAACTGGTGGCACAGGCCCGGGCGGCGGCTGGCGGGCCCGGCTCAGGGCACTTCGTGCTCTCTGCGCAGGTCTTGGCTCGGTCTCGGGCCGGCCCCGATGGAGGGCGCTTGAATTTCCCATGCGCGAGCTCGTGCCGGGGCCCGCCTTCCGGTTCTTGCCCGGTTCGCGCTCGGCGGTGTAGCGTCACCCCTCCACAGGCTCTGGCGTCGTCGCGGGTGCGCGTGGGAGCCGATCCATCGCGTATTCGGCGAGCGCGGTGATCGTGAGCGCGGGGTTGACCCCGGGATTCGCGGGCAGCGCGGCGGCGTCGCAGACGATCATGTTCTTGTAACCGAACACTTTCAGCTCCGCGTCGATGACGCCGGTGGTCGCGTTCGAGCCGATGACCGCCCCGCCGAGGATGTGCGCCGTCCACGGGGCGTTGCGGAAGGCTTCGGTCAGGGTGCTGCCCGCAACCCCACCCGTTTCCTCGGCGAGCCACTTAGCGACCTTGTGCCCGACAGAGAGGAATGTCGGGGCGGGACGGGACTTATCGATCTCGCTGACTAGCGTGTAGCCGGTGCCGGTGCTGCGCTTCTGCGCGCGTAACCGGACCGCGTTGTCGCGAGGCTGCATGACGAGCATCGCCAGTGATCGGGCGCTCCAGCCCTCGGATTGCTTGGTTGCCTTCCACCGTCTCGGGTGAAGGATGACGTTCGTCAACCACTTGACGCGACGGACGAGGATGTTCCCCTTGCCTGTGAGGACGGTGAACTTGCCCTGCCATGCGTCGGCATGCTTCCCGACGGTAAGGAGTTCGACCTGGGTGTCCCCGTCGAAGATCAATCGGCTGGGCGCTGTCACGTCGCGCCATGCCTCGAGATCCCGGGGGAACTGGACGCTGAGGAAGGTCTCGCTGTTCGTGCGGACCAGGTGGCCGAGTCTGTCGCTGATCCGCGGTAGTGATCCACGGTACTTGCAGTCTGCGAGCAGTTCGTTGGTTGCGATAGCTCCGCCGGCGAAGACGACGCCGCGAGCGGTGTACTCAGTGCGGGCGCGGGACCCGTCGGGGCTGCGCTGCTCTACGACCAGCCGGTACCCGTCTGCGCCGTCGGCTGCGCCGAGGGGCCGGACGTCGATGACCTCCTGCTCCGGAATGATCCGGGCGCCCCGCTTCTCCGCGAACCAGAGATAGTTCTTCGTCAGCCTGTTCGCGGCGCCCGTGCGGCATCCGATCATGCAATCGCCGCAACGTCTGCATCCGGTCCGCGCAGGTCCTTCGCCGCCGAAGTAGGGATCATCCACTGTCTTGCCGGGTTCGCCGAAGAACACGCCGGTCGGCGCAAGCCTGAATCCGTCGGAGACCCCGAAGTGCTCGCCGATGCGCTTGGTCAGCTGGATCGAGACCGAGTCCCACGGGGATTCCCGCACGCCGAGCATGAACTCCGCCTTGGCGTAGTGCGGGTCGAGCGCCGCCTCCCAGGACTCGAGGCCTCGCCACTGGGGGGCGTTGTAGAACCCCTTCTGCGCACGGAAGAGCACGCCCCCGTACATGAGGCTCCCACCTCCTACGCCCGTCTGCGAGGCGGTCTCGACATGTTGGTACGCGACATCTCGGAGGATGCCGTAGAGCCCTTGCTCCGGAGCCCAGACGAACTTTTCGATCTCGTTTGTCGAAGTGGGTAGATCACTGTCCTCGTAGCGACGTCCGCGTTCGATCACGCCCACCCGGTACCCCTTCTCGGTCAGCCGGAGAGCGGCGACGCTTCCGCCGAATCCGGACCCGACGATCGCCCAGTCGAAGTCGAACTCCGGGTTCGGCGAGGCCTGCGGCGCGCTGTCGCGTGTTGTTTCTGAGTTGGCATTCGTCATCGAAGTCTCCATATGCTTATGTAATACGCAAGCCTGTACATCGCTCTTTTCCGTCAAAATGCCACTACCATCTTCGCCCAAACCGCCTCCCCGGCCGGACGATTCCGCACGAAAAACTCCTTCACGACGCGTGCCTCGACGCTGACCTTGCTGAACTGATAGCGTAAGCCGGGACCCATCGCGAAGACCTGCCCACGAAATCCGTCTCTGGCTACCGATTGACCGTTTTGTACATCGTCCGTCATCTGCTTGATGAAATAGCCAGAAATTCCTACGCGCGCCGCTGGCGTGACCGCATAGCTCGCCGAGTAGTCAAAGTGGAACAGGTTCCCTGAGTGATAGTTCGTGTCGGTGTTCGGCGAATTGAAGCTGTAGGTCACCTTCGCGGACAGTTCTACCCTCTCGTTCGGCAACCACGACACGGCGAACACCGGCCGCGCCGTATAATAATTCTTGCCGGTGTTCAGAACCGCGTTCTTGTCGTACTGACCAGTGGGCAGTACGAACTCAATGGCCGCCGCAGTCCGAAGCGCGCCGGTTCCCCACGCGATCAATGCCGGACTGACGAGCAGGTCGCCGAGACTGGTTCGGTCGAATGGCATCCCGCCTGCACTCAGAGAAAGCCGTGCCACGGGCAGTACCGCGTAGGCCCCGTAGCGTCCGCCCAGCAACGACAGATTCGACATATATACGGTGCGAGGAATCAGCAAGTCGGCGTCGAGCTTAAACCCCGGCACCGAATTGTTGCCGTGCGAATCGTTGAAGTGCGACGCATGGTAATGCGAGTAATACAAGATGCCGTACAGGCCAGCTGGCGGCAACGCGCCGGCGAAAAACGCCTCGGCACCTTCGCCGATGTTATCGCTTCCCCCTTCCGTGGCAAACGCAACCGAACTTAATGCCATGCTCGCGCATACCATCAGAGCGCCCAAGCCGGGCGTCACATTCCGCCTCATCCTATATCTCCATATTTAGTTATACTTAATTAGTACGTCATTACCCATACTGCTTGCTTCTTTGTGCCGATATTTCGATAAAGGCCGCCATGCATCGGATCTGCCGACGATCGGCAAAAAGAGATGAATTCGGGCGCACGCTGATTAATTCCGACGCATCTTTGGTGTGCGCGGCTCACCACATGCGGTACGTTTAAATCGGCATTTACGGAAGCAACCCACGCATTCCCGCGCAAGTAAGTATCGACCTTATTTTGGCCCTGGTTCGCCGACTATCTAGTTATCGGGAGTCGCGCGGTTGCGATGCCGATCGCAGGCGAGAACATAAGCCGAACTTCGCCTGCGACACATACCTTTAGTCAATCCTCAAAGTCACATAAGAGGGTGACTCAAGCTAGATATACCGGTGCGCCTTGGGGGGCACCGGTGGCACCACCGTCGATAACCAGCTCCGCCGCACGCATGCTGCTTGAGCGATCGGAAGCCAGGAAGAGCGCGGCGTGGGCCACCTCCTCTGCGTTATTGAGCCGGCCAATCGGGATGCTTCTGATCAATCCCTGCTCGATTTCCTGCACCTGGGCTTCCGTTTGCGCCAGGCTGTTCCAGATTGGAGTTCGCGTAGCGCCTGGAACCAGCGTGTTTACGCGGATGCCTCTAGGTGTTAACTCTGAAGCCAATGAGCGCGCCATCCCCGATATCCCGGCTTTACTCGCGGCATAGACACCGAATCCGGCGTATCCCATCGTTGACATGACCGAGCCAACGAGAATAATCGATGCGCCAGAGCGCAAGTGAGGAAGGGCGGCCTGTACGGTATAGAAGCTGCCCGCAATATTTATCGTGAGGACGCGCTCAACAGTCTCAACGGACGCGCCGTCCAGAGGGGTAGTCGATGCAACGCCAGCGCCTGCAAACAGGACATCGATATGGCCAAACCGATCACCAACCTCTGCAAACGCAGCGCCGAGGGTCTTGGGGATCGTGACGTCTGCCTGAATTGCCATTACGTTGGCACCAAGCTGATTTTGTGCAGCGCTGAGGGTTTCAGAATTGTTGCTGATGATCGCAACGTCGGCACCCTCTGCAAGGAATAGACGCGCGCAGGCTAGCCCTATTCCACTGTCTCCGCCGGTGATAACTGCTACTTTATCTTTGAGTTGCATTCGTGTCTCCATCCATTGTCATGATATTGATGATGTGCAGGTTCCTCTCTTGCGCTCGCGGTTCTACTGGAGTTGATACAACGGCCTCCGTCGCCGTGTCACTTACCATACGACCGGAATGAGCCCAGCAGACCGGGCTTGCTGCTCGGCCAGATATTTTCGCCAGCTGAACAGCATCTTCGCGTTGTGACATTCTCCCGGGCCAGCTTCGCGACTGATACGCCCGGTTCGCAAGCTGCTGCCGCCAATCCCTTACGAAGCTTCCGCGCGTGATTCTGGCGGCCCGTTTGGTGCCCGGCTTCTTCTCTTCAAACTATGACAAAGGGGGTGCCCATCAGATCAGCAATGATGGGCACCACTTTGCTGTCTCACACACTTACCATCTATAACGGCCGGTGCGAGCCGCTTACGTTGGAATGACCGACTCTGCAATTGCTTCCAGTACAGATGGGTCTTCGATAGTCGTGATGTTTCCTGGCTCCCGGCCCTCGCAGATTGCCTGAATCGCTCGGCGCAGTAACTTGCCTGATCGCGTCTTTGGCAGAGCTGGAACGAAAAGAACCCGTGCGGGGCGCGCTATAGCGCCGAGGCGGAGCTCGACAAGTTTCAGAATCTCGTGTTTCTGCGCGGACGCGCCCTCATTGGTAGCGACAGCACTTCGATCCTTCACCGTTATAAATGCAACAGCGACCTGCCCTTTCAAGGAGTCGGCAACTCCGACAACGGCTGCCTCGGCGACGTTCGGGTGGCCAGAAATACTCTCTTCTATCTCCCGCGTGCCGAGCCGATGGCCGGCTACGTTGATGACATCATCGGCGCGCCCAAGGATGAAGTAATAGCCGTCTTCGTCCCGGACGCCCCAATCGAACGTTGAATAGACATACCGTCCACGAACCTTGGACCAGTAGGTTTTCACAAAACGCTCATCGTCGTTCGCAATCGTCTGAATGCACCCGGGCGGAAGCGGCCCATCGATGATGAGAATGCCTTTTCGATTTGGGACCGTTATCTCCTCACTCGTTTCATCGTCAATCAGGCGTACAGAAAACCCGTACATTGGTAGCCCAGGCGACCCGAATTTACTATCCGCGCTCTCGACGCCATTCGCGAGTGCAAGGATTGGCCACCCAGACTCGGTCTGCCAATAGTTGTCGATAATTGGTTTACGTAAGGCACCATTTATCCATTTCCCTGTTGGCGCATCTAGAGGTTCACCGGCCAAATACAAACTTCGCAAGCTGGACAGATCGGCCTCGAAAAGCGACTCATTTTCATGTTGCTTCATCACTCGGATGGCTGTCGGTGAGCTAAACATGGTAGTCACCTTGTACTTCTCGACAAGCCTCCACCAGATGCCAGGGTCCGGGCGTGTGGGCAGTCCCTCGTAGAGCAGGGTTGCCATGCCCGCGATAAGAGGACCATAAACGATATAGCTGTGGCCGACCACCCAACCGATATCGCTCGTTGTGAAGAACGTCTCACCGGGAGAGCCGCAAAAAATGTGCTTCATGCTGGCCGCGAGCGCGACGCAGTATCCGCCAGTGTCCCGTTGAACGGCTTTCGGGGTACCTGTTGTGCCGCTGGTATATAACGTGTAGCTCGGAGAACTGGACTCTAACCATTCGCAAGCGACAGAGGCGCCAAGAAATTCCTGCCTCAAGGGGATGTAAGACTCGTCTCTATGAGCGCGCATAGGAGTCGGCGCGAGTCCCCGGTCGACGATGAGAACCTTGGCAGGCCGTGTCGAAACAAGTTCAAGGGCCTCATCCAGTAGTGGCTTATATGGAATGACCTTCCCGGCACGGCATCCAGCATCGGCGCTGACAATCAGTGTGGGCTTGGCGTCTTCGACGCGACTGGCCAGGCTTGAACTGGCAAATCCACCAAATACAACCGAATGGACGGCGCCGATACGGGCGCAGGCCAACATCGCAAAAACAGCCTGCGGGATCATGGGCATGTAGATCAACACCCGGTCGCCCCTTTTCACGCCTAGCGACAAGATAATCGCAGCCATTGTCTGCACTTCCGCGTGCAGGTCACTAAAGCTATAAGTTTCTTCCTGCCCTGTCTCAGTAGAGACCCAGATCAGTGCGGTTTGATTCGCACGATTGGCTAGGTGCCGATCAATTGCGTTGTGGCAGAGATTTGTCAGTCCTCCGACAAACCATCTCGTGAATGGAGGCGACCCATAGTCGCGAACTCTTTCGAACGTCTTTTCCCAATCGATCAATGAGGCCTGCTCGGCCCAGAAAGCATCTGGTTCTTCGATCGAACGCCGATAGAACTCCGTATAAGTCGTCATCGCAGCATCTCCCTCCGTGTGAAGGCAACCAGCAACTGTTATGTCTATTCCTGAATTGCTTTTCCGACGCCTTCGCTCTTTTATGTTCGTAATTCATCTAGCCAAATCAAAGCGTGCTCCCATGCCCTGAGGTCCGCAATGCGAAGAGATTCAGCTTCGAAAACACAGTCACCAACGCTATTACGTCACCGGCCATCAGGTATTTGTAATTCAGCCCGACCACATTCGTCGAAATTTTCGAGCCGGGTTCGGTCGCCAGAAGAGCATTGAATGCCACTGGCGCCTCCTTTTTATGTGTTGTTTGAATCTCGGCCGGCCCATGCCGAACGGAACGTATCAGCCGCCCGATAAAAAGTTAGAGCCAATCACTTCGTGGACAAGAAATATTCGATCTTCTCGGCCACCTCTTCGGGATGCTGCTGATGCGGCCCATGGCCCGAATTGGGATAGGCCAGCAACTGTGCGTTGGGCAGTTCGCGATACAGCATCCAGATGTTCTTGAAAGGGAAGAACGGATCTCTGTCGCCGGAGACGATCAGCGTGGGCTGACGAAGGTCCTTCAGCTTCTCGTAGTGACCGGTTTTCCCGCTCATGAAGTCGCCGATGAGCGACACCATCTTGCCGATGACCTCGGGCGTTACAGGAGGTTCCTGGTTAGAAGTCCGGGTTGCTCGACGATCGAGATAGGCCCGCGTTTCCTCGTCACGCCCTTGCGCGAAGAACAGATACTGGACATCCTCGAGAGAGTACTCAGGACGAAGAGCAATCTCAAACACGATATCCGTCGGCGGTGCCGCTTCCGGATTGCCACCTCCAGCCGCGCCGACAATGATCACCTTTCGCACAAGCGTCGGCTCATTGATCGCAATCGCCTGGGCAACGAACCCTCCCATGGAAAAGCCGAGCACATCGATGGTTAGAAAGCCTAGTTTCTTCGCGAAATCTGCGGCGTTGCGCGCCTTTTCGTCCACGCTCGTCGCTGCCGATCCCGACGACGAACCGACTTCCTGATCACTGAACAGAATGACGTGGCGGGTCTTGGCCAATGCGTCGACAAAGCCCGGATCCCAGTCGTCGAGCGTACCCCTGAACCGATGGAGGAACAGGATAGGCGTCTTGTCCACCGGATTGTCGGGCCCGAGTTCCCGATATGCATAGCGCACGCCATCGACGTCAAGATACCTGGTCGGGGTGGTCGCAGCACGTTCAGCCGTTTTGTCCATAGTGTCTTCTCCTTTGTGTACTGATCAGTAAGTTAATGAATGCAGTTGCCCTCGTCAAGTGATTTGTGTATCGTGCAGTAAGAAAATGTGGAACCCTCGGATCATGCTTACAGTTGAGAAAAAAAAAGGGCGCGGGCGGCCGCGCGCGTTTAACGTAGATTCGGCGCTCGATCGCGCCGTCGAGATTTTTTGGAAAAAGGGGTATGAAGGTGCCGATCTAGACACGCTCACTAACGCGATGGAGATCAACCGTCCAAGTCTTTATGCCGCCTATGGCGATAAGCGCGCCCTTTTTTTTAAGGCCGTGGAGCGTTATTATCAAAACTTTGCAATGCTTCGTCTTCCCAACGAGACGGACGGGAAACGCTTCGATCCATCATTCTTTACCGAAGCAATTGTTCATCTCTTCTACGATCACGAACGGCCCCGCGGCTGCCTCATCGCATGCGTGCTCGCTGATGAGGCCAATGCCCACGAGGACGCAAGAGCAATTCTCAAAGAGCTTATCGAGCGAGAGGAGCGCCGCATCGAGAAATGGGCGAGTACGTTCCTGTCGGGTGACTCTGCTACGGTGAATGCGCGGTTTTGCGCAAATCTGTTGATCGCAACACTTCATTCGGTAGCTATCAAAGCGAGTGCTGGAATTCCACGTCATCAAATCAGTGCCGACCTCGATGCCACGATGTCCATTCTCATGGGAATCCTAAAGACCTAATTGTAGCGACCTGCGTTTGAAACCCGCCGAACCTGCAGACCCGGGAGCAGTTCAACGAACACTGGAAGAAGGTAAATGGACCGCTGTTAGCAGCAATCCCGGCGTACCTGAAGAACAATGGGAGCTACGTGCAAAGCTGCGTTCTTCCGATGCCCGCAAGCATCGAGACCGAGGCAGAATTTGATGGTATTGCGCAGACAATGCAACGTCTGCGCCAGGATATGACCAGAGACTTCTTCGACGAGCCAGAGTATCTAGCGCTCGTTCGCTCGGATGAACAGGAGTTTCTGTCACTCGCCGATTGCATGGCCATCTTCGCCCGCCAGAAAGTCGTCAAGGACGGTCCGCGCACCGGGGTAAAATTCCGCTGGGGTAGAATTCATGTCTTTCCTGCGGCCAGCATCGGGGTTCACGCACGAGTCATTTCTTGAATACTGACGGAATAATCATGCTCCGCTGGTCGAAGATACCAAGCCGTTCTGGAATCGGATCCGTCGGTATGTCCAGAATCATGGCATGCCCGAGCGTTACCGCAGCCTGAGTCCCGAAGGAAGAATCGCACCCTACTCCGGCGTTGCTGAAATCTGGTTCGACTCAACGGAAGACCTGGAAGCTGCGTTCAATGATTCCCAGTACCTTGCCCGAGTCCGGCCTGATGAAGGTGTGTTCATCGCGACGCCGACGACTCGCTTCATCATCCGTCAGCGGAAGGTTATCTGGCCGGACAACGCAAACTTGTAGAGACGCGCGCCGGCGACGCGATGGCGGCAAAGCTCGACACGCCCCGTCACTTCGATATCTGAGCAACCGTCCGCTCATTGGTAGCAGCGTCGCTCGACTCATGCCGAATCGCGGGCATTCTTGCTTGATCCGTTGGGCGTCGCACCACCCATCCCTCCGACGGGTCCTCGCATCCAATCCGTGAATAAGCGGTTGCGAAAAATGTGGCACCGGATCGGGCTATTAGTATAAGTTTTCCTATCTAAATGCGCCTGTTTTTGCCCTAAAATGGCTATGAAAACGCGCCTGGCCCTGTCCCCCTGCGCCTGCTGCTGACGCTGCATCCAGTTTTCCCGATGCCGACGAGCTTGCCGTGCTGCGCGCGTGGTACGTCGGCGTAACCGTGCGGCAGGCCGTCGCGCGTTACCTGCCCTCCGCACTCGGTGACGGGAAATCGGGGCGCGGCGTGCCCGGGCGCGCCCGCAGCAAGCTGCTGGACGTTGCAGGCGCGGCCCATCGCCGACGATCTAGTAGCACTACTTAATTATCCGGCAGCGGGACGCGAGCAGCACGCAAAAGGCGGGGCGCAGGCGATCGATGCGCTGCGCACAGCGCGCCCTCCGGAACCGCAGATCGCCGACGACGTCGCGCAGTGGTTTTCCCCGCGCGCGGTGCGCGTGCTGTACGCGTACGGCATCACGACGCTCGCCGATCTGACCGTGCGCATTCCGCGCCGGGGCCAGTGGTGGAATGCCGTGCCCGGGTTGGGCATGGTGAGCGCCCGTGCGATCGAGGCGCTCTTTGCCGCCTGGCCGGCCCTCACGGACAGGGCGCGTGCGCTGGTGATCGCGAGCCAGCGCGGCGACATCGTGCCGTGGGAAACTCTCAAACTGCCGCACGAGGTCGACGGCTCCGCCGGCACGTTCCGCGCACCGCCCGCCACCTGCACGCTCGACGCGTCCAACGACTACGAGGCCGTGCAGACGTGGCTGTCCCTGCACGAGACGCCCGCCACGCAGCGGACCTATTGCAAGGAAGCCGAGCGGCTGATCCCCCGGCCATCGTCGAGCGCGGCCGCGCGCTGTCGTCGCTCACAACCGAAGACGCGATCGCGTACCGGACATTCCTGCGCCATCCGTCGCCGCGGGGACGCTGGATCGGCCCGATGCGCCCCCGCACGTCGCCGGACTGGCGGCCGTTTAACGGCACCCCGTCGGCGCGCTCGGTCGCGCACGCGCTATCGATGCTCGGCGCCCTGTTCCGCCGGCTGGTGGAACAGGGCTACGTGCTGGCCAATCCGTTTGCGGCCATCAAGGTGCGCGGCGGCAAGACGGCATCGGCGCTTGGCGCGTCGCGCGCGCCGACAAGCGCCAACCTCATCAGACCGATACGCATTCCGCTTTACCCGCTCGAACGACAACGCCCTGAAACCCGTCATGGAAAAACCTGAATTCGAGCCGCAGCTGCTGGCAAACCGGCAAGGCGTGTCATTCCGTCTCCTCAGAGGGCACACCATCGTCGAATGCATCATCACGACCGCAGCGCTCGAGGTCCATTTCTGGCTTGAAGACGGGCCGACGAGCTCCAGATCCTCAGGACCTTCCGCGACGGATACAGCCGCATCCGCGCGATCGCTGAACGCAAGGAAAACCTTCACATTTTGCATTTTGCCGCGGCCTCGACTGACTGCCGTCCATTGTGGGCAGGCCTTCGCGACGCACAACGCTGCTTCAGCTGAAAGATCATGAATGACCCTAGCTCTGCCGTTGCGGTCGCTGGCTTGCTACTTTGTGGGCGCGCAAGCAGGAACGACCAAATGGGCGTAGACATCCGAACCAATGTGAGTCTCGCTTTGGACGACTGGCGCGCAGAATCCGCCAAGCGCATCTGGTGACGCGTAAGCACCGGAAAATCGGCTTTCAGCGCAGCGGTGAGATGGCCGTTCGTTGGCGCCGAGCGGGTGAGCAGATGGATGTCGGTATTGGTCCGTCAATCACACCCTTGACCACAGAGGCGTCATTTCCTACCTTGATCCAATCCATGCGCCACGCGCGCGCAAGTGCATCGCGCATATGTGCTGCGTCCTCGTAGCCCGGAGGCAACTCAATCTCTGGCGGCAAGGTGACAAGTTCGTCCCGGGTCTCCGCTGGCATGCCGGCAGCCTCGAATGGTTCATTGTCGAACGGGTTCGCCGGCCGGCTAGCCGAGGTAGCGCCCTCTGTCTGAAGCCCCGAGAAAAGGCTTTCGGCAGCGCGACGTGCGCGCCTGGATTTTTCACTGCTCATCAACTTCTCCGAAGGAGTTTGTGTTCTTCAGCGGCGTTAGATACATCCGTGATTTTCCCGGTTATCTGGGCTAAAACGCTGATCCGCCAAATATTGCCTGATTATCCCGAGCGTGCCACCCCATTCCGGATATCGGCGCGACACGCGCCCTTCCTCGCTCGCGGCTAACGGCCGCGTTGAGCCACCATTGCAATTTCAGCCGCTGCCCGGTGAGAACCGATACGCATCACATGAGCAAAACGCTGTCATCGTCAACGCATCTGTTGCTCCAGTTCGTTGCCGCGCAACGTCAATACCGTGCGTTCCAGGACCGACAACAGCCCATTGATCTCAGATGCCGGTTTCTGCCTCCCGGTCTCAAGTTGCATCCGTGTTTGCCGAACCGCTTTCGGTATCTGTGCATGGTTCTGTCGGAGCGGTACCTGATTACCCCTCAAATCAGCCTGCAACCTCGCATCGTGGAAAGTACTCGTTTCACGAGAGTCACTCATTGAAGCCGCAAGAGCGTGTAAATTCGAATCCAGTGGTTTCCGACTTGCCGCTCCGTCTGCGGACCGGCCGTTATCGAACTCAGTCACGCAGTCGTACAGGAGCCGCCATGAACACGAAACACAGCAAAAAGGGACATCTTGAAGCCGCGGCCTCACATCACGAGCAGGCAGCGCGATATCACCATGAGGCATCGCGGCATTTCGAGGTCGGCAAAGACTACGCCCACGCCGCACACCAGGCGATGATGGCGCATGGTCATGCGTTGCACGCCATCGATCGGGCACACGACGCGGGTGCACACAGCGCCCCTCCACCACCGATAACGCCTGCATCGACTGGTTCTGGCGTAAACAGCGCGCATGTGGCAGCGCATCACGCAACGGCAGCGGAGCTTCACGAACAGGCCGCGCTCCATATGCGCCTCGCCGTCAAGCACTTCGATCAAGACCGTGGCGCAGTCGCCCACGACGCACAGCTAGCGCTCTCCCTTGCACTGCGCGCGTTGTCCCATGGCAATGAAGCAGCCAGACTGTTTGTCAAGCTCGCTGCCGCCGAAGCTTCCTGAGCGCGGTTGTATGAATTCAGTCGGTCACTACGGATTCCACCCGTTCGTGCCGGTTGCCCTGCCGTTCGAGGTTGAGTATCTGCAGCAAAGAAAAGAAGCATGCCCCCCGCACGCCAGGACGACGTTCAAGACACGAGAACTTTCTAACTGACCCAGTTAATGGCTCGAGGACAGGCTTCTATGGATCGGACTGCCCGGATGGTGTCCGTGGTCACGGGTGCCGCAGGCGGCATCGGCCGCTGGATCGCACTGGGACTGGCACGCGCTGGGCACCATGTCATTCTGGTATGCCGGAACAGTGAAAGCGGAAATGCCGTTGCCACATGGATTGCAGAGCAAGCTCCAGCTTCCAGCACGGAACTTGCATTGACCGACTTGAGTTCGCTTCGCGCTACACAACGCCTCGGTAGGGAGATCGCAGCGGCGCACCCGCGGCTGTCTCTGCTGGTCAACAATGCCGGCACGTTCACGGCCCGGCGCCAGATGACCACGGAAGGCCACGAGATGATCCTGGCGGTGAACCATCTTGCTCCATTGATCCTGACCGACGCGGTGGAGGGGGCACTTCTGGCAGGCAGCCCGTCGCGGATTGTGAACCTGGGCTCCTCAACCTCCGACCGTGCCCGGATCGACCTGGAAGATCTGGAACTCACCCGGCACTGGGGAATGTTGCGAGCCTACGGACAGTCAAAGCTCGCAATGATAATGTCGACTTTCGCGCGGGCGGAGCGTCTGCGCGGCAGCGGTGTCGTCGCCAACGTCGTACATCCCGGCATGGTGGCTACGGGCCTGATACGCGAAGGGGGTGCAATCGGTATTGCCTGGCGGCTGATGGCTCCGTTTTTGAGAACGGAAGAACAAGGCGCAGACACCCCTTTGCACGTCGCGTTGGCGCCGGACTGGGCCACGATTACAGGAGCCTATGTCAAAGACCGCATCGCTGTCCGTCCGAACCCGCGTGCGCTGGATGCCACGCTTGCAGCCGAGGTCGACGCCATCACCCGAGCGCTGGCGGCACGGACAATTTGCTCCAGCACGACGGACTAGCCGAGAGAGTTCTCCAACGATCGCGATGTGCACGTCCGTCAGGCGAGAGCATTGCGCCTCGGCGTTGTTCTAACGCGGAGCGCAGACCTGTCGCCGCCTGCTTCGCTCATGCCTGAACGGCTACTCGACCTGCGATCCCCCGCTCTCTGATCACGGTGCATCGTTGACAGTTTTCATACGGCCGAACGCCCGCATCCCGGCAGCGACGCTTCCGCATCAGGCAGGACGTCGGGCATCAGTCTAAAGGCTGTATTCCCGATTTACAGATGATAACTTGTATTTTAAAAATACAGGGTATAGACTGTTATCCAAATTAACAGGCTGTAACCTGTATCGATGCCTGGGTACGGACTGGAGATCTGCTGTGGACTACCCCATCAAGACGCTTGGCCAGTTGCGGCCCATCCTGCAGGGATTCCGGAAAGCAGCCGGACTCACGCAGGCCATGATGGCCAGTCACCTCGGCGTGACGCAGCAGACTTACGCGCAGCTTGAGGCCAATCCTGCCGCCGTCAGCGTGGATAGGCTATTCAGGGTCCTGCGCGTGCTGGATGTCGATCTGACGTTGACCCAAACGGCTGTCCGGCCGAAGCAGGACGGTGGCGTTGGAATGATTGCCGCCCCTCCTTCTCCAGGCGGCATGCCTGCCGAAGAACGGCTGGCTGTGGCCCGCCCCGCGAAGACAGCATCCGCCGCAGGCGCCGGCCGCGGAAAACGCACGCCCGAGCACCCTCGCAAGAAGGAGACTGCGGCGAAACGGACCAGCGCGACGACTACCCGGAAAGGCAGCGGCGATCCCGGGCCAGATACCCGACGAAGTGCCAGAGAGACTGGGGGCGTCAACAAGAAAAGGGAGAACTGGTAAGAATGGCGCGCCGCACGCAAACGAATCGCCTCAACCTGTGGATGAATGGTTTGCCCGTTGGGTACTGGGAGACCACACCCGGCGGCGAGCGTCTGGTGTATCGGGAAGACTGGATCGACGATCCGCAGGGGCGTCCGCTCTCGTTATCGCTTCCCTTTACGCCGGGCAACCAGCCTTTTCGTGGCCGGGTCGTCACAGACTATTTCGACAACCTTCTTCCCGACAGCGAGCCGATCCGGCGCCGACTCGCCACACGCTACAGATCAGGTGGTACCGCACCTTTCCAGCTTCTCGCAAGGCTCGGCCGCGACTGCGTCGGCGCCATCCAGATGCTGCCGCCTGACGAGGAGCCTGTCGACCTGGAGAGCATCCGGGGACACGCGCTCAGCGACGCAGAGATCGCCCGTCTGCTGCGCGATACGACTTCGGCGCCCTACCTGGGGCAGCACGAACCGGTGGATGATCTGCGGCTGTCGATCGCAGGCGCGCAGGAAAAAACCGCCCTTCTTCGGCACGACAACCGCTGGCTTCTGCCCGAGGGCAGCACACCGACCACGCATATCCTCAAGTTGCCGCTGGGACTTGTCGGCAACATGCAGGCCGACATGCGGACCTCGGTGGAAAATGAGTGGCTCTGTTCGAAAATCGTCGCAGCCTATGGCCTGCCCATCGCCCACTGCGAGATCGCCAGGTTCGAGGATCTGAAAGTGCTCATGGTCGAACGATTCGACCGCAGGCTATCAAGCGATGCAACATGGATTTTGCGACTGCCGCAGGAGGATATGTGTCAGGCCACTGGCACGCCGCCCCTTCACAAGTACCAGTCTGACGGCGGGCCCGGTATCGAGGAGATCATGGAAGTGCTCTCCGGGTCAGAACGCGCAGCGGTGGACAGGCGCAACTTCTTCATGACGCAGATACTCTTCTGGATGCTTGCCGCGACCGATGGTCACGCGAAGAACTTCAGCATCGCCCACCTCGCGGGCAACCGTTACGAATCCACGCCTCTCTATGACGTCCTTTCCGCCCACCCGATCATCGGCACGGGCGCCAATCGTTTGTCCGCGCACAAGGTGAAACTTGCGATGGCTGTGCGCAGCAAGAACGTCCACTATCTGCTCAACCAGATCCAGCACCGCCAGTGGATCGCCCAGGGGCAGCGCGTTGGGTTTTCAGAGGCAGCGGTCGAGGAAATGATCGGTCAACTGACCGCGCGAACCAGGGGCGTGATCGACAAGGTTTCGGCCCTCCTGCCGCAAGACTTTCCGATGGACGTTGCCGAGGCAATTTTCGACGGCATGTTGCGGCTGGGCAGGAACCTGACTGCGCCCGCATCAGCATGATCGTGCGCGAGCAGTGAACGACGACGGGATTGCACTTCTTGTGGTCAACGGCACCTACGCGACCGCACCCGGTGGACCCGTTGAGCGCCGTGTCCGCTCGCGTGGCGGAAGATTCGCGCATGCCCTGCGTCCGCCGAAGCCCGACGCGATGGGTGGTTGAAATTCGAGCAGAATATCCGTCTGACCGCCCCCACCTGTTTGAGCCCACCATGACCTATATCGATCCTGCTGAAATCCTGAACTGGCACGCGCACATCTATTTCGATTCTTCGAGTCGCGATGCGGCGTGGACTTTCAGGGAGGCTATCGAAGCCCGCTTCGGAGGCATGTTGCAAATGGGCCGCTTCCACGAGCGCCCGGTTGGTCCCCATCCACTATGGTCGTACCAACTCGCATTCGAGCGTGAGCATTTCGCCTCGATTTTCGCGTGGCTCTCGTTGAATCACGGCGAACTCGATGTGTTCCTTCATCCGAACACGGGCAACCCGTTGCGTGACCATCGGGACGCCGCTGCGTGGATCGGCCGCTCGCACGCGTTGAACCTGTCGGCGTTGAGCAAATAATCAAACATCGACAACCTGCGTCATGTCGTCGGTTCGTTTGTGGCGCGATCCCCGAACCCGGCGTCCCGAAGATCGATGTACGCGCCACTCGACGCATGTCGCCCCCAATCGATGAGTTGGCAATCCAGGGGTAAGCCGCTGCCACCGGCGGCCGCCCGACGTCATGCACGCCGGCTGCCGGAACGCCCGTCCACCTCATTGACTCCACCCCGTGATATCGTGTAATTGCATCAGTGGACGGCCCATGCGCCGTCGGGAACTGAACGCAATTCACAGTCGCGAGCGTCGCCATGAGTGATGTACGCCACCAACTGAGCCCACGTGACCGCGTGGAACTCCTCTGCTGGCTCACCTGTGGGAGCCTTGGAGCCTGGTACCTGAACGGGACCTGGCCGGACGCGTCATTTCACGTGCAGGCGGCACACAAATGGCTGGACCGTCGCATGCGGGACGCCGACTGGCTGAGTATCGCCAGGCTGTCTGCGCTCGCGCTGGACATCGCCCGTCAGCATGCCTGGTTTGTCGACGCCGAATGGGCGCGGGACGCCGTTGAAGAGATTCTGGATACGGACGACCTCAATCTCCAGGCAAGGCTGGTCCAGCAGGTGCTGGCGGATTGCGAGCGCGCCCTCGCCGACAGACGCCCGGCTGATTGACACGGTCCTACGGTGTGCACAGCCGCGGCGGCCAACTGTCGGAACTTCAAAATACGTAAGCGTGGTCTGGATCGGAACCGAAGAAACGGAGCCGCTGCGCCAGCAGCGGGTGCGTCGGACCGACAGTCGATCAGGTACGAAAGCGTAGTCTCACCGGCATCCTGGCCGGCACCATCGTGAAGGCGGATACCTCCTTGATCTTGGCTGGGTCGATTGTCAGTTCGATCCTGAAGTGGGCCACCAGCATCGAAACAATCAGTCTCATCTCGACGCCCGCGAGATAACGCCCGGGGCAGACTCGCGGTCCCGCGCCGAATGTCAGATAGGCCCTCTGTTCGTGCGCGCCTTCCGATGGGGCGTGCGGATGTTTCCAGCGGTCAGCGTCGAACGCTTCCGGATGCGCAAAATTATGGGGATCCAGCATGGCCGGCCGCGTGAGGAATAGCATCCGCGTGCCGGCCGGCAAAGCGACGCCGCCAAGGCATACATCGGCCAATGGCTCGAAGGTCTGTACTGCAGCAACTGGCCGCAGCCTGAGTGCCTCATCGCAGACCGCCTCGCATAGATCAAGGTGCTTGAGTGCGTCGTAGTCCGGGCAGACGGCCGACTGACCGAGCGCCTGACGGGAATGTTCGAAAAGCCGATCCTGCAGGTCGACGTCCGCAGCCAGGTACATCAAGGTCCACGCAATGGCGTTAGCCGTCGTGTCCTCCCCTGCGACCAGAAGCGTGAGGACGTTCGCGGCGATCTGTTCGTCCGTGATCGTCGAGTGTGGCTCGTCGCGCGCCGCGAGCATCGCTTCGAGCAGGTTGCGCGGCATCTCGCCAGGCAACTCGCGCATGCGCTCTCGCGCTCTTTCGATCATTCTCTGAACGTAGCGATGCACCTCCACCATCGCCTGGTTCAGGCGCCGGTCGCGGGGAAGCGTAACGTAGCGCCAGTAAGGAAATAGCGCAGTAACACGCCTCTGCAGTGCAGGCATTATCTCCGCAAGCTGCTCCTGGATGACGCCCTGCTCCTGTTCGATCGTGTGGGGGTCTTCGCCGAATGCGAGCGCACTTGTCACGTCCACTGTGTAGCGCTTGAGTTCCTCTGTCATTTCGAGCGTTCGATTTCGCGCTGCCGCGTGTTGCAGATGAACGTAAAGACGCTCGGTGATCGCTGCAAGCGTTGGGTAGAAGGCCTTGATGTTGGAAAAGGACAGCGCGTGCATGACAAGCCGGCGCTGCGGTTCCCAGGCAGCGCCTTCGGCGGAAAAGAGACCGTTGCCGCCAAGCTCGGCCATCACGGACTCAATGGGAGCAAAGCGTCGATACCGGTGAGGACGTTCCCGCATGACAGTCTGGAACAGGTCCGCCTGGGTCCACACGGTCATCGGAATGGTGCCAAGCTGAACCCGGTATGGCGAACCGAGTCGCTTCGCCCATTGCTCGAGTGTCAGGTGAAATTTCGCGGGCGCGAGCTGGAAAAGATTTCCCAGCAGCGGCAAACCAGGCGGGCACGGCAAATCTGCGACGGTCCGCGAAAGTTCTTCATTGTCTAGCTGCAGGTCCGCCATACCCTCCTCCGCATCGCATGCCGCAGTGCGGGAACAACGGGGCGCGAAGAGCGCCGTTTCAGGGAACGGGTCATCGCACGCACGCGGAAGTCGTCAATCGCAGGTCCAACTGCCGACGGGAAAGTCTGTTGGACCGCACAGGAACAAGGTCAGGCCCAGGAATCGGGTAAGCACGTGCATAGATGCCAGTGCCACTCGGCTTGTTCTCCTCTCAATACGATTGAATCGTCGTCCAATTGCACATCGCATAAGGAAACGACCGTGCAAGTTTCCTGCAGGTCTCGGTATTGGGGATAGATAGACCGGCTCCGGACGATCAACGGATCAACGCGAGGGCGCCGATTCAGGCGGTCGACAAGACGCCCAGGCGCATCCGCTCATTCGGTGCGGTGAGGAATGTCGTCCGGGAAAGGATACGGCGCGTGCGGACCCGGCCATTCGAGCGCTCGCGGCGCGTCCAGCGTATCGCATCCAGCAAGAATGACGATAAAGGTGCATGCAAGCAAACCGGCGCAAATGCACCGCAGCATTGATCTGGTGTCCATCGCGCCTCCTGCCTGCACGAGTATTCCATATCTTTGACCGCCGATCGTCATAGTGGTTTGAACTGTCGAGGACGTCTCACACATCAAATCCGCTTGCTGCGATACCACCGGGATTGGCAGCAAATCGCGAAATATCATTTCAGGCTATCGATACAAATATTCAATAGCAACGATATAGACTGCCTCCATCGACGTTGCGGACACACCTCACCGGTGCCTGTCACGACGCCTTCCTGAATCGAAGTCAAAACGTTATTGGAGTCCAGTCATGACGAACAAGCTTATCGCTGCCCTGCTGGTTGCTGCCTCTGTGTCGATCGCTGCACCCGCCTTTGCCAGTGGCTATGGCCCGGCACCGTTCTATCGCCCGGGCGTCGGCGCACCGGCATCGCAACAAGGCCAGAGCGCACAGACCGTCGCGGCCGAGCGCGCCAGTGCGACAGTCAACAGCTCAATTGGCGGCGTGAGCGCGCAATCGTCGCAATCGGGCACCCGTGAGGCGCTTTCCGGTCCGCGCTCGGTGTACTTCGGCCATTGAGCCTACGATTGCGGCTGCAGGCCGCACGCGTTGAAAGCAGTCAATCAAACAATCTGTGGAGGTCAATGATCATGAAGTCACTCATTCAGGCGGTTGCCATCGCCGCGGTGCTCGCTGTTCCCGTCGCGTCGTTCGCCCAGTCGAACCAGCCGGTTACCCGTGCGCAGGTTCGCGCTGAACTGGTGCAGGTGGAACAGGCCGGCTATAGCCCGTCCCACGGTCGCGACCCGTATTACCCGTCCGACATCCAGGCTGCGGAAGCCCGCGTTGCGTCACAAAACGGCGGTACGCAAGCCGATGCAACCGGCTTCGGTCCGGGCGTGAGCGGTACGACGCAGGCTGGCCAGCGCGTCGAGGTGAGGGCCAGCTCGTACTCGCCGCCGGTGTATGTGATCGGTCGCTAATCGACCGCACCAGGACGAATTGAGCCGGTAAAAGTACCGGCCACCACAGGGAAGCCATGCAAGACGAAAGCGCGGGCCTGCTCTTGCCGATATAGAACTCCTCCTCCGCCAGAAGCCTGGTGGTTTTGCCCAGTCTCCGGACTGGGCATTTCTTTTTTTCTCCACGCTCGTCCACGATTGACCCGCGATTAATTCAAGCCGACGCGCGCCAGAATGCGCGCGTAATCCTCGGGCGTGTCCATATCGATCGTGAAGCGATCATGCGCGGCTTCATGGACGAAGACCTCCTCGGGATGCTCGGCAATCAGTTTGCGGCACCCGGGATTGACGTGTCCGCTGATGACCTCTGCTGCATAGCTCGCCGAAAAAGCCACCGGATTGCCGCGCTGCCCGTTGAATACCGGAACCAGGATCGACCCGTGCGACATCGCGGCAAACGCGCCGATCAGTTCCCGGTAGTCGGCAGCATCCAGCAGCACCTGGTCCGCGAGGCAAACCATCACCACGTTGCAGGGGGCGCCGAGTGCGCCCACACCAGCCGCTACCGACGTCATTTGTCCTTCTTCGTAGCGCGGATTGCTCTGGAACCTGACCGGCAAGCCATCCAGCGCTTCCATGACGGCACGCCCTTTGAAGCCGGTCACCACCACGATTTCCTCCGGGCCCGCTGCGGCGAGTGCACTCACTGTGCGCCTGACGGCCGGCTGTCCGCCGATCGGCAGCAGCAACTTGTGCTGACCCTGCATCCGTGATGACAACCCGGCAGCCAGCACGACCGCCGAGAACGTCGGCGCGCACGGTGGCCCGGTCATCCTCCCCGTGTCGCTTATGTTCTCGCCTTGTGCGCTGTGCCTCGCGCAATCGCCAGATACCTGTCGGGATCGCGTTCGAACTCGATCTTGCAGCCGTCGCAACAGAAATAGACGCGCTGTCCCTGGCTGTCGATCACATGCTTCGCCGATGCGATATCGATGGCCATACCGCAAACGGGGTTGAGATAACGCGCCGGAGAAAGTTCGACCGAGGCTATCGATTCGCACGGCGGCAAAACCGGCACCGTTTCGGCTCCAGCCAGCATCGAGGCGGACGCATCGGCGGCCGCCTGCTCCAGTTCGCGGCGCAGCGTGACCAGCCCGGCGACCGCGCCCAGCGCAATCTCCTGCGGCGTGTGCGCGTGGATCGCAGGGCCGGCAGGCGCATAGAGCGCAGCAAGGCGTGCTGGGGTAATTCCGCGCGCCAGCATCGCTTCACGCAACCTGTCCGCCTTGCGCCGGCTGGCGACCAGCAACACCACCGCGGCAACGCTGCGCAAGGCTGCTTCAAGGGCGTCTTCGTCGCTGTCGCCCTGGGTCGCCACCAGAATCAGTTGCGGCTCGACCCCGTTCAGGGCGTCGGCATCGAACCCCTGGATCACCCGTTGCAAGCCGAGCGCAGCCAGCGGCGCGGTAACGTGGGCTGCCGCAGATACGCGCAGCCCGACACGCTGCGCCAGCACACAGGCTTCCAGCGCCGTGGGCGTCGAACCCAGCACGAGCACGGACGGCGCGGGCACCGTAGGCTGTATGAAGAGTTCCATCGCGCCATTGCTGGCACACGGCATGGCGTGCGCCTCGACATCGGCCTCCGGCGCTACCCGCTCGTTGCTGATGCGAACGCGCTTCGGCAGTCCCGATCGGATCGCCTGGCGGGCCGCCTCGATCACGATCGCCCGTGAACAGCCGCCGCCGATCCAGCCGTGCAGAGCCCCGTCGTTATCCACCAGCGCCTGGGCACCCACCCACGCGGAAGTGGGCGGCGCCGCGCGAATCACGGTCACCACCGCAAACGGCTCGGCTTCGTCGATCAGCCGCTGTTCGAGCTGTAAAAGGGTATCGGCCTTCATTGCAGGACGGACAACACTTGAGGTAATACGCGTTCGAGACTTGCCAGATCGCGCGCGCCCGCCAGCAGATCGACATAGGGCATGGCTGCCTGCATGCCGACGCTTGCAGGTGTGAAACCGGCATGGCTCGCAAGCGGGTTGAGCCAGACGAGACACCGGCAACGCCGCCGGATCTTCGCGAGCGCCTGTTGCAGGGACGCGGGGTCGCCCGCATCGTAGCCGTCGCTCACAACCACGACGGCCGTGCGTGAATGAAGCAGCCTCGTTGCATGCTGCTGATTGAATTCCTCGAGACTGTCGCCGATGCGCGTGCCCCCTGCCCACCCTGCCGAGAGCAATTGCAGGCGCTCCTGCGAGCGCCATGGATCGGGGTCGCGCAAGGCCTGTTCGACGCCCACCAGCCGCGTATGGAAGATGAAGCAATGCACGTCGGAGACCCGCGCACTCAGGACGCGTGCGAGCCGCAGATAGAAGAAGCTGTACAGGCTCATCGAGCGGCTCACGTCGAGCAGCAGCACGATGCGCGGCCGCAGCCGCCGCTTGCGCCGCCACGCGAGATCGAGTGGCTGGCCGCCGCTCGAAATGCTGCGCCTGATCGTCCATGCCATGTCGATGACACGGCCGGCGCTCGCGCGCGCTTCGCGGCGAATCTGGATACCCCGCAAACGCCGCGCGAAACGCCGGATCGCGTCGTCGATGGCAAACAGTTCGTCGGGCTGGTTGAGGTGACGGAAGTCCGCGTGCGCAAACGAGGTTTCCGCGGATGCTCCCTGCCCGGCTGCACGGCCACTCGCGGATGCCGGCTCACCGCCGCGTCCGGTCAGAGACAGCGGTTGGCCTTCGCTGTCATCCCGGTTGTCTCCTGCGCTGGTGTCCGGCTCGATCCGGCCGGCACCGCCGGCTCGTGTTTCGACCAGTTTGCGGCGATTCGGCCGCATGAAATAAGCGTCGAACAGTGCGTCGAAGCGCCGCCATTCTTCCGCGCGCGAACACAGCAACGAGCGCAGGCTCCAGCGCAGCAACATGCTGTCCAGCTGTCCCATGCGTTCCGCGACCTCCATCGAGGCGGCCACGTCGCTGCTGGTCACATGAAAATCGTTGGCGCGCAGCCATTGGGCAAAGCCGGTATAGCGCGCGACCAATGCCGCTTCCACCCCTCGTGGCAACGCGCGATCCGCAGCGCAAGGAATGCCCGTCAACATGACGCCACCAGTTTTTCAACGACCGGCCGTGTCAGGCCGGCCTGATCCTCGCGCGTCTTCAGCAGCGCGGAGAGTGAATCCATGATCTGTTCGACGCCGTCCGTATCGATCGCGCTCACGCCGAGACGCAGCAGTGCGGCCACCCAGTCGAGCGTTTCCGCCAGGCCGGGCTTTTTCTGCATATCCATCTGCCGAACCGACTGCACGAATTCGACGATCTGTCGCGCCAGCTTCTCCGGCACGTCGGGAACCTGGGTGCGGACGATGCGCAACTCCTTCTCGAAACCCGGATAGTCGACGTACTGGTACAGACATCGACGGCGCAGTGCATCGGAGATCTCCCGGGTGCCGTTCGAAGTCAGAATCACGAACGGCCGCTCGGTCGCGCGTATTACGCCCAGTTCCGGAATCGACAGCTGGAAATCGGAGAGCAGCTCCAGCAGATAGGCTTCAAATGCCTCGTCGGTGCGGTCGATTTCGTCGATCAGCAAAACCGGCGCGGGTGTCGTCGTGATCGCTTCGAGCAGTGGACGCTTGAGCAGATAGCGTGCGGAGAAAATATCCTGTTCCTTGTCCGGGATAGACCGCTCGTCCTGCTCCAGCAATTTGATCGCCAGCAACTGGTGCTGATAGTTCCACTCGTACAGCGCTGAGTGCACATCGAGGCCTTCGTAGCATTGCAGGCGAATGAGTCGCGTATCGAGCAGCCGCGCCAGCGCCTTGGCGACTTCCGTCTTGCCGACACCGGCCTCGCCTTCCAGCAACAGCGGGCGGCGCATCTCCATCGTCAGCAGCAAGGTGGCGGCAAAGCTGCGCTCGGCGATAAAGCCATGCCGCTCCAGCCGCTGCTGCAGGCTCACGACGTCGTTCATCCGATCGGTCGCCATGGACGCCTCGATACTCAGGCCGTCTTGCGGGAGAAAAGGCCGCGCAGCCAGTCACGTATGACGGCCCACGCCAGCGCGAGGCCGTTCAGTTCGGAATGCGGTGCGTCGTTCTCAGGCGTCACGGAAGCCGCTTCGGCATCGGACAATGACGCGGCAGCCGACTGCAAGGTCGCGAGACGCGCCGCGAAGTTGGCCACAAACTGTTTGAGCATCTGGTCCGCCACCGGCTGCATCAGGCGCCCGCCGAGGGCGGCCGCCTTGCCGCTCATCGTCACCTCGCTCCTGCCGGTCAGCTCGCATGCATCACCCGCGGCTCGCACCGCAGCGACGAGATCCATCGACGCCGCCGACGTACCCGTCGCATCCGCGCCTTTGCCCACCAGATGCAGGCTGCGCGCCGGTGCATCGAGGTCGATCACCTCGATCTCACCCTTGAACGACATCGTGGCCGGCCCAAGCCGCACAGTGATGGTCCCTTTGTAATGCGTCGCGTCGATGCGCTCGGTGATCTTCGCGCCCGGCATGCATCCGGCCACGGCCTCGATGTCCTGCATCAACTGCCATGCGCTGTCCGCCGTGGCAGCGAGGGGAAACACTTTTTCAAGTACGACTTTCATGAAGCCACCTTTCGCGTGTGTGACGGATGGAGGCGCGCGCGGCGCCTGTGCGGCTGCCCGCTACTGCCTCGTCAGTCCGAGCGCGCGGCATTGCTGCCACACGTGATACGCGTTATGCGGCATGTTCATATGCGTCACGCCCAGATGCGCAAACGCATCGACCATGGCCGCCGTGAAACACGGAATCGAGCCGACGTGCGGCGATTCGGCAACGCCCTTCGCCCCGATCGGATGATGCGGAGACGGCGTAACCGTGAAATCAGTCTCCCAATGCGGCGTCTCCACGGCAGTCGGCACGAAGTAATCCAGCAACGTGGCGCCCAGCAGATTGCCGCCTTCGTCGTAGGGCATTTCCTGCCCCATCGATACCGCGAAGCCCTCCGTCAAGCCACCGTGGATCTGGCCTTCGATGATCATCGGGTTGATCCGCGTGCCGCAGTCGTCGAGTGCGTAGAAGCGGCGCACCCGCGTTTCGCCCGTATAGCGGTTCACCTCGAGCACGCACACATACGCGCCGAACGGAAACGTGAAGTTAGGCGGGTCGTAGTAGTCGACGGCTTCAAGGCCCATCTCCATGCCTTCGGGCACGTTGTTGTACGCCGCCCAGGCCACTTCCTTGACCGTCTTGAACTGCCCGGGCGACCCCTTGAGCACGAAGCGGTCGAGATCGAACTCGACGTCGTTCGGGCTCGCTTCTAGCAGATGCGCGGCGATCTGCCGGGCCTTCTCGCGGATCTTGCGCGACGCCCGCGCGACCGCGGCACCCGCTACCGGCGTGGAGCGTGAGCCATAGGTGCCGAGTCCGTAGGGCGCGGTGGACGTGTCCCCTTCCTCGACCGTAATCACCGACGCCGGTATACCCGCCTCGGACGCGATGATCTGCGCGTAAGTGGTCTGGTGACCCTGCCCTTGCGTAATCGTGCCCATGCGCGCGATGGCCGAACCGTCGGGATGCACGCGTATCTCGCAGGAGTCGAACATGCCGACGCCCAGGATGTCGCACATCTTCGAGGGTCCCGCACCGACGATTTCGGTGAAATTCACCACACCGATGCCCATCAACCATTCGGCGTCCGGTTCGGCCCGGCGCCCAGCCTGTTCGGCACGCAGCGCCGGGTAGTCGACGGCTGCCAGCACCTTCCTGAGCGCAGGTTCGTAGTCGCCCGAATCGTATTCGAGGCCGAGCGGCGTGGTGTAGGGAAACTGCTCCTTGCGGATGAAATTGCGCAGACGGATTTCGACCTTGTCGATACCGAGTTTCTGCGCGAGCACGTCCACCATCCGCTCGATCAGATAGACCGCCTCGGTCACCCTGAACGAGCATCGATAGGCGACACCGCCAGGAAACTTGTTTGTGTAGACGCCGTCGACCGAGACGAACGCATTCGGTATCGCATAGGAGCCGGTGCAGACATGGAACATGCCGGCGGGCCATTTGGTCGGATCGGCGCAGGCGTCGAAGGCGCCGTGGTCGGCGGTGACGTGGACACGCAGCGCCTTGATGCGCCCGTCGCGATCGGCGGCCAGTTCGCCCGTCATGTGGTAGTCGCGCGCGAAAGCCGTACTGCTCAGGTTCTCGGCGCGCGACTCAATCCACTTGACGGGCCGCCCGAGCACGATCGACGCGACGATCGACGTCACGTAGCCGGGATACACGCCCACCTTGTTGCCGAAGCCGCCGCCGATGTCCGGCGAAATGATGCGGATTTTCGATTCGGGAATCGCCGACAGCAGGCCGACCACCGTACGTACGACATGCGGCGCCTGCGACGTGATGTAGACCGTCAGATCGCCACGCGCCTTGTCGAACGAGGCAACGCAGCCGCAGGTCTCCAGCGGACACGGATGCACGCGCGGATACAGCATGTCCTGCACGACGGTGACGTCGGCGTTATCGAAGACGCGGTCAGTCTTGTCCTTGTCGCCGATGTTCCAGGTGAAGATGTGATTGGGATGCCTGCGCGCGCCATGCGCACCGGCCTGTTTGTCGCGGATGTCCTCGCGGATCACGGGCGCATCCGGCGCCAGTGCCGCGAGCGGATCGATCACCGCCGGCAGTTCCTCGTATTCGACTTCCACGAGTTCGGCGGCATCGGCGGCCACATAGCGGTCGTCGGCAACGACGAACGCCACCTCCTGATTCTGGAAGCAGACCTTTTCGTCGGCCAGCACGGCCTGCACGTCACCCGCGAGCGTCGGCATCCAGTGCAGCTTGAGCGGCTTCAGATCGTCGGCGGTCAGCACGGCGTGCACGCCGGGATGCGCGAGTGCGCGCGACTTGTCGATCTTCTTCACGCGCGCATGCGCATACGGACTGCGGACCATCACGCCGAACAGCATGCCCGGCATCTTGATGTCGTCGACGTAGGTGCCCTTGCCCTGAATGAAACGCGGGTCCTCGCGGCGTTTGCGCGAGCAACCCATGCCCTCCAGCGCGGCCAGACGATCGAGATTGGCGTCGATATTTCCCATGGCGTGGCTCCCGGGCGTCAGTGCGCGGCCGCTGAGGTCAGCGGATGCGATGTTTCGACCGCTTCGCCGCGCAACTTGCGCGCCGCGTATTGCACGGCCTTCACGATGTTCTGATAGCCCGTGCAGCGGCACAGGTTGCCTGCCATCCAGTAGCGGATCTCTTCGTCGGTCGGGTTCGGGTTCTCCTGCAACAATCGCCACGCGCGCATCAGCATGCCCGGCGTACAGAAACCGCATTGCAGACCGTGTTCCTGCATGAAGCCTTCCTGCAATGCATGTAGTTCGCCGCCCGGCGCGAGCCCCTCGACGGTGAACACCGCCGCGCCTTCAGCCTGCACTGTAAGGACCGTACAGGATTTGACCGACATACCGTTGAAGTCGACCGTACACGCGCCGCAATGCGACGTCTCACAACCGATATGAGGGCCGGTATGCAGACACTTTTCGCGCAGCGTGTGGATCAGCAGTTCACGAGGCTCCACCACCACATCCGTTTCCTTGCCGTTCAGCGTGAACGACACCATGGCCTTTCTGTTCATGTCGTATTCTCCGTGAACCGGCTTCAGTGTGCTGACCGCGAATACGCGGTGGTCAATGCTCGCCGCGTCATCTCGCCCGCCATCGCCGTTTTGTATTCGATGTCGCCGCGCAGATCGGCGACCGGCTCGCATACGTCCATCGCGAGGCGCGCCGCTTCCGCAATGGCCGCTTCGTCGAACGGCTTGCCGACCAGCGACTGCTCCGCGGCCTTTGCTCTCAGCGCGACCGGCGCGACGTTGGTCAAGGCAATGCGAACGTCGCTGACGGCGCCGTTGCTCATGCGCAGTGTCACGGCCGCGGCGGCTGTCGCGAAGTCGCCGGTCTTGCGCTTCAGCTTCGCGTAGCAGGAGCCGGTACCGGCCTGCGGCGTCGGAACACGGATCTCGGTCATGATCTCGCCCGGTTCAAGCAGCGTCATGTAGGTGCCGAGAAAGAAACCGTCTGCCGGTACGACACGTTCGCCCTGACCGCCCGCGAGCACAAACGACGCATCGAGCGCCAGCATCAGCGCGGGATGATCGTTGCCCGGATCGCCGTGCGCGATATCGCCGCCCAGCGTACCGCGGTAGCGAACCTGCGGATCCGAAATCTGGCGCGCACCTTCGACAATCAGCGGACACTTCGCTTGCAGCAACGTGGACCAGATCAGTTCGTTCTCGGTCGTCATCGCACCGATGCGGATTTCACCGGCGACTTCCTGAATGCCTTTGAGCTCGCTCAGCTTGCCGAGGTCGATCAGATGGCCCGGTTCGGCAAAACGCAGCTTCATGATCGGCAACAGGCTATGTCCGCCGGCAAGCAGTTTCGCTTCGTCGCCCAGTTCGCCGAGAAGCGCGATGGCTTCGGGCAAGGTGCGCGGGACGTGATATTCGAATGGTCGAGGGATCACCTGGGCCTCCTTGGGTTGTCATCCGCCCACGATGTGGAGCGTCATCGGCCTTTGTCGAGCATTTCACAATGCAATGCAGCAATTCAACGCGATTTCCCGAGTGGTGGCGCACGCGCGCCAATCACCGTAAAACGTGCATGAAACCGGTTCGGCGGCGGATGATTCCGTGCCAGGGGCGCGCAGGCCGCCACCGTTACTGGACCATTCCACGACGCGCGGCAGATTTTCAATACGGATTTCCCGAACTGAGGAATTCTCTGCGTGAACGGTCCGAAACTTGCGCGAAATGCGGAAAAGACATACAACGGAGACAATTCGCCTGAGAGCGTTGACAGCCCCATGAGGGCAGGAGACCTGGCATGAAACCGCCTGAACACGCCCTTTTAGCGGCGTCGGAACCGCGTCGTGGGGAGACGTTTCAGCACAAACTGGAGCAGTTCAATCCGGGGATGGTATGGCTCGACGCGCAGGGTCACGTGACCGCGTTCAACGACGTCGCCCTGCAGATTCTCGGGCCGGCCGGCGAGCAATCGCTTGGGGTTCAGCAGGACAAGCTGTTCGGAATCGATGTGGTGCAGTTGCACCCGGAAAAGAGCCGCGACAAACTGCGTTTTTTGCTGGAGTCGCGCGATGCGGGCGGTTGCCCGGTGAAGTCGCCGCCGCCGGTTGCGATGATGATCAACATCCCCGACCGGATCCTGATGATCAAGGTCTCACGGATGACCGGCATCGGCGGCACGTGCGGCACCTGCATGATCTTCTACGACGTCACCGATCTCACGACCGAGCCGTCCGGACACGGATCGGGCGGTCATCTCGCAGAACCGCGCCGCCTCTTCAAGATTCCTGTCTACCGGAAAAACCGGGTGATCCTGATCGACCTCAAGGACATCGTGCGCTTCCAGGGTTACGGGCACTACACGACCATCGTCACAAAGGACGACCACTATCTGTCCAATCTCTCGCTCGCCGATCTCGAACTGCGGCTGGACGACAGCATCTACCTGCGCGTGCACCGCAGCCATATCGTCAGCCTTCCGTATGCGGTCGAACTGATCAAGTCAGACGAAAGCGTCAATCTGGTGATGGACGATGCCGAGCAGACCCAGGTGCCGGTCAGCCGGTCGAAAACCGCGCAACTGAAAGAGCTGCTTGGCGTGGTTTGAGGCTCCGAGGCGTGATATGTGCCGAATCAGGCAGTGCATCGGACATTGGACGGGCTAACGGCAAAACCAGTGGTTCAGAATCTGCGGATATCCCGCTCACGCAGCGGGTCAGGCGTCTTCTGCGTTTCACGCAAAATGCCGTCGGTGTCGAATGAGAAGTTGAAAAGAAGGTGCGTGATGTTGTTTTCAACATATCGATACGACCACACCTCTCTTTGCGTTCGCCGAAAGAATGCGGTCTGCACGGGACGGCCGAAATTGATGAGTACATCCTCGCGCGTCCATTTGCCGATCTCCGCGCGATAGAACTCCCTCGCCTGCAGCACCTGACGCACGTTCAGGATCTTGCCGGATGCATCCACGTCGGCGGCGACGGTCGTGACACCCATGGGCTGCGTCGGCCACATCAGCCGTCTGCCGCCGCCCGGCAGTTCATAAACCTCGCGCGGCGGACCCAGGCGGGCAATGATCGCCGACTGGTCTTCGCCGGGCTGGAACTGCTGCCACGGCTGCGCGCAGCCCGTCAGCGCCAGCAACGCAACACCGATGAGCATTGCGTGACGCACGGCAATGCGTGTCCGTGCCTTTGAGGGCGTAGAGACAGAAGCATGACCCGGGCGGGCAAACATGGCTTCCTCATTCCTCCAGGAAGGTTCCGCGTCAGCACGAAAGCTCTACAACAGGATCGTCCCGGTGAACGTCCTGCCAGTCGAATCGATTTCGTGCGCGAGGCGGCTCGCGGTTAGCGCGCTACCGCGGTGAAAAAACGGCAGCACGCTCCACGAGCGCCAGGCGGCAGGAACGAGCCTGACGGGTGCGCTTACGTCCCTTCAGCGCGGATCGACAGCGCGTTCTTCACCGAAGTGACACCGTCCACGCCCTTGGCGATATCGGTTGCCTGATCGCTCATGGCCTGTTCCGGCACCGTGCCTTGCAGAACGATGGCGCCATGGCTTGCGCGAACGGTGATATGCGACGCGCCGACCCCCAGCGACTTGGAGAGCGCGGTACGAACTTTTCGTCCCAGCGCGCGGTTGGCCGCGCTATCTGCCTTGTGCTGGCTCTTGGCGCTCGGGGCCGGGGTCTCGGCGGCAGGCGCCGCTTCGCTCGTTTGGGCATAGGCCTGGATGGAGGCCATCACGAGCAGCGCGCCGCTTGCCAGTTTGATTGCGTGAATTGCTTTCATTGAATTTTCTCCTGTTGTCACAATGATTAAACGGCGGACGACGATCCAACTGCACAGCTCGACCTCGTGAGGCGTGAGGCTCGAGCCTTCTTCAATCCGGCCGATGCGCGGCTCACACCCCGCACCGGCACGGCGATATTACTGGCGGCCGCCCCTGATATTGCCGGCCACTCCGCCGGCGGCGCCGCCGATGATCGCACCGGTCCAGGCGTCGCCGCCCGAGATGGCAGCAATACCGGCCCCCCCAGCGGCGCCGATTGCAGCACCACTCATCGTTCCCTGCTGCCTTGGCGTCATGTCCGTGCATCCGATCACGATCGGCATAGCCGCAATCACCGCAATCCAGCGAAGTCGTTTCATGATCGATCTCCGTTACGGGTTCTTTTTCAGACCGGGCAGGACCATTTGAAACCAGATGGTCTCGATTACCGGATGCTGGATTTTCGTAGGATTGGCGGCGTAGTAGTTGTCGAGACCCTGACGCACGCTGTCGAGGGTTTGACCTTGCATGCCTTTCACGAAACGCGGTGCGATATCCTGGCTATCGGCCGGCGCATTGCCACCGTAGTAGGCGCGTTCGACCTCAAGCAGATTGGCAATGCCAACCAGATATGCCTTCTTGGCCTCATCCGAAGAGGTGGTCCATTGCTCGCCCGTAACGATCGGGACCGACTGTGCGCGGGCTCCATTGCCCAACAGTGCCAACGACAGGAAAGTCAGAGAGAACAGCGTACGCCATTGTGGTTTGCTTGCCATCACGTACTCCATGGTAGTCATACTCTCCAGCGCTCAACCGCCGACTGCGTCCGGCGGCATCCAATCGGGCATCCAGACGGGGTCCATCTGTCGAGGTCTCCTCTCCGCAGCCGCAGAGTCCCGCAGAAGCTCGAAGCCGGGCGTGAACGCGACCAGTATGCGCCATGTCGGACAAGCTTCGGCTCCCTCCCACGCCGCTCAACGCAGTCGACGCGCAGTCGACACTTCGATGCGAGCGGTTCAAGGTATCCGGATGCTCTTTGCATAAGCCAGTTTGGCGTCCATTCCTTACTTCGACTTTATAGCCGATATTTGCATGATGTCGCCACACCTTTGTAGCGAGTCGACTACATAATCGCAAGGTCGACTCCGGCCGCAACCGGGGCGTCGCGCCGGCGCACGCATGATGGGTTCGTTCTACGTATCGTGCGAATCGGCTGCCATAGAACTGACATGTTGATCTGCCTGTGCTGGAAGTCGTCGAGGCACGGCACATCCTCGCGGATCTCGCGCTGGCACTGGGCGAAGCAGCCAACGACCACCTGGTGGCCGACTAGCAGAACCGCTGACCACGTACGGTCGCACCGTTGGAGAACACCTTGCCGTCGCACCGCAACCGGCCAGGGTCAGGCGGGTTACGATCGTTGCATTTACAGCGAGGTTCATATGGCGATCGAAACAAACCGCGCCCTTGTGACGCTCAACGAAACAATCGCGCGGCAGTACGAGAGCGTCGCGCTCGTCCTGCAAGGCGGCGGCGCGCTGGGTTCCTATCAGGCTGGGGTCTATGAAGGGCTTGCCGAGGCTGACATTCATCCGAACTGGGTGGCCGGCATCTCGATCGGCGCGCTGAACACGGCGATCATCGCCGGAAATGCACCCGAAGCGCGCGTCGACGCACTGAAGCAGTTCTGGACGGCCATCTGCCAGCCGGCTTCCGCGCTGAACTTCTGGCCGTCGGAGTTCGAGAGCCGCCTGTTCGAAATCTCCGACGCCTACCGGCAGGCATTTGCCGCGTGGTATTCGACCCGCGCGCTCCTCGAAGGCCAGAGCGGTTTCTTTGCGCCGCGTTTTCCGCAGCCGCTGGGACCCTGGGCGCGCCAGGTGATCGAGGCAAGCCATTACGACACCTCGGCGCTGCGCAGCACGCTCACGCGGTTCGCCGATTTCGACCGCATCAACCGGGGCGGCATGCGCGTGTGCGTGGGCGCCGTCAATGTGGCGACAGGCAATCTGACGTTCTTCGATAACAAGGACATCACGTTGAGACCCGAGCACTTCATGGCGTCCGGCGCGTTGCCGCCGGGCTTTCCCGCCGTCGAAGTGGACGGGGAGTTCTACTGGGACGGCGGCCTCGTCTCGAATACACCGTTATCCGAGGTGCTCGGACAGATTCCCCGGCGCGACACCCTCGCCTTCCAGGTCGATCTCTGGAGCGCACGCGGCGAATTGCCGGCGAACATGGAACAGGTGGACGGCCGGACCAAGGACATCCAGTACTCCAGCCGGACGAGAGCCGTGACTCATCACGTGCGTCACGATCAGTTGCTGCGCCGGACCCTTCGAGAGGTTTTGCGTCATGTGAGTGCCGAGGCGCTTCAAAGCGACCCGTGGTGCAAGATCGCGGCGCTGATGTCGACCGACAAGCGCTACAACGTCGTGCAGCTGATCTACCGGGACAAGCCGTACGAGAATCACTTCAAGGATTTTCAGTTCGGCTATAACACGATGCTGGACCACTGGTCCTCTGGCCTTGCCGACATTCGCGAAACGTGCACTCATCCGGAGTGGTTCGACCTTCCGCAGAACGAGGCGGGATTCGCGTCGCGGGACGTGCATGCGCCCTCCAGCAGCGACCGGCTCGGACCGAAGACGGGTTCGGAACACGAGGCAGGGATTTGACGCGCAGCATCCGGCGTCGGCCGTTCGAGCACACGCACGATTTCAGCCATCGAGCACGCGGCAACTGCGAATGTTGAGTCTGGATGAAGCCGCTACCGGCATAGCGGATCGGGCAAGCCGTACCACGTCACGCCCGCGCCGATATAGAACCGTTTCGGCGAGTGAGACAGCACAGGCGTGATCGATGTCGGCGGCAAGGGCTGCTCGTGCGCGGCGCCCGCGCCAGTTATCATAGACCCACAGACAGACTTTCCTGCCGGACCCACTCTCAGGTTCGCACACAGGTAACTGTGTTGCGACGTTCCCTATGAATTCCACTCCCGAAGCTTTTTCGAACCCGGCAATCCGTTCCCTGACGGCGCTTGAGGCGCGCGTGCTGGGCGTGCTGCTTGAGAAGCAGCACACGGTGCCCGACACCTATCCGCTGACGCTCAATGCACTGACATCGGGCTGCAACCAGAAGACTGCGCGAGTCCCGGTCATGAGCGTCACCGAGGCAGACGTACTTGCCGCCATCGACAGTCTGAAACGCCTGAGCCTGGTGCTGGAAGGCAGCAGCAGCCGCGTAACGCGCTTCGAACACAACATCAATCGTGTACTGGGGATACCGGCTCAGGCGGCTGCGTTGCTCGCGACGCTGTTCCTGCGTGGCCCACAGACGGCGGCGGAGTTGCGGTTGAACAGCGCGCGGCTGCATGGCTTTGCCGATGTCTCGTCGGTGGAGGCGTTTCTGGACGAGCTCGCGACCCGCGAACCGCCACGCGTAGTCAAACTGCCACGCACGCCAGGCGAGCGCGAAAATCGCTGGATGCATTTGCTGTGCGGCGAAGTCAGTTTGAATGAAGCCCCCGGGCGTGGCGCCGTCGAGGAGTCAGTCTCGTCCGACGAAGTCGAGGCCCTGAAGGCGGAGCAGAAGCGCCAGAGAGAAGAGCTGGTTCAACTTCGGGCGCTTGTCGAGCATCTGGCAGCCGAACTGGGCATCACTCTCGACGGGTTCACACCTCAGTCGTAACTGCCGATCTTCCTGCACTGCGAGTGTGTCGCGAGCGGTCTGTCGCGGGCCGCGTGCAATCGGGCAACGTGACGCTTGGGCATACCGTTGAATACGCGCTCCCCCCGCAGTTGTCCCGGCAGTTAGCCCTGACGATGACGGCTCAACCGAACGGGTCGCCGCGCTGCAACTCCACTGCGGTAAGCTGTGCGTTCCGGGCGATCATCAAATAAGGGGCAGAGGCAAATGCGGCGTGTCATATTCAATCAGAAGGGTGGAGTCGGCAAATCGACCATCGTATGCAACCTCGCGGCGATCAACGCCAGCGAGGGGATGCGTACACTCGTCATTGACCTCGATCCGCAGGGCAACTCAAGCCAGTATCTTCTCGGCGAACAGGCGAGCGACCTCAAGCCGAGCGTGGCGGACTTCTTCGAAACCGCCCTGAACTTCAGCTTCAGGCCGACGCCCGCGTCGACGTTCATCCATCCCACGCCATTCGAGAATCTCGATGTCATGCCCTCCCATCCCGATCTCGATGCGCTGCACGGCAAGCTCGAATCGCGCTACAAAATCTACAAGCTGCGTGACGCGCTCAATGAACTGGATGCGTACGATGCAATTTATATCGACACGCCGCCGGCATTGAATTTCTACACCCGCTCCGCGCTGATTGCGGTTGAACGCTGCCTGATTCCCTTCGACTGCGACGATTTTTCCCGTCGCGCCTTGTACACGCTGCTCGACAACGTCAAGGAGATTCAGCAGGACCACAATTCCGGACTCGAGGTCGAGGGAATCGTGATCAACCAGTTTCAACCCCGCGCAAGCCTGCCGCTCCAGCTGGTCGAGGAACTGGTCAGTGAGGGTTTGCCGGTGCTGGCGTCCCGGTTGTCCTCCTCCGTGAAGATTCGGGAGTCTCATCAATATGCGCGGCCGATGATTCACTTCGATCCCCGCCACAAGCTCGCCCAGGAGTTCATCGCATTGCATCGTGAACTGCTTGGATAACACCCGGGACACGGTGTGCGCCCACTAATTCGGGACGCCATCATGAACAACAAGGCTTCGGAGAAACCAGACACGCTGGCTTCAGGCGGCAGTCGTCACCATCAGATCTTGAGTTGTTGAGGGCAACGATTACCACTCGTCGCGCCCCTCCGTGCGCGGCGCGCCAGGCAGACGGTCCAGCCTCGCCAGAAGAGCCAGCCCCTTCTGCACGATGCGAGGCGGCACGTCAGGGCGTGCCATCACCTCGCGGATGCGCGTTCGCCAGTACTCCGGATTCATCACGGCACTGACCTCGACGGTCCCGAGCCTGTTGCCCAGACGCTCCAGCTGACAGACCGCGGCCTGTATATGTGAGAGATCCTGCTCCGCATGCTGGTCCCACCACATACTCACCTCGTCGACGTGGCTTTGTGCCATACGGTTCTGTAGCCGGATTCGCATGATCGCAGGGCAAGCCGGTATCCCGGAACCGCGCTGGCGCCCGACACCGCTTCATGCTTTGCGAAACAGTCACCTGCGGTCATCTGCGGACCCGGACCCAACGGCACCAGTCGTGATGATCCAGATTCCGGAGCAACTGCTCACGACGACGCTCGCGACGATAGTGCCCGGCCACCGCGATCGCCGCTATCACCAGTACGACTATTCCTGACACAATCCCAGGCCACGACTCTCTCATCAGTGCCTCCTCACGTCGGGTTGCCGATTACCGCCCCGCTATTTCAACCCAGGCCGACTGCCGTTGATAGCGCCGCTGGGTTCCCGCCACATGCGGACATGCGAATGTCACAGTCACTCATCGGATGCGCGCAACAGCCTGCAGAATGGCATGACCCTCCGGTGTAATGCGAGGACGCCGGCTGCCTGAGGCAAGGGGCTCCAGTGCCGCCAGTCGGTGTTCCATGAGCGTACGGATCTCGATACGGTCCGGGTCGATCTGATCGGGGTTATGGTCGAGCAGCATTAATGTGGTGAATTCGTGGGGACTTAACATGACTGTCTCCTGGCGAAATGAAATCGCTCTGCTTGTGCTGCCTTGAGGGGCGCGTTTCCCGAGCCGCCATCTGCTTTGCCGCTCGGCTCGCCGACTTGCGCGCACTGTTGGCGCCTGGGATCGCAAGGTTCAGCGCAGCGGCTACCTCCCTGATACCTCTCTGAGCATGTGTATTGCTCAATTAGAATCATGATTCTAACTTTGTTAAATCCACATCCAGCCTGCTTCTTGCCAGGTAGATTCCCTTATTGAGAAAGGGTGCCGGTAAGTCACATGGGTGAATGCACGCGAGTCAGGGAAGTTGACATGCTGGCATGTTAGTCAGTGGTTCTGCATGGCAGTCGGAAGTGTTCCGTCCTCAGCAACAGTTTCGCTTCGCCAGCGGCAGGCTTTGCAGAATCCGACGTTCTGTTCCGCTACGAATCTGGCTCAGTGTAATTGCCTGGGATCGCTAACGATGGCTGACTGTCCTGCAGTCAACGCGCTTCGGTACCGATCGCCACGGGGTAGCCGGCGATCTGCTGTTGTTCCTCACATTTTGCCGAAGCACACTGTCGTGGACTTCACCGATGCACCCGTATTGCTCACCCCTGCCCCGGACAAGCTGGCGGCGTGCGCAAGTCAGTCTTCACCATCAGCTTGATGCCAGATCGGATACCGGCGCTATGCTGAACGAAGAGGCAGCTGACGCGCTATGCGACTCCCAGTCGTCGAAATGAGCCGGTTGGCGCAGCCGGAATTTTCCAGCGAGCACGCCATGAACGAACTGAATAACACGCTCCACACGATTCATGAGCACCAGAGCCACCTAGGTTGGGACAACGCGCTCGCACCTGTCCTGACCATCGAGCCAGACGAACGCGTCGAGTTCTATTCGATAGACGCGTCCGGCGGTCAGTTGAGCGCGAAATCGACCGTCGCCGACCTCGCACAACTGGACTTCACGAAGGTGAACCCTGTGGTGGGGCCAGTCTATATCGATGGCGCAGAACCGGGCGACGCCCTCAAAGTGACCTTGCTGTCGTTCGCCCCATCGGGATGGGGATGGACCGCGAACATTCCCGGCTTCGGACTGCTGACCGACCAGTTTCCTGAGCCCGCCCTGCACATCTGGAAATACGGGCGGGATCTGCTATCGCCCGCTATGTTTGGCCTCGGCGGGCGCGTGCCGCTGAAACCCTTCTGCGGCACGATTGGCGTCGCTCCCGTCGAAGCAGGTGTGCACAGCGTGCTGCCGCCACGTCGCGTCGGCGGCAACATGGACATTCACGACATCGGCGCCGGCACCGTGCTTTACCTGCCCATCGAGGTTAAGGGTGCGTTGTTCTCGGTCGGCGACACGCATGCCGCGCAGGGGGACGGCGAAGTCTGCGGAACGGCCATCGAGAGTCCCGCCTCATTGGCGGGCAGGTTCGAGATCATCAAGGGGGCGCACCTCGAGTTTCCACGATTCACGACACCTGGTCCCGTCAGCCGTCATCTGGATGCGAAGGGTTACGAGGTGACGACTGGCATCGGTCCGGATCTCATGGAAAAGCGCGCGAGCCGCTGTCAGCGGAATGATCGACCTGCTGTCGAAGCAGCACCACCTCAGTGCCGTCGATGCCTATCTACTCTGCAGCGTCTGCGGCGATCTGCATATCAACCAGATCGTCGACCGGCCAACTGGGTCGTCTCGCTCTATTTTCCGCGCATCGTATTCGGGTGAGATTTGCCGTTAGCGAGGTCAACGGCGCACACCCGGCAAATCACCGCGACTTCAGAACGGGCGATGCACGAGACTCGCGCGATGCCGCGCCCGGGCAACCACACGGCGCGATTTCCTCGCCATGTGGGTCAGTTTTCTGTCGCTGACGGGATGATGGGCCCACGCGAGCGCCGCGAACCAGCCGATGATCGTCCATCCGAGCAGCACGTTCACGATTGTGACTGCCAACGTGTCCTTACGTCCTCGCACATCCGCGATGATGGAGGGAGTCAGGTACAGCGCCAATGCACCCACATAAACCAGCGATTCCAGAAACTTCAACATTGCATCACCTCGTTGCGACGATATGCCTGTGCACAAGGCATGCAACCGCAACGCGTACGGCTTGCATGCGTTCAGGACAGAACGATTGACGCATCGGTCTGAAAGATGTCCGGTGCGTCGCGAATGGGATTCAGTGTATGTCGTCTCTATCGAATATCTATGCCAATAGCGCGAAATCACCGTTTTCAATTCCCGAACAATCCCTCGCTGCTGAGGACCGTACGCGCTGTGGCCGCCGCAAAACGTAGCGTTCCGCGGGCTTCGCTGGCCGGAACTACGCAGACCGTGACCGCAAACGACGCAAGCCTGGCCACTACCGGTATCTGTCCTCGGTGATCGCATCGACACCGTGCACGGTGCAGACACCGTCGCCTGCCTGGACTTGCAGGGGCAGAAGGTCGGGCGCAACGAGGAAGCAAATGTCGGAAACCAACGTCAACCCCAATCCCGTTAGTGAGCAAGCGGATCATGTCCCGTGTTTTCCGCAAGCCGGGATCGGCGGTCGTGAGGCGGTTACGGGAGGCCCGACTTCCAGATCATCTGCGCAGCCGCTGCGACCACGAACAGCAGCACCAGCCTGCGAAACATGGCGGGCGACAGTCTGTCGCGAAGCGGCCGCGCGAGCAGGATACCGATGACCACCGGGATGCTCGCGGCACCCGAGATGGCGAGATCGGTCCAGCTCGCGTGGGCACCGCCGCTGAACGCAATGATGAGGGTGATGATCGACACCACCAGGATGATCGCGATCTGTTTGGTGAATCCCTTGCCGGTCGCACCGGATGCGATCAGGTACATCGCCAGCAAGGGTCCCGGCACGGACGCTATGCTCTCCATCACCGCCGCGCCGAACCCAAGCGCGAACCCTGCGGGCCTCGCGACAGACGGCGACAGGGTGAGCTTCGGCGCCGCGAGCAGCAGGAACGCCGCAAACATGAGCACCGCTCCGGCTGCGGCCTGCGCCCGGTGCGGCGAGAGCGAGATCAGCGCAGTCACGCCAACGAGGTTGCCGAGAACAGTGCCGACGAGAGGCGCTGCGATCCGGCGTACCGTCGGCAGCATGTCGCCGCCTTCCAGCGCCTGCGGGATGTTGCCGAGAACGATCGGCATCGACAGCAGCAGGACCGCCTGTTTGAGCGGCAGGAAAAAGCTGAGTATCGGCATCGCGACGAGCGGCACGCCGATACTGACCACGCCCTTGACCATACCGCCAAGCAGCAGTGCCGTGACGATGCCCAGTAAGGCATACAGGTCGAGCGCCTGCAGGCTGGGGCCTAGAAGGCCGCCAAATAGATCAGGATGGGTCATGGCGGCGAGGTTCGCGTGGCGTTCAGGCTGGGGAAACGTACGAGCATAAACGCTAACGCAACCGGACGCCCTCTGTCCGATCGCGTCGCTTCGTGCGTTCAACCGATTTGTGCCTGCCGGCTGAGCAGCGGATCCAGACCGCCGGTCTCGTCAAGCGCGTGAAGATCGTCGAATCCGCCGACGTGCGTCATGCCGACGAAAATCTGCGGCACCGTGCGGCGTCCTGTTCGTTCGGCAAGCGCAGAAGCCGCAGAACGGTCGCCCTCGATGCTGATCTCGTTGAACGTCACGCCCTTGTTGCGCAGCAACGCCTTGGCGGCGATGCAGTACGGACAGGTGGGTTTAGTGTAGATCGTTACAGTGGTCATGATGCTGTTTCCCTGTAGATAGCCTTGGGGCCCGTCGGTGATGCCTTGGATGAACTATAAGAGCCAGTCCCTTCCGCGTTAATCGCAGGACGGCTCATCAAGATGCTCATTCGGATCAATGCGCAACGCGCCTGCGCTGACCGCGTGCATTGTGCCTGGCTATGCGGCGACCTTTCGCCGCGACAACGCGGCTCGTGCAAGCCGCAGCGCGTGGCGCGCGTCATGTCGCGTCACGTCCAGTCAGATCGCATCAGGAAAGAAGAATTGAATTGACGACGGCACACGCCGTCAGCGCGGCGCGGGTTTATCCCGCTTCGACCTGGCCACCCGATGCGCGGTAGCGCGCCGGGGTTACACCGATAAGGCGCTTGAACACGCGTTGAAACGCGGCGTCCGATTGATAGCCGACCATTTCGCCGATCTCCGCAACCGCAAGCCCGGACTGCAGCAACGTGCGGCCTGCGAGCGTCATGCGCACCTCGGTCAGCACGTCGGTGGCGGAACGCCCGATCGCGTCCTGGAACTGCCGTACGAAGGTTGCTCGCGACATATTGCAAAGCGCCGCGAACTGGTCGAGCGTCCAGGGCTTTGCGGGTGACTCGAACATGGCCGATATCGCCGGTTGCAACCGCGGCCGCCCCGCCAGGGCGAGCAGGCCATGCGGCGCCTGCGGCCCCACACTCGCGAAGCGCAGGGTCAACGCGAAGAGCGCGGCGGACAGATGGCCTATCAGCGTCTCGCTGCCAGGGCCTTCGTCGACCGCTTCTTCCCTCATCAACTCGATGAGCCGCGCGAGCCGCGAGCCGGCCATCGATGCGGCCGGGTCGCCCTCGCCGTCCGTCGCGCCTCTTCCGTGGAGCGCGCTGCGCACCACCAGCCGCCCCGGCAGGTGATCGCGCAACAACCGGTCGGGCACCGCGCCGACCAGAAACCGCCCGCACAGGACGTCGGCCTGCGCGCCCACCCCTTCATTCTCCGCAACCGTCAGCGACATGCTTTGCCGCTCGACCAGCGGCGAAGCCGGCTCGCCGCTGCCGTCGTAAATTCGATGCGCCCCGCCCGCGGGAAACACGATGATGTCGCCCGCCATCAGCTTCTCGGGCGCGCTGTCACCGTATTCGAGCACGGCCTCGCCTGACAGCAGTACGTGATACGGAATCTCGCGAACGGCCGAATTGCCATGCGAGATCACCCATGGCGCACCGAAGTGGCAGCGCACGTCCAGACGGCCAGTGACGGGGATCAGGGAAAGGACTCGACTGAGCAGATCCATATTGAGCCGCTTGAGCAGGTTCTTGCGTCGTTTGAGGATTCGCCCGGCGACCGCGGGCACATACAGTGACTGCAACGAGAGCAGCAGGATTTTACCGGACCCGCGACAGGCGCGCAGCGGCACTCATTTAGCGTATTCATCCTTTCGAGGACGTCATGAAAACAGTTCACACCGATGTCGCCATCATCGGCGCCGGCAGCGCCGGCCTGCCGGCCTACCGCGCCGCGAAGGCGGCCGGCGCCTCCGCGATCCTGATCGAAGGCGGCCCGCACGGCACGACATGTGCGCGCGTCGGCTGTATGCCGTCGAAGCTGCTGATCGCCGCCGCCGAAGCCGCGCATGCGGCATTGCATACGGCGCCGTTCGGTGTGCACATCGACGGCACGATCCGCATCGACGGTCGGGAAGTCATGCAGCGCGTGAAGAGCGAGCGCGACCGCTTCGTCGGTTTCGTGCTCGATAGCGTCGAGTCCATCCCGGCCGAAGACCGGCTCACCGGCTACGCGCGTTTCATCGACGACGGCCTGCTTCAGGTGGGCGACCACACCCGCGTGCGGGCGCGCAGCATCGTGATCGCGACGGGCTCGTCGCCGGTGATCCCGCCGATGTATCAGGCCCTCGGCGACCGTGCGATCGTCAACGACGATGTGTTCGAATGGTCAGACCTGCCGCGCAAGGTCGCGGTAGTCGGCGCAGGCGTGATCGGACTCGAACTCGGACAGGCGCTTGCGCATCTCGGCGTGGATGTGACCGTGCTCGGCGCACGTGGACGCGTCGGTCCACTCACCGACCCGGCAATCAAGGCGTATGCCCACGAGACCTTCCGCCAGTCGTTCCGTTATGAAGCGCACGCAACAGTCGAGGCGGCCGTCCGCCAGGGCGACGAGGTGCAGCTCCGTTTCAGAAACGACGCAGGTGAACTGGCTGAGGACACGTTCGACTACGTGCTCGTCACCGCTGGCCGCAAGCCGAACTTCGACCGCCTCGCGTTGCACAACACAGGCATCGCGCTCGATAGCAAGGGCGTTCCTGTCTATGACCCGTTGACGCTACAGGCCGATGCGCATCCCGTGTTCATCGCCGGGGATGCGAACGGCGTGCTGCCGCTTTTGCACGAAGCCGCCGATGAAGGACGCGCCGCGGGCACCAACGCGGCCCGCTTCCCGAATGTCGTGCCGCTGGTCCGCCGCGCGCCGATTGCCGTGCTCTTCTCCGATCCGGGCATTGCGATGGTGGGAGCCCGGCATGCCGACCTCGCGCCAGACACCTTCGTCACCGGCGAGGTCAGCTTCGAAGACCAGGGGCGCAGCCGGGTCATGTTGAAGAATCGCGGACTGATGCATGTCTACGTCGACAGGGCGAGCCGACAGTTTCTTGGCGCGGAATGGATCGGGCCGGATGCCGCGCATATCGCTCACCTGCTGGCATGGGCACTGCAGATGAAGCTGAGCGTCAACGTGATGTTGGAGATGCCCTTCTACCACCCTGTTGTGGAGGAAGGGCTGCGCACGGCGCTGCGCAATGCGGTGGCGGCGCTGCGCGTTGCGTAATGCGTATCTGATCGAAGACGGCGCCGCCGCGCTGACAACCGACAGGCACCGCCGCCCCGCGGGTCGCCACGAGGCGGGCAGTCCACCCACAACCGGCAATTACATCGGCGGAGCGACGCCGTCCTTTTCGACTATGACGCGTTGCGCGACAAAAGTGCCCGGCGAGGCGGCTGTCGCGACGACGAACACTTTCTTGCACGGCGTCAGATCGATACGGTCGGCCGGCGTGAAGGTCACGACGGGAGCATTGGGCGGGACAGTCACCACGTTGCTGCTGCCCTTGTACGACAGCTTCAGATCGCGGCCGCTCGCACCCTCGACGACCGCGTCGACGTTCGCGTTCGTCATCGAGCTGTTGGGACCGAGGTCCCAGGCATAGTGACCTTCACCCGAGCCACGCGCGGATTCCGGAAAGACAAGCACCTCGGTTGCGGTCAGCCTGCCGTCCGCGCCGGTCGTGGCGGCTGTGCCGATGAACGTGCCCGGCTTGATGTCAGCAAGCCGCAGGGCTTTGACGGCCGACACGCCAGCGGTGGGTTTCACTTCGATCGAAACGGTATCGCCGCTGCGGCGATGCACCTTCAGGACATCGCCCTCGAAGGCGGCGATCTCACCGCGAATACGCGTCGGTTTGACGTCCGGGGTCTGGGCGAGTGAGGCACCGGCGAAAGCCAGGGTGACGAGCGTAATACCAAGTTTCAGGCGGATAGACATGGATGCTCCATGCAGGACTGTAAAGTTTGCCGCGGCGTGCTGCGGACCACACGGACTAAACATCAATCGTGTGAATTTATTCCACGAGGAGACAAATAATTTCTCTTACGAATATCCCACGCTCAAGGACATGACGGCGCAGCAGGCGCTGCGGCGTCACGGGCAACCGGAAGGTCCTGTCCTGGTCGGGCATGCCCGCGCCGCGCGTCGTCACCGCGCAGCGTGACCGCCGGCGCAGATTGCTCGCACCACCACTGCACAGACCGTCCGATGCGGTAACGGACGGCCCGCCCCAACCTGCACCATTGCCGGGCATCGCGGCGCCTGTTCATGGCGCCGCTGCCTCGATTCAGGGCATCGCCATCGCGCCAGACGCCCTGCACACGGCAGTACATTGCATGGCACAGTTCTCGCTTTTCAAGCCTCCCAGGAGCCGGCGCTACATCCGGTTTAGTAGTCACAATTTGCAATGGACGACTAGGGTTCCGGTCTGCATCGCGTCATGCGAAGCGGACGCTGGTCCGAGAGTTGTCGACCTCAGGCGAGGTTACACGGCGGGATAAAAGCCCGGGAGAGAACGCGAGAAGTCGCGCCGCTCCTGCCGTCGATAACCCGTCAACCCGAGGTCAACTTCATGCGCAAGCTCCGTCTCTTCGCTGCTGCCGTCACCGCTCTCTCCATTCTCGCCTCCACCCCAACGTTTGCCGCCGGGCGCACGGACTTCAAGGTCTGCTGGACCATCTACGCTGGCTGGATGCCATGGGGCGAAGCCAAAACCCAGGGCATCGTCTCGAAGTGGGCAAAGAAATACGGCATCAATGTCGATGTCGTCCAGCTCAACGACTACGTCGAATCGATCAACCAGTACACCGCCGGCAAGTTCGATGGCTGCGCGATGACCAATATGGACGCACTGACGATTCCCGCCACCGGCGGCGTCGACTCCACCGCGCTCATCATCAGCGACTACTCGAACGGCAACGACGGCGTGCTCATCAAGGGCAACGGCAAGAAGATCGCGGACCTCAAAGGCCAGCCGGTCAATCTGGTCGAGTTCTCCGTTTCGCACTATCTGCTCGCGCGGGCGCTCGAATCGGCCGGCCTGAGCGAGCGCGACCTGAAGGTTGTCAACACATCAGATGCGGACATCTCGGCCGCGTTCGCCACACCCACCGTCAGGCAGGCCGTCACGTGGAACCCGATGCTCGCCGACCTGAAGGGGCAGCCGAACGTCACCGAAGTCTTCGATTCCAGCAAGATCCCCGGCGAAATCATGGACATGATGGTCGTCAACACGAAGACGCTTCAGGACAATCCGGCGCTCGGCAAGGCGCTCACCGGCGCATGGTTCGAAATGGTCGCGCTGATGCATGCGAATAACGCCAGCAGCACGGCTGCCTTGACGTCGATGGCCAAGGCTTCCGGCACCGACCTCGCGGGCTTCAAGGGCCAGCTCTCGACCACGGCGCTCTTCTACACCCCGAAGGCCGCGCTCGACTTCGCCACCAGCCCGAGCCTGCCGCAAACCATGACGCGCGTCGCGAAGTTCTCGTTCGACCATGGCCTGCTCGGCCAGGGCGCGCCTGACGCGAACACGGTCGGCATGGCCTTCGACAAGGGCGTGATCGTCGGCAGCAAGAGCAACGTCAAGCTGCGCTTCGATCCGACCTACGTACGGCTGGCCGCGGACGGCAAGCTCTAGATCACGCCCCTGAACCACGAGGCAGTCCGACATGCGACTCATCAACCGACATCCAGGACGCAGCGGCGCGCTAATGCTGCTGCTCATGCCGTTCATCGTGCTGGTCGCGGTGTACTTCACGGGATCGTCGCTGCGCCTCGCGGCGAACCCTGAGGACAAGCTGCTGCCGAGCGCGACGCAAATGAGCGACGCGGTCAGACAGTTCGCCTTCACCGAGGACCGGCGTACCGGCGAGTATCTGCTGTGGGCAGACACGGCGTCGAGCCTGCGGCGCCTTGGCATCGGTCTTGTGGTCAGCGCGGCGATCGCCCTCGTGGCGGGCATCCTGACGGGCAGCATTCCGCTCGTCACGGCGACGCTCTCTCCGTTCATCACGGTAATCTCGATGATCCCGCCGCTCGCCGTGCTGCCGATCCTCTTCATCGTGTTCGGGCTGGACGAACTGTCGAAGGTCGTGCTGATCGTCATCGGCATCACGCCGATGATGATCCGCGATCTTCAGCAGCGCGCCCGCGAAATTCCGAACGAGCTGTGGGTGAAGGCGCAGACACTCGGCGCCACCAGCTGGACGCTGATGCTGCGCGTGATCGTGCCGCAACTGTTGCCGCGGCTCCTCGTCGCGTTGCGGCTGTCGCTGTGCTCTGCGTGGCTCTTCCTGATCGCCGCCGAAGCGATCGCATCGACGGACGGCCTCGGCTATCGCATCTTCCTCGTGCGCCGCTATCTCGCCATGGACGTGATCCTGCCTTACGTGATGTGGATCACGCTGCTCGCCTGGCTGATGGACGAAGCGTTGCGGCGCCTCACGAAATGGGCGTTCCCGTGGTACGGCGGAGGCTCACGATGATCGAAGTCCGTAACGTCTGGAAAGAGTACGGCGAACAGGTCGTGCTGGAGCGGATCAATCTGACGATCGGGCAAGGTGAATTCTGTTCGATGGTGGGCGCCTCGGGATGCGGCAAGTCGACGTTCCTGCGCCTGCTGCTCGGCCAGGAACGCGCGACGCGCGGCGAGATCCGGCTCGACGGCGAGCCGTTGCCCGGTGAACCGGATGCACATCGCGGCGTGGTGTTTCAACGCTATTCGGTGTTCGAGCATCTGAGCGTCATGCGCAACGTGCTGCTCGGGCTCGAACTGCCGCAGGCGATATTCACCGGGCGTCTCTTCGGCGCGCGGCGTCGCGCAGCGCAGGACGAAGCCGTGTCGATGCTCGAGCGTATGGGTCTTGGCGCCGCGCTCGACAAGTACCCGCATCAACTGTCCGGCGGCATGCAGCAACGTCTCGCGATTGCGCAGGCGCTGGTGATGAAGCCGCGCGTGCTCCTGCTCGACGAGCCGTTCGGCGCGCTCGATCCAGGCATTCGCCGGGACATGCACGACCTGCTGCTCACGCTGTGGCGCGAAACGGGCCTGACGATTTTCATGGTGACGCACGATCTGAAGGAAGGCTTCGCGCTCGGCAGCCGCGTGCTGGTATTCGACAAGGTGCGCGTCGATCCGCACGCGCCGCAGGCTTACGGTGCGCGCATCACGTACAACATTCCACTCGACCACAGCCGCGACTCGATATCGTCCCTTCACATGGCGCAGGCCGTGGTGGAAGGCGCATCGCGTGCCGATGTGATTCCGGCTTAAGGGAAACGCAACATGGATTATCTACTGGAAGAAACGGTTCCCGGCGGCGGTCATACGTCGCTCATTGTCAAGCGTGGGCAATCGCTGCGGATCACCGATCTGCGCGGCGGCGCCAACGTGAGCGTGATGATGGTCAACGCCGCGGAGACAAGCGAACGCCTCAATCTGCCCGATACGCTCAAGTGCCAGCACACTGCAAAACTCACGGCGGGTCACTGCCTGTACTCCGACATGGGCCGGGTGCTCGCAGCCGTCGTTGCGGACACGTGCGGCTGGCATGACACGCTCACCGGCGTCTCGAACGCAGACGAAGTGCGGCAGAAATTCGGCAGCGGCCGCTATCAGGAATTGCGCAACGCGTTCTTCCGCAACGGCACCGACAACCTGCTCGTCGAACTCGGCAAATGGGGCCTCGGCCTCGCCGATCTGTTGATGACGCTGAACCTGTTCAGCCGTGTCGATGTCACCGACGCCGGCGCGCTCAGCTTCGTGCCGGACAATTCGAAGGCGGGCGACTACGTCGAGCTGTACGCGCCAATGCACACGCTTGTCGTACTGACGGCGATCCAGCATCCGCTCGACCCGAATCCGGAATACGCGCCGAAGCCCGTCAAGCTCACGCTGGCCGCCGCCGATCCGCAGGTCGCCGAACTCTGCCGCACGTCGTGCGACGAAAACGTCCGCGGCTTCATCAACACTGAACGCTTCTTTCTTTGACCGGAGCACGCCAGATGACGACAACGCTCATCGAAAGCACCAGGAATCCCGCCGATGCGATCTATCGCGAAACGCTGGCGGCGGGCGAACCGTGGCTCAAGGAAGTCAAGGCCGGCCAGACGCTGCGCATCCACGACCTGGAAGGCAACCAGGCCGTCGACACGCTCTTCTACAGCCTCGCCGACCCGCGCGAACGCTACGACGCGCAACGCACGTTGCGCCGTCAGCAAAGCCTGTATCTGACGACCGGCACGGTGCTGTATTCGAACCTCGGCAACCCGATGCTGACCATCGTCGCCGATACGTGCGGGCGTCACGATACGCTCGGCGGAGCCTGCGCACAGGAGAGCAACACCGTGCGCTATGCGCTCGAAAAGCGCTACATGCATAGCTGCCGCGACAACTACCTGCGCGCCTGTGCCCACGACGGCCGCCTGTCGAAGCGCGACATCAATGCGAACGTCAACTTCTTCATGAACGTGCCGGTGACGGCGACCGGCGGCCTGACGTTCGAAGACGGAATTTCGGCGCCCGGCAAATACGTCGAGATGCGTGCGGAAATGGATGTGATCGTGCTGATCTCGAACTGTCCGCAACTGAACAACCCCTGCAACGCCTACAACCCGACGCCCGCGGAGCTGCTGATATGGAACTGAAGACCGTACGCGACTGGATCTACGAGGTGCTGCGGGTTCGCGCGGAACGCTATTTCCCGATTCACCGCGCCGCAACCTCGCCTGTGCAGACAAAACACTAAACGCCAGACAGCTTCATTGCTAACACGCCGTGGACGACCACGGCATGCATGCTCACGTGGCGGGACGGCCCGCCCATGCCTTACACGTCCTCTCATGTTCGAGAAAGTCCTCATTGCCAATCGCGGCGCGATTGCCTGCCGCATCCTGCGCACGCTGCGCGAACTCGATATAGCGGGCATCGCGGTGTACAGCGAAGCCGACCGCGCGAGCCGGCACGTCACAGAAGCCTTTGCGGCGCACGGTCTGGGTGAAGGCGCGGCCGGCGCGACCTATCTCGACGTCGGCAAGATCCTCGACGTCGCGCGTGCCGAACGCGTGCAGGCGATTCATCCGGGCTACGGCTTCCTGTCGGAGAACGCCGACTTCGCGCAGGCGTGCGAAGCAGCCGGCATCGCGTTCATCGGACCGACACCCGGGCAGTTACGGGCTTTCGGGCTCAAGCACACCGCGCGCTCGATCGCCGCGACGCAGGGCGTGCCGATGCTGGAGGGCACTGGTCTGCTCGACGACATTGCCGCGGCACTGGAGGCGGCAGAACGCATCGGCTACCCGGTGATGCTGAAAAGCACGGCAGGAGGCGGCGGCATCGGCATGCGCGTGTGCCGCTCGGTCGATGAACTGATGTCGCAGTTCGACGTCGTGAAGCGCCTTGGTCAGAACAACTTCAGCGACGCGGGCGTGTTTCTCGAAAAGTACATCGAGCGTGCGCGTCACCTCGAAGTGCAGGTCTTCGGCGACGGCAAAGGTGACGCCATCGCGCTGGGCGTGCGCGACTGCTCCGTGCAACGGCGCAACCAGAAGGTGCTGGAGGAGACGCCCGCACCGAACCTGCCCGACGGCATGGCCGACGCGCTTTGCGCCGCGGCGATCCGGCTGGCGAAGGCCGTCGGCTACCGCTCGGCGGGAACCGTCGAGTTCGTCTACGACAGCCTCGCCGAGCGCTTCTATTTCCTCGAAGTGAACACGCGTCTGCAGGTCGAGCATGGTGTGACGGAACAGGTCTGGGGTGTCGATCTCGTGCGCTGGATGATCGAACTCGCAGCCGGTACGCTGGCGCCGCTCGATACGCTCATGGGCGACCTGCGGCCCTCTGGCCACGCGATCCAGGCGCGCCTCTACGCCGAAGATCCGGGCCGCGAATTCAAGCCGAGCCCGGGCCTGCTGACGGACGTTGCATTCCCCGCTGCCGATGGCCGCACACTGCGTATCGATACGTGGATCGAAGCCGGCTGCGAGGTGCCGCCCTACTTCGATCCGATGCTGGCGAAACTGATCGCCTGGTCGCCGACGCGCGATGAAGCGCGCCACGCGCTCGGTGCGGCGCTTGGCGCGACGCGCTTGTACGGCGTCGAGACGAATCGCGACTATCTGCGCCAAATACTCGACGACACGCCATTTGCGAGCGGCGAGCCGTGGACGCGTTGCCTCGAAGGTCTCCGCTATCACGCCACCACGTTCGAAGTGTTGAGCGGCGGCACGCAGACGACGGTCCAGGATTATCCGGGGCGGCTCGGATACTGGGCAGTAGGCATTCCGCCGTCAGGTCCGATGGACGACCGCGCGTTGCGGCTCGGCAATCGCCTGCTCGACAACGACGCGTCCGCTGCCGCGCTCGAGATCACCATGAGTGGCCCGACGCTGCGCTTCAATACCGATGCGGTCGTCGCCATCACAGGTGCGGCGCTGCCTGTCACGATCGACGACATCCCCCAGCCGCTCCACACCGCGCTCTACATCGCGGCCGGCGCGACGCTCGCGCTCGGCACGATTCGCGGCGCGGGCGCGCGCGCGTATCTGTGCGTGCGCGGCGGACTCGACGTTGCACAGTATCTCGGCAGCCGAAGCACATTCACGCTGGGACAGTTCGGCGGGCATGGCGGCCGCGCGCTGCGTGCCGGCGATGTACTGCACCTTCAGCCACTCACTGACCGTGCAGCGGGCGCAGCACTGCCCGCCCAACTCACGCCGCAACCGCAGGACGTGCGCGTGCTGCGGGTGATCTACGGCCCGCATGGCGCACCGGAATATTTCAGTACGGCGTACATCGACCGCTTTCTTGCGACCGAATGGGAGATCCATTTCAACTCGAGCCGCACCGGCGTGCGCCTGATCGGTCCGAAACCGGAATGGACGCGTCAGGACGGCGGCGAAGCGGGCCTGCATCCGTCGAACATTCACGACAATCCGTATGCGGTGGGTGCGATCGACTTTACCGGCGACATGCCGGTGATTCTGGGCCCCGATGGCCCCAGCCTCGGCGGCTTCGTCTGTCCGGTCACGATCATCGAGGCGGACCTCTGGCAGATCGGCCAGCTGAAGGCCGGCGACAAGGTGCGCTTCGTGCCCGTCGATATCGACACGGCCCGTGCCGCCGCCCGGGCCCGCCACGTCGAAACGGCCATGCTCGAAGCACAGACAGACGCAGCGCCGGTCGACGCCTCGCGCATCGGCGCAACGCCTGCGCTCGTGTCGCCGATCGTGCTGGACATCGGCTCGGATCGCGAGCGGCTCGTCGCGCGCCTGTCCGGCGATACGCACCTGCTGCTCGAAATCGGCCCGGCCGAACTCGATCTCGTGCTGCGGTTTCGCGGCCATGCGCTGATGCAATCGCTTGAGGCGCTCGACATTGAAGGTGTGATCGACCTCACGCCCGGCATCCGCTCGCTGCAGATTCACTATCAGCCTGAACGTCTGCCGCTCGCCACCTTGCTCGCCACGGTCGAAAGCACCTGGCAGCGTGTCCTGCTACAACAGGATCTGCGCGTGCCGTCGCGCGTCGTGCACCTGCCGCTGTCATGGGACGACCCGGCCTGTCAGCTCGCCATCGACAAATACATGACCACGGTGCGCAAGGACGCGCCATGGTGCCCGAGCAATCTGGAATTCATCCGCCGCATCAACGATCTCGATTCGATCGACGCCGTGAAGAACATCGTCTTCGATGCAAGTTATCTCGTGATGGGGCTTGGTGATGTGTATCTCGGCGCGCCGGTTGCGACGCCGCTCGACCCGCGCCATCGCCTCGTGACGACCAAGTACAACCCGGCACGGACGTGGACCGCAGAGAACTCGGTGGGCATCGGCGGCGCCTATCTGTGCGTGTATGGGATGGAAGGTCCGGGCGGATACCAGTTCGTCGGACGCACGCTGCAGATGTGGAATCGCTTTCGTCAAACGGCGGACTTTGCGGGCCGCCCGTATCTGTTGCGCTTCTTCGACCAGATCCGCTTTTACGAAGTCCCGGCAGAGGAACTGCTGCAGATACGCGAGAACTTTCCGCTCGGGCGTTACCCGCTGCGAATCGAAGAAACCGAACTGTCGCTGGCCGACTATCAGGCCTTTCTCGAGCGCGAAGCCGACGACATCGACCAGTTCCGCACGCGGCAGCAGGCCGCGTTCCAGGCCGAACGGCAGCGCTGGCACGAGGCGGGCAGCGCCCTGGAAGCGCCGGAGCCGGCCCCTGCCGCCGACACCGACACGACGCCGCTGGAAGATCACCAGGTCGCAGTCGACAGTGAGCTCGCTGGCAATCTGTGGCAGGTCCACGTCAACCCCGGCACGACGGTCGTGGCGGGCGACGTGCTGCTCGTCATCGAATCAATGAAGATGGAGATCTCGGTCACTGCACCGTGCTCCGGCATCGTCGACGAGGTGTACGTCGCACCCGGTTCTCCGGTGCGGGCGGGACAGCGCGTCGTGGTGATCGGACGCGCGTGAGTCTTAAGCCCTTAAGCCATGAACAACTACTCTTCAGGATCCAGCATGTCTTCATTCGATCTCCGTCTGCACACGTTGCGCGCGGCGTACCGCGCAGGGACCACCACGCCGCGCCGTCTGATTGGCGGGTTGCGCGAGCGCGCGGCCGCGCTCGACGCGGACTATCACCTGTTCATTCATTTGCTGTCCGAGGCGGAACTCGAACCGTATCTCGCCGCGCTGGAAACACGCGATGTCGAATCGCTACCGCTCTTTGGCGTCCCGTTTGCGATCAAGGACAACATCGACCTCGCAGGCATACCGACAACTGCTGCATGCCCAGCCTTCGCGTACACGCCTGCTGAGTCCGCCACGCTTGTCGCCCAGTTGATTGCGCTCGGGGCGGTTCCACTTGGGAAAACCAATCTCGACCAGTTCGCCACCGGTCTGAACGGCACACGTTCGCCCTATGGCAGGTGCCGTAACAGTGTGCTGCCGGACTATCCGGCGGGCGGATCGAGTTCGGGGTCGTCGCTGGCCGTGGCGCTGGGTGTCGCGAGCTTCGCGCTCGGCACCGATACCGCAGGCTCCGGACGTGTGCCCGCCGCGTTGAACAACCTCGTGGGGCTGAAGGGCACGAAAGGTCTGCTGTCGACGGCGGGCGTCGTACCCGCGTGCCGCACGCTCGACTGCGTCACGTTCCTCACCGCAACCGCACGCGAAGCCAGCGAACTGCTTGCCCTGACCGCGCAACTGGACCCCGCCGATCCCTACAGCCGTGCCAATCCGCAATGGAACGACGCGACAGCGTTCGGCAAGGTCGCGTGCTTTCGTTTCGGCGTGCCGCGCATAGCCGAATTCGCCGGCTGCGAAGAAAGTCCGGTGTTGTTCGCACACACGCGAGCGACGCTCGAAGCGCTCGGCGGGGAGGCGGTCGAGATCGACTTCGCACCATTTATGGAAGCGGCAAAGCTGCTGTACGAAGGCCCCTGGGTCGCGGAACGCTACAGCGTGGCAGGCGAGCTGATAGAGACGCAACCGGAGGTGGTGCTCCCTGTGATCCGCGATGTGCTCGCGAAGGCGCCGAGCACCACCGCTGTCGACGCATTCCGCGCGCAATACCGTCTGCAGGCGCTGAAAAAAACCTGCGACGCCGTGCTCGATACGCTCGATTTCGTGCTGACGCCGTCCCTCCCGCGTCCGGTCACGCTAGACGAACTGGAGCGCGATCCGATCGGCGCGAATTCGCTGCTCGGCTATTACACGAACTTCATGAACCTGCTCGACTACGCTGCGCTCGCCGTGCCGGCCGGCTTCATGAAGAACGGCCTGCCTTGGGGCGTGACGCTCTTCGGCCGCGCATTCACCGACCAGTACCTGCTGAGTGTCGCGGATGGGTTTCAGCGAGCGCTCGAACTGCCGCTCGTCGGCGGCGGGTCATGCGATCTCGTCGCACCTGCCGGCAACGCAGGTCACGACCGGATGCGCCTTGTCGTGTGCGGCGCGCACCTTGAGGGCCTGCCGCTCAACGGCCAGTTGACGCGATGCGGCGCACGGCTCGTCGCTGCAACGACCACCGCACCGCACTACCGGCTCTACGCGTTGACGGGCGGCGGCGTTCCGCGTCCGGGCATGGCGCGTGTCAGTCAGGCGGGCGCAGCGGTTGCCGTCGAGGTATGGGAGTTGCCCAGTGCGGAAGTCGGTTCGTTTCTCGCTGGCATTCCCGCCCCGCTCGGTCTCGGCAAGATCGAGCTTGCGGATGGACGTTGGGAAACCGGCTTCATCTGCGAACAGCATGGCCTGCAGAATGCGCTCGACATCACCCAGACCGGCGGCTGGCGGGCGTGGCTCGCGGGCGCGGAATAAGTCGGTGGCGCGGCGCCTTCGGATACGCTCACACGACATCCCCGAGCATCGATGCCCGGCACCCGGCGCGTCCGCAATGGCACGCGTACTGCTGCCGCGTGGCGTCATCGATCTCTTCATCGACAACCAGCCGGTATTCGATAAAAAGTTCTTCGCCCGCTGCAATGTCCGTGGTGGTCTCGATGAAAACCCGTTCGCCGTCTTCCACCGTCTCGCAGTTTGCGTTGCACGCGTGATTCAGCCAGCGCGCGCTGTTGCCGCCTCGACTGCCGTCGATTACCCGCCCGTCGGACAGACCGAACAGGAATGTGTGCCCCTCGATACCGTAACGCTGATGACGGCGCACCGCCTCACGCCAGTTCATGCGTTCACCCTTGTATTCGAGCACGCGCTCGCCCGCCGCGAGCGGCCGCAGTGCGAATACCCCTTTCCCATGAACCGGCGATCGCCGGACAGTGACGCGTCTCATACCGTGCTCCCACGAACCATAGCTGGTGCTGAGTATAAGGCGGCAAATTCCTTTCCTCCACTGCTCTTCAGCGATGGCGGCATCGCATGTCACGAAGCGTGGGATCCGATGGCCGCTGTCGCGTGACAGGGCAGCCACGGCGCTTGCTGGCACCCGCCAGGCGAGTGGGTTTCTTCGCAGGCTCGACATGCTTGCCGATTTCTCCAGACTGAAGCATATTTGCATGCCGGTGCGTGTCGACCGAAGCGTCATGCCATCGCTGCACGACGATGGCATGACTGCGACGTTCAAGAAGCATGCCCCGCACACCTTATCGCCGCGAGCGTTCTGCGCGGACGTCCTGCGGGTTGACTGGCTCTGTCAGATAACAGGCGCTAAACCACCTGGATGGAAATATGAGCATCAGAATTGTTCAACTCGGATCGGCGCGAGCGTCGGACGAAGGTTTGCGAATCGGCACGGTTCGGCGGCCGCCGCGCGGCGTGCCCAAAACCGAGTTCAGTAGCCGGGACTATTACGATGTCTGGCTGCCCATGCTGTCGCCAAGCCTGGACCTGATGGCTCAGGCCAGGGCGGCGACCCGCCAGGCGGAATGGGACGGGTTCGTGCGGAAATTCCGCGCGGAGGTGAACAGCAGCGATGCCAGCAAGGTGCTGGATCTGCTGGCCGCGTTGTCGAAAACGACACACTTTTCCGTAGGCTGCTATTGCGAAGACGAGAGCCGATGCCATCGGGGGATTCTTCGCCAGTTGCTGAACGAGCGCGGTGCGCTGATCGCCTGAGTCTTCCGGGCTCAGGGACGACGCGGCCCTATCAGGTCATCGAACACGGGCACGATCGCCAGCACGACAAGCACGGCGGCAAGCGGCACCGTCACGATGAAGCCAACGTGCTTGAACCCGAACGCACCCGCGAGGCCGCCGCCCAGGAACATCGCCAGCAGGGAGCCAAGCAGACGAAGCCGCGCGCGGTCCGCAACGACATTCCCCGTGCCCGACGAAGCGTCGCCCCAGTTCCAGTACACGAGCTTGCCAAGCTCGATGCCGATATCGGTCACGAGACCGGTCACATGCGTCGTGCGAATCTCGGCCTTCGAAATTTTCGTGATCATGGCGTTCTGCAGGCCCATCACGAAACAAAGCAGCCCGACGGTCGCCGGCACGAAAAGCAGCCGGTGCCGCTCCAGATTCGAGCCAAGGAAACCGAAACAGAGGAGCAGGACCGCTTCGACCATAAAGGGTACGGCGTATTCGCTCTGCAACGCACGCCGCCGCCCCCAGTTGATCAGGATCGCCGACGTACCAGCGCCGGTCAGAAACGCGAGTATCGAACTGAGCCCCGCGATCACCAGCGCGACATCGCCGAGTGCGACATTGTCGGCGAGCGCCGACACGATTCCGGTCATATGGGACGTGTATTGACCCACCGCCAGAAAGCCGCCGGCATTCACCGCCCCCGCCACGAAGGCAAGCGAGCGGCCAAGACTGCGATTGCTCTCCTGGGTGCGCCCGGGACTCGTCAACGTTCGGAGATAGTGAATAGGCATTGCGGCTGTCTCAACGCGTGAAGGCTTTCGATAATCCATTGTAACCGCCGGGATTTCGTTGGCCGCGGCCCGCCGCTGTACGCAGCCATCCAGTCGATCAGGCGAGCGGGCGTTCCCGCTCGCCCACGACGTGTCCCCGCGATGCCTTCAGGTGGTACCGGTCAATAGCGCTTATACGGCAGAAACTTGCCGGACAGCACCACGTGGACGCGATCGCCCTTCGGATCGGGCTCACGCTGAATGTCCATCGAAAAATCGATGGCGCTCATGATGCCGTCGCCGAATTCTTCGTGGATCAGTTCCTTGATCGTCGTCCCATACACGCTGACGATCTCGTACCAGCGGTAGATCAGCGGATCGGTCGGCACGGCGTCCGGCAATGAGCCCTTGTACGGGACGATCTGCAGCCATGCGACCGCCTCATCCGGCAACCCGAACAGCTTGCCGACCGTTTCGGCCTGCGCCTTGTCGAAGGTCATCTGCCCGAGGCACGCGGCAGTCGTCCACTCCTTGCTCAGACCGACGGCGCTCGCCACGTCCGCCCATTTGACGCCGCGGGCCACTTTTGCGGCGACGATCATCTGCGTGACTTCATTCCGGCTCGAAATCATGTTTTCCTCCGTCTCAGGTAGCCTCTGGATACCGGACATGCTATCCGGTCAATATCCAGGCAACATCGGCGGGGAGCCGTAGAGGCGCTGTCTTCAGCCGAGCTCGAAGGACGTCACCCCGAACACCTGCCCGAGCGGCAGTGCCGGCGCCTCCTTCGTGTACATGCGGGCGGTTTCGAAGACGCGCGCCATCCCATGCCGCCCGGCCAGGGCGAGCGCGGCGGGATTGGTCTCCGGTACGTCGAGCGTCATCGTTTGCCCGGGAAACCGGGCGCAGAGCGCGCGCAGCAGTTCGTCCGCCACGAGTGCGTCGTCGGCGAAAAGCGGGCCGATCTTGCAGCCAGTTTGACAGCTGCGCAGCACGCCGTAGCCACGGATACGGCCGCCGCTCACGACCGCCAGCGCGGCACTCTCCGGCTGGCCGATCCACTGCGCGAGAAACCGTGCGCGTTCGCAGGAAAAGTGCAGGCTGTCGTATGCCACCAGTTGCTCGAACGGTAGCGCCGACACCTCTGAAACGTTGGCGCCGTCAGCGCCTGGCACCAGGCCCTGAAAGCGGATGTTGCGCCATGCAGGCTCAAAGCCCGATTTCCGGTAGTTCGCCTGCTGGGCCACGACGCCGTCGAGTCCGACATTGCGACTGCCGAGATACGCCATGCCGTGCTGCCAGATGCGCATGCCGAAGCCCATTGCGCGGAAGCCGGGGCGGACGATATAGAGACCGATGAAACCGAAACCGTCGTCATAGGCGACGGCAGACAGACACGCGACCGGCGCGCCCTGCCACTCGCCGATAAAAAAGCCGTTAGGATCCGCCGCCTGAAAGCATTGCGCGTCGTGCCGGCCCGGATTCCAGCCCTCGGCGGCGGCCCAGTCGAGCGCGAGCGCGACCTCGGCGGCCGTCATCGTGCGAACGTTGAAATTCCGCGCCAGATCCGGTGATTGACTCATCCTGTCACGAGGCCCCGCGCCCGGAAGGCCTGTTCTGCGTGACGCCTGTCGCAGGGACTTGCCATGCGGAGAGCGTCATCAGTGCCTGTGGTGCAACCAGTCGTGTGTGGGGTGCGTGTCGAGCCAGCGAAGCTGCCGCCCCCTGCGACGTTCGCGCCGATAGTGCTCTGCCACCAGAATCGCAGCGACGATCAGCACAATCACTCCCAGCCACAGTCCCGTCATCGACTCGGCCATCTCAACCTCCTTCGCCCAGCGGCGAGCATGCCTGTATTTTAGGCGATGCGTTCCCGGACGCAGACGCGCGAGTCCGTTCTTTTTCTTCTTAAAGTGCCCCATTACCGGGGGCTCATTTATCCGGCGCTCGCCGGACGTCAATCGTCGACTGGCACGTCGAACCGCGTCTTGCAGGCGGGACAACTGACCACATCGAAATTGCCCTCCGCGCGCAGGGGAACGAGCGGCTGTTCTTCGCCGGCAAGGTAGCAGACGGGGCACGGAGCGGCGTCCTGCGGTTTCAGCCGGTGCCAGCGGTCGACGAACCGCTGAACGTCGCCTGACGGCGTATCGTTCGCTTCGAGGTAGTCAAGAACGACGTGAAACAGAGCGGCCTTTTGCATCGAAGCCTCCGCGACAAGTTCGGGTCATCGTAGCACCTGTCCCCGGCCGTGACTGACGGTCTGGCAGACTCGCGCTGCGAGGGGCGCACGTGTATCCGGCGAAAGACCCAGCATCGTCGCAGGAATGATTGCGCGCCAGTTGCTGTTTCCCCGCACGGCCGTCTTGAGGAGCCGTGTCAAGGAACCTTCAGGCAGCACCGGATAACCGCCGCATCGGGGGCTATCCGGCCACAAGCCACGGGGAACACCGCTCAAGCCGGCGATCAACCCTCCCTGTACCAGATACGTATTCCCGAATACCAGTGGCTCACGCTGGTGTCGTCGCCCGTGCCGAAGGTTGACAGGCTTTCGACGTTCACGACATCGATGCTGTTTTCGCCGATCCAGGCATTCGCTCGTTCAACGAGCGCCGCGGCGTTTTCATAGGCGTTGCCTTTGATCAGGTGACGCTGCACAACCTGCCGCTCGAAATCCTTGAACGCGATCTTCGTCATGGGTGTCTCCTGAACGTTCGGGCGGTGGCGCCCTGATATCGCCAGTCTAACAACCAAACTGCGAGTTGCGTCACGACTGCGCCACCCATGGACACCCATGGACAACGACGGAATGATTCAATCCGCGAGGCGAACGAATTCTTGCGCGGCGCAACACGACGCGCAGGTTGACAGCTTAAGGGGCTAAAGCGAGGAAAAAGCGGGAAAGGACAACAGGAGAAAAACGATGCCGGGGATCTTGCAGAACTAAAACTGCGGCATGCAGCGCATCCCTCTCACAACCGCCAGCATGGCTTTCACGAGATTGTGTACCTGTTCTTCTGCGGACCACCTGAATAAACGCCCCGGGCCAGCAACAGCACGCGATCGTGATGAAGATCGAACGCCGCGAGCATGGACGATTCATCGGAAGCCATGCCGGGGCTCAGGTTCGACAGCACGGCTTCATCGACCTGGAAGGCAATTTCTCGCGAGTCGTCGTAGCCCCAGAACACGACGCAATGTCGGGAGGCATCGTAGCTACGGCTCGGATTCGGAAAGTTGAGTGACATACATTCATACTACTCCTGTTAAAGCGGGAGTTTGACGCCGGAGAAAAGCTCGCACTCCGCAAGCAGGTGGTCCTGAAGACGCTCGTCGCGCACCGCAGGATTCGGCGCGCGCAGATCATGTTGGAGATAACAAAGCGTCATCTTTCGCGCCATTCCATGACCTCCGCGCGCAAGGCCACGAACCCGCCACTGGTTTTGAACTACCCATACTCATGCGCGCACGAACTCGACCAGATCCTTGTTCAGTTGCTCTGCACGCGTCAGGTAGAGGCCATGACCTGCGCCTTCGTAGACCTTGAGTCTGGCGTTCGGAATCGACCTTGCTGTCGGTCGCCCGGTGAGTTCGAGCGGTGCCGACGCATCGCAATCGCCATGCACGATCAGCGCAGGCAACCGGATGTCAGCAAGTTCGTCACGGAAATCGGTCGTCGTCTGAATGCGATTGAGCTCGATGGCCGCTTGCAATGACGTCTGCAACATCATCGCTGACGTCCAGTCGATCGCCAGACGCGACGTGCCGGGGGCGAAATACGGTGCAGCGTTGGCTTCGATCCAGTCCGGAAACGACTTCGCAAGCGCCGCGCGCGTCTCTTCGAACACGTCTGCGTCGACGCCGTTCGGGTTGTCGGCTGTCTTCAGCAGAAACGGTGTAGCGGCGGGCGCCACGAACACGAGCCGCGCGATACGTCCGGCGTCATGCCGGCTGACGTAGCGCACGATTTCACCGCTTGCAAACGAGTGCGCGACCAGCGTGACGCCGCTTACGTCGAGCGTGTCCAGAACGCTCGCAAGATCGTCGGCAAGCGTGTCATAGTCATAGCCGCGGCCCGGATCGCTCGAGCGGCCATGCGCGCGCCGGTCGTAGGCGATGCAGCGAAAGCCCTGCCTCGCGAGCGGCTGCATCTGGTAGGCCCACATGTCGGCGTTGAGCGTCCAGCCCGACAGGAACACTAACGGCGTGCCGTCACCCCAGTCGCGGTAAAACAGGTGGACGTCGCCTGAAGTACGGATATAGCCCGGATCGGAGGCGGGCTGCATGTTCGGCTTGTGCATGAGGAACCTCCTGGTATCGTCGAAAAGGCGCTGCGGTATGGAAAATGTGCCGCACGCCGAAAGGCACGTCGATTACCTGTGAGGTAAAGAATGAGCAGCCGTATCCGCTGGATGGTCCGGTGATGCGTGATCCGGAAAACGCTGTTTCTTCGGATTCGGACACGAGGGGTTGTCAACAGAAGACGTGCTGCGTATTACGCGCAGTCTGCGCGCAGGCAATGAGGCGGCCGCGCGCCCAACATTTTTCAGCTCTGTTCGATGCTGATCAATCGCGCGTCAAGTACGCGAGCCAGTGAGATGCCGCCCTCACGCATCACTGCATCGTGATTCCACTGGAACACCGGCCGCGCGAGTGGCGCCAGCACGTTCATCCAGAGCCGGCTCGTGCGGACCTGCCAGTCGTAGCGGACGACTGTCGCGCGGCCTTCGCTGGAAAAGCGCCAGCGGCCCGTTCCTTCGACGTCGCCGCTCGCCTCGCCTTCCAGCGCGATCAGCGGCTCGACCCGCGTCACGCGCATGTCGAACACGATCCGGTACGGCAGTGCGCCCTTCCACGTATAACGATGCATCGCGCCGACGCCCTCGCCTGAACCCTGCGCAAGCTCGGCCACGCGTTCGACATTCTTCCACCACTCCGGCCAGCGAGCGGAATCGCGAATGACGGCCCAGACCGCCTGCACGGGCGCATCGATTCGCCATATCGTCGAGAACTGATATTCGACTGTGCGCACGATTGTTCTTCCCTCCCTGCGTCAGTTTCCGGTGTCGCGAAGGCGTCCGTGGCCCCCATCCGTCGATTCGCTGCGTATCAGATCGACATATTGCCCCGTAACGGCGCGGCTGTCGCTCGCCATCGGGTTTGAGCACCGATGACGACGCAACGAAAACCCCGGCCTGTGTATTCGGCCGGGCGGATCGGTTCCTCGCCCCTTACAGGCGTCCTCCGCAAATGATCGAGATTGACACGACGCGGCACTGCGTCTGCTGCCGGTAAGTCAGGACAAGCGATGGGAATAGCCAGTCGAAACAGGCTCCGAACGCACCGAAGCGCTCATGCATTCCGTCATGAGCGCTTCGGACGCCATCGGTTTCTTCAGGTGCCGCTGTACCGGCCGATGCAAGCCGCTCAATCCCGTTCGATCAACGATTGCAGGACCGTCCCTACCGTCACGGTTCCCTTTAGCGTTTCCGCCTGCGGGGCTTCGAACCCGATCCAGCCTTCGTTAAAGCCGTCGAGCATCTGCATGCGCGGCGTCGGATTCTTCATGCCTTGCGACATGAAGAGGGTTTCCCACGTATCGCGGGGCACCGGCTCCATCCGCACCGGCCGGCCAAGCAGATGGCTGAACGCCGCGGCGACGTCATTCGGGCTGACGCGCCACGGACCTTCCAGTTCGACGACCCGCCGCCCCTGCCATGCTTCGCGAAGCAGATCCGCCGCCACGCGGCCGATATCGCTGGTTGCCACCATCGGCACCGGTTTGTCGAGCGGCTGCAGAAAGCTCGGAATGACGCCGGTGGTACGCGCGGCTTCGACGTCCCATGCCGCGTTCTCGATGAACCAGCCTGCCCGCAGAAACGCGACCGGCATCGGCAGCGATCCCAGTTCCTGCTCCATGATCTGTAACTGCTGCAACAGATTCGTCTGTGTCGCCTGCGCGCCGATCGTCGACAGGCAGACCACTTTTTCCGGCCGCGCGCTTTCGAGCGCCGCGCGCAGCGCGGCAATTGTGCGGCGCGACTCGGGAAAGCCCGCAGATGGATCGAAGTTGGGCGGCAGCAGGATGAATACCCCTTTTGCACCCGCGAATGCGCAAGCCAGCGCGTCGGCATCATCCATCTCCGCAAGCGCGACTTCGCAACCTTGCTGCGCCCACGCCGCACCCTTTGCAGCGTTGCGCACCACTGCGCGAACGTCCTCTTCTGCCACCAGCAGACGACGCGCCACGACACCTCCAACCTGCCCCGTAATTCCGGTAATCACAAACATGTCTACCTCCCAATGAGCCGCGGTCATCACCGCACTGGAAAGCATTCTGTCGGTTGAGCGTCGTTTTCGCGATAGCATCCCCGTCATATCGTTGATGACGTCATGGCATTAATCCAGGCAAATAGAAACGGGCTTGAAACCTTCCGGCCCGCGTCCCGCATCGCGCCCTCCTGCGAGGCTTTCCGACAGCCCAGCGAACTCCTTCATGCCGTTCGCGGTGCGACGGATTCACGAAAACAGCTTCCGCCCCTTTAAAAGATCGCCTTTTTCTGCCGATTTATTGAGGATTTTTTTTGACTTTTTTTCGACTACCGTAACCAGTCACGGCGAGTAGTTCGTCATGTGGACGCGCTGCATTGACCCTCTACACTTAAGGCGGAAGCGATGACGACTCGAACAAAAGTCTCCATTTGTCTGCCGACGTGCAATCGCCCGGAACTCATCGTCGAGTGTCTGGAGTCATGCATTGCGCAGACGCACGCGAACATCGAAATCTTGATCGGTGATGATTCGAAGGACGATCGCACGCAGCAATTGATCGCGACACGCTATTCCAGCGAGCCGCGCATCCGGTACGTGAAAAATACGCCATCGCTCGGCCAGGCCCGCAATGTCGCGAGCCTCTTCGCACGTGCGACGGGCAGCAAGATACTGCTGATTCACGACGACGATTACCTCACCGTGGACGGTGTCGAACGTCTGGTGTCGCTATGGGATCGCCAGCCTGACCTGGAGGTTGCCTTTGCGAGGCAATATGAAGTCGATCTGGCGGGCCACGTCGACCGCGACGTGAGCGACCGGCTCAACGCCGACTTCTATCGCACGCAAAGTGCGGAAGGCCTGCAGGAGCCGCCGGGACGCACCGGCCTCATCCAGATGTTTCCGAATAACGGCTGGATGGCCAATGCTGACCTCGTGCGCCGGATCAACTACAAAGAGCAGTACGGGATGTGCTGCGACTATGTGTTCGGCGCTGAGTTATGTCTTGCGGCAAAGCGCGTCTACTACCTGAACGAATATGTATCGTTCTATCGCAAGACAGAGGTGTCGATTTCGACCGCCACGAAACGTTCGGTGAGCGCGGCTTCGGTGTCGGCCTACAGGTTCGTGCGCAACCTGCGCCTCGACCGCAAGCTCGAGCCCGCACGCAGGCTGGCCTTGCGTCGCATCGTGCCGATCGTCGTGTCGGTGTACTCCCGCAACAACGATCCCGTCAAAGGGCTGCGCATCGCACTACAGCACCCGTATGCTTACCGGTACGGCTTCAGCATGCGGCTCTACTACCACCTCCTGATGATTGCCCGCTCGATGCTCATGCCAGGTCGCCGGGCACCGGTCGCACAGTCGCGCTGACACCGTTGCGGCGCATGCGCGCCTGTGTCCTGCGCGTCGCGGCTTACGGCTCGTTGCGCAGGTAGCCTTCCTTACCCGGATCGCGCATGCGGAACGACACGAGGCCCGCGACCGCGCACAGTGCCGTCACGTACCAGTAGAACGTCGGCTCGCTGCCGGCCTGCTTGAGCCACAGCGCGACATATTCCGCCGAGCCGCCGAAGACCGCGTTCGCGAGCGCGTACGACAGGCCCACGCCAAGCGCACGCACTTCAGCGGGGAACATTTCCGCCTTGATCAGACCACTGATCGACGTGTAGAGGCTGACGATTGCGAGGGCAACCACGATGAGGCCGAATGCCGCGTACGGATTGGATATATCGCCCAGTGTATGCAGGAGCGGCACGGTGCCGATCGTGGCGAAGAGGCCGAACAGGATCATCGACGTGCGACGGCCGATACGGTCCGACAGCGCGCCGAATGCTGGCTGCATCATCATGTAGACGAAGAGCGCGGCCGTCATCACGGTGCTGGCCGTTTTGGCATGCATGCCGGCCGTGTTGACCAGGTACTTCTGCATGTACGTCGTGAACGTGTAGAAAATCAGCGAGCCGCCTGCCGTGAAGCCGAGCACCGTCGCGAACGCGGCCTTGTGCGCCCACAGGCCGCGAATCGTGCCCGCTTCCTTGCGCGCGCGGGTTTCGGCGGTGGTCGTCTCGTCGAGCGACCTGCGCAGGTACAGCGCCACGAGCGCCGCGAGCGCACCGACGACGAACGGAATGCGCCAGCCCCAGGCTTTCAGTTCCTCGGTGGAGAGGGTCTGCTGCAGGATCACGATGACGAGCAGCGCGCACAACTGCCCCCCGATCAGCGTGACGTACTGGAACGAAGCGAAGAAGCCGCGACGGCCCTTGAGCGCCACTTCACTCATATAGGTCGCGCTGGTGCCGTATTCGCCACCGACCGACAGCCCCTGAAACAGCCGCGCGACGAGCAGCATCGCGGGTGCCAGGGCGCCGATCCGTGCATAGGTTGGCAGCACGGCGATGACGAGCGAGCCCCCACACATCATGAAGACCGAGACCATCATGGCGAAGCGGCGGCCGCGCTTGTCGGCCAGCCGTCCGAAGAACCAGCCGCCGATCGGGCGCATCAGGAAGCCCGCGGCGAAGATGCCCGCCGTGTTGAGCAACTGCGTCGTGGTGTTGCCGCTTGGGAAGAACGCCGGCGCGAAATAGATTGCGCAGAAGGAATAAACGTAGAAGTCGAACCATTCGACGAGGTTGCCGGAGGACGCGCCTACGATCGCGAAAATGCGTCGGCGGGAGTCGTGTGGCTGGAGGATGGTCTGGTCGGTCATGCTGTTTGATGGTCCATGTTTTTGGTTTTCGCAGTTTGCTGTTTTGTGCCCGTGGTGCTCGGCGCGTGCAGTCGCGGATTTTAGCGGGTTGTAAGGTTGGATGGAGCGAAATTGTTTGTTTTCTGATTTCTGATTTTTGGGTTCTGTTCAGGGTTTTCCCTGGATTTGTGCTTTTTCCTCGCTGTGTGCTTCGCCTTGGCCATTCCTTGTTGTGCTTTTGGTTTAGCAGTGTCGTCCCTCAATCCGGGCCGGCAAGGTGGTCTTTTGATCCGGCTGGGAGACAGAACCACTCACTACGGGAACGGTCGTCGAAGCCGCGCCGTACCTCATGCACATGGGCACCCCGGTTGCGCTCCATGGGCACATGGCTGAATGTCCGAGGTGCGATCGCGTCCGTCCCACCTGGACGAACATAAACGCACGGTTCACCACGCATGCCAAATTTGGTGAGTCGTGCCAAAACCGTTCAACGCAAAGCCATCGACCGGCGGCGAGGGCTGTCTTTTTCACAGCCAATCAGCTAAATCCGAATTTCACAAAATCGTTGTGGTTTTGCATCGAACTTTCAATCTTTGACAATTTTGGTCATGGTTTAGCGTAGTTTCGCGGGCGGGATTAATACGCACTGCAAACGACGATTGAACAAAAATCACTTTCGACTGGTGTACAGCCGACTCCGGGGCATGCTGGTAGCCGTTGCAGAAACCGCCAGAGGAACGGGAAAAGCAGATTCGGGCGAGACCACTTCTCCCCGTTCAGCAGGACGCATCTCGTTGTTCTCGATGCGGCACGCGGTTTTTGCCGCGCTGATGCTGTTTGGTGTGGCGCCCTCTCTGGTCAACGCGCAGGTAGCGGCAGCGGGCGCGCATGCGCCGTCTGTGGCCCAGACCGCGAATGGACTGCAGCAGGTCAACATCAACGCACCGAGCGGCGCCGGGGTATCGCAGAATACCTATTCGCAGTTCGATGTACCGAAGGCCGGCGTCATCCTGAACAATTCGCCCGTGATCGTGCAGACGCAGCAGGCGGGTTACATCAACGGCAACCCGAACTTCGCTGCGGGCCAGTCGGCGAAGATCATCCTGAACCGGGTCAACAGCAGTTCGCCGAGCCAGTTACGCGGCTATATCGAGGTGGCTGGCAGCAAGGCCGAAGTCGTTCTCGCAAACGGCTCTGGGATCGTCGTGAACGGTGGCGGCTTCATCAATACCACGCGGGGCATTCTCACCACCGGCAGCCCGACGCTTGATGCGAACGGCAATCTGAGCGGCTTCGCGGTGACTGGCGGGCAGATTACCGTACAGGGCGCGGGGCTGAATGCGACCAATGTCGACCAGGTCGACCTGATTGCGCGCGCCGTGCAGGCCAACGCGGCGATCTACGCGAATAACCTGAACGTCGTCACCGGCGCAAACCAGGTCGATCACGATACGCTGGCAGCCACGCCGATTGCCGGCAACGGGCCGCCACCCAGTGTATCGATCGACGTGAGCCAACTCGGGGGCATGTACGCGAACCGCATCACACTGGTCGGCACCGAAAACGGCGTCGGCGTCTCGAACGCCGGCGTCATTGCCGCGCAGGCGGGCGATCTGACGCTCACGACGCAGGGCAAGCTGATCCTCACCGGCAACACGAGTGCGAGCGGCAACCTGGCGGTGTCGGCCGCTGCCGGAGTCGACAACAGTGGCACCACCTACGCGCAGCAGTTCGTCTCGGTCATTACACCGGGCTCGCTGACGAACAGCGGCACGCTTGCCGCGCAGCAGGGTCTGACGGTCAATGCGGGCAGCTTCGCATCAACCGGCACGCTTGGCGCGGGTATCAATGCGGATGGCAGCGTCGGCCAGGGCGGCGACCTGAACGTAGTTGCGGGTAACACACTGTCCGCGACCGGCCAGAACCTCGCTGGCGGCAATGCCACGCTACAGGGTAACTCTGTCACGCTCACTGGAAGCGAGACCGCCGCCAATGGGGCGCTCAACGTGGCCGCCGCGCAGATCCTCGACACCAGCGCCGCGACGCTCGATGCGACGCAGCTATCCTTGAGCGCAACGAACCTCACCAATCACGGAGGGACGCTGACGCAGACCGGCAGCGGGCCGACTGGCATCGCCGTATCCGGCACGTTCGACAACACGAACGGGTCCCTCACGACGAACGGTGCGGGCCTGACGCTGGCGCCCGCTGCGCTCATCAACAATGGCGGCAAGATTGCGGATTCCGGCACCGGCGCCCTGTCCATTGCAACCGGTTCGCTGTCGAACAATGGCGGGAGCATCACGACGAACGGCGCGCTGGATGTCCAGGCGGGCGCGCTTTCGAACCGGGGAGGCACGCTCGCCGCGCAGTCGCACGCGGCGTTCAAGGTCGCCTCGCTCGACAATAGCGGAGGCGGATATATTGGCGCGCGGGACGTTTCGATAACCGATGCGGGCACGCTGGACAACTCGGGTGGCACGGTGCAGGCCAACGACCTGCTCAACGTGTCAGCCCAGACCCTCTCGAACGATGGCGGCGCCATCGCAAACGGCGGCACGGCTTCAACGACCGTGAGCGCCAGCGGCGCACTCAACAATACCGGCGGCGGCCTGATTGGCGGCAACGGCAACGTGTCAGTGTCGGGCGGCAGCATCAACAACGCAGGCGGCACAGTCACCGCAAGTGGCGCGACCACCGTCCAGTCCGGCAGCACGCTCGACAATTCGGCGGGCCTGATCCAGGGTAACGCCAACGTATCGGCTACGGCATCCGGCGCAATCAGCAACACAGGCGGCCAGATCGAAGCGGACGGCGCGGCAGCGACGCTCGCCGTTTCGGGCGCGTCGGTTGACAACACGAATGGCCGCATCGCCAATATCGGCGCCGGTGCGACGACAGTCAACGCAGCTTCGATCACAAACTCGAACGCGGGCGGCGCGAGTGGCGCCGGTATGATCGGCGGTAACGGCGACGTGACGCTGACCAGTCAGGGGCTGTCGAACACACTGGGGGCGCAGGTCGTATCGGGCCACGACCTGACGCTGAACGTCGCGCAGTCGGTCAATAACAGCGGCGGCATGCTCTCGGGCGCGAATAACCTCTCGCTTGACCAGGCCAGCGCGGCCGTCGTGAACCAGAACGGTTCGGTGCACGCCAATGGGACCGTGGATCTGAACGTTGCCTCGCTCGATAACTCGTCGGGCAGGATCGGCAATGACGCTGGCAGTGGCGGCACGACCGGGATTACCGCTGGCACACTCACGAACCAGAACGGCGCGATCGGCAGCGACCAGAACCTGAGCGTCACCACGAACCAGCTGAACGGCGACGGTCAGATCCTGGCCGGCCGTGACGGTACGGTCACGATCAACGGCAGCTATACCAACGATGCGGCCAACCGGATCCAGGCCAACCACGATCTGACGTTTACCACCACCGGCACCTTCACGAACCAGGGGACGCTCGGCGCCGTGAACGCGTTGACCGTGACCGCGGCGAACGTCGACAACCAGGCGGGCGCCGACCTGAATTCGGCCAGTACGACCATCAATGCGGCGAACGCGATCACCAACGAAGGCCGCATCGAGGGCGATACCGTGGCGACGAAGAGCGCGTCGCTCACCAACACCGCGACGATCATCGGCAACACGGTCACGCTGAGCGGTACCCAGTACATCGCCAACACGGGCGCGGCGGCCGTGATGGCGGCGGCCGCGCTGCTGAACCTGTACTCCCCCGGTGACATCTCGAACACGGGCGGCGCGAACATGTTTAGCGTGGGCGATATCAACATCGCTGCAGACGCGACGCGTGACACGAACGGCCTGCTTGCGGACCGCTCGAATTCGGTCACCAACGCGCAGTCGACCATCCAGGCGCAGGGCAATCTGGAAGTCGCGACGCAGACGCTGACCAACTCCCGGCCGGCGCCGACCATCGAGACGGTCACGACCGATGTGAGCAGCCTCGACCAGACCAAGCGCAGCAAGTACATGGCATGCGCGACGGGGAACAGTGACAAGGGCTACTGCACACAGGCGATGTGGGACAACGGCTATATCGCGCCGATCAATGTGAGCTACTCCGCGTCGCAGATCGTTTCGGAGACTTCCGGACCGAACGCCACCGATAACGTCCTCGTCGTGAACGTCGGCGGCCAACCGCAGACGATCTGGTACAACTCGATCACGAACAACGGCGACGGCACGATCACTGTCAACTACTGGGACGACTACAACCCGAATATCAACTACCTGCCGTCGACCGAATATACGACGCGTAGCGACGGCCACAACGGTTACCAGCGTGTCGAGATCTCCCGCACGACGACGACCACGACCCAGCAGGACCAGGTGACCAGCGCGGCCTCCGAAGCGCAACTGCTCGCGGGCGGCAACATGACGCTGGCGAACGTCGGGACGATCAACAACGTTTACAGCGCGATTGCGGCAGGCGGCTCGATCCAGATCGGCAGCGCGCCGCAAACCGGGTCGGTCGCCAGCGGCAATTACGGCGGAACGACCGTCAATAACGTTGGCCAGACCCTGTACCAGCACCAGACACAGGATATCGTTTCGACCTATGCGTGGAACGAGACCACTACGCAGGACGTGGACCAGGTGGTCGAGCCGTCCATCGTGCTCGCGCCGGTGGCGATTGGCGGCACGGGTGGCACGATCACGGCGGGCAACGCGATCCAGATCAACGCCACGGACATCAACAACACGAACGTCGCGGCGGTGAATTCAGCGACCGGGGCGACCGGTGGCACGCTCGGCGCGAACCAGGCCCTGACGGGCCAGCAGGTCAATGCGCCTCAAACGGTGGCGAGCAGCATCGGCGCGTTGAACATCACCCTGCCGACAAGCGGCCTGTATGCGCTCCAGACTGCGCCCGGTGCGTCCTACCTGATTGCGACCGACCCACGCCTGACCAGCTATACGAGCTTCATCTCCAGCGATTACATGCTCCAGCAGCTCGGGCTGAATCCGCAGACCGTCGAAAAGCGCCTCGACGACGGCATGTATGAGGAACAACTGGTGCGGAACCAGATCACGCAGCTCACCGGCCGCGTGTATCTGCAGGGTTATACGAACAACGAGGCCGAATATCAGGCGTTGATGATGAGTGGCGTGAACGCTGCGCGAGAGTTCAACCTCGAACCCGGCATGGCGCTGACGGCGGCGCAGATGGATGCGTTGACGAGCGATATCGTGTGGCTGGTGAACCAGACCGTCACCCTGCCCGACGGCACGACGCAGCAGGTGCTGGCGCCGGTTGTCTACCTCGCGCAGACCCATCCCAACGACCTGCAGCCGAGCGGCGCGCTGATTTCGGCCGATGACGTGGAAATTCACGCGACTGGCAGCGCCACGAACAGCGGCGTCATCAAGGGCGGCACGCAGACGGTTGTCTCTGCAACCGACATCCTGAACCGGGGCGGCAGCATCAGCAGCAGCGGGACGGACGGCACGACGGTGGTGTCCGCGACGAACGACGTGGTCAACGCGTCGGGCCAGATCACCGGCAACCGTGTCGCGGTACTGGCGGGTCGCGACATCGTGAACACGACGCTCGTCGACACGGCGGGCGTGAGCAACGCGGCGGGCGACAGCAAGGTCGGCCAGACGCTGCTCGGCACCCAGGGCACGATTGCCTCGACGGGTGACATGGTGGTCGCGGCAGGCAACGACCTGACCGTGCATGGCGCGAACATCACGGCGGGCGGAAATTCCCAGGTCACGGCGGGCCATGACATCACGGTTGATGCGGTGCAGTCCACCACGTCGCAGTCGGTGACGCAGAACGACCAGCATCACTGGGAAGCGAACACCACGGTCAGCGAGACCAGTGCCATCGCGGCGGGCGGCAGCCTCGCGATGCAGAGCGGCAACGACATGACGTTCAAAGGCGCGCAGGTCAGTGCCGGGGGCGACCTGGCTGTCGTCACGGGTGGCAACCTGACGGCCACCAACGTCACGAACACCGCGCAGTACGACAACACCGCGACGGACAGCAAGACCCGGCAGGAAGTTGATCACACGTACGACGAGCAGGCGGTTGGCACAAGCTTTACGGCGGGTGGCAACGCGAGCCTCGCTGCCATCAGTTCCGACGCAGGCAAGGGCAACGTAACGCTGACTGGTTCGTCGCTGACGGCGGGTGTCACAAACGGCGTGGACAACGGCACGGGTACGGCAACCATTGCGGCAAGTGGCAACATGACGATCAACGAGGCCCGCGAGGAACACGACAACTATCAGGACGTCGAGTCGAAGCGCGGCAGCTTCGTGCACAGCTCCATGACCGACACGAGCCTGAGCACGCAGGCAAACGTTGGCGTGGCGAGTGCCGTGTCGGGGGATACCGTGCAGATCGGTGCCGGAAAGGACCTGATGATCAAGGGAGCAACGGTCGTCGGCACGAGTGACGTGAACCTGGCGGCGCTGGGCAACGTCACCATCACAACCTCGCAGGACACGCAGAACACGTCGAGCTACTACCAGAAACACGAATCCGGCTTTGGCACGAGCGGCGGCATCGGCATTTCGGTCGGCAGCAAGACGCAGACCGACACGACCCGCACGTCGCAGGTGACGAACACCGGCAGCACGATCGGTTCGCTGAACGGCAATCTGAACGTCTCGGCAGGCAACGACCTGCATGTGACCGGCAGCGACCTGATTGCGGCGAAGAACGTGACCGGCACAGGCGCGAATGTGACCATCGACGCGGCGACGGATACCGCGCACCAGGACAACACGCAAACGGTCAAACAGAGCGGCTTCACGCTTGCGGTGAAGGCTCCAGTTCTTGACGCGTTGCAGAACACTGTGCAGCAGTCGAAGGCAGCGGGCCAGAGTCAGGACAGCCGCGCGGCGGCGTTACACGGGATGGCTGCGGCTAGTGGCGCAGTCGACGCTGCGGGCCTCGCAGGCAGTCTGGCGAATGGGCAGATGCCTTCAGCGAAGATTGAAATTAGCTACGGGTCGAGCAGTTCAACCAGCACCTTCATGGAAGATTCGACCACACAGAAGGGTTCGAGCGTGACGGCGGGCGGTACGGCGGCGTTCGTGGCAACCGGAGGGGGGAACAATGCGGGCACGCCAGGCAGCGGCAATGTCACGATTGCAGGCTCGAACGTGAACGCCAACGATGTGCTGCTGGCCGCGCAGAACCAGGTGAACCTGCTCAATACGACCGACACCGATTCGACGCACAGCACGAACGAATCGAAGAGCGCGAGCGTGGGCGTGTCGTATGGCACGCAGGGCTGGAGCGTCGATGCGTCGGCTTCGAAGGCGAGCGGCAACGGCAACAGCGACGCCGCCATGCAGAACAATACGCATGTCACGGCAGCCAACAGCGCAACGATCATCTCGGGCGGCGATACGAACATCATCGGCTCGAACGTGAGCGGCAAGCAGGTTACGGCCGATGTCGGCGGCAACCTGAACATTGCAAGCGTGCAGGACACGATGACCAGTGATGCACATCAGGAAAGTTCGGGCGGCGGATTCAGCATCAGCCAGGGCGGCGCGAGCGGCAGTCTCAGTTCGCAGCATGGTGATGCGAGCGGCAGCCATGCGGGCGTCAATGAACAGGCAGGCATCCAGGCGGGTACGGGCGGCTTCAATATCGCGGTCAATGGCAACACGGACCTGAAAGGCGCGGTGATCGCGAGCGATGCCGATGCCACGAAAAACAGCCTGACGACCGGCACGCTGACGTATAGCGATATCCAGAACTCGTCAAGCTACGATGCGAATTCGAGCGGATTCAGCGCGGGCACGTCATTTGGCGACGGCGGCAACAACTACAGCACGCACGGACAAACATCCGGCTCGAACACGGGTGGAGCCGCACCGATGCTCGGCCAGCACGACAGCGGCAGCGACAGCGCGACGACAAGGAGCGGTGTGAGCGCGGCCACGATCAACGTGACCGACTCCGCAAACCAGACGCAGGATATCGCGGTCCTGAATCGCGACACGTCGAACACGAACGGCACCGTGGCAAAAACGCCGGACGTGAACAACCTGCTAGGCAATCAGGCCGACATGATGAGCGCGGCCAGCGCGGCGGGCGAGGCTGTTGCGCGACGCATTGGTGATTACGCTGATTCGAAGATGAAGGAAGCCGCCGCCAACGGTGATCAGGCTGGCGTGGACGCCTGGAAGGAAGGCGGTGCGGATCGCGCGATGATGCAGGCGGCGGGCGCGGCACTGGTGGCCGGAATCGGCGGCGGCAATGTGGTTGGAGCCGCAGCGGGAGCTGGCGTTGCTTCGCTTGCATCGGGCAAGCTGAACGAACTGAGTGGTGCAATCGCGAGTTCGAACCCGACTGGCGATTCCGATATCAATCAGGCGCTCGGTAACATCGTTGCAAACGCGATTGCGACGGGCGCGGGTGCGGCGGTCGGTGGCAATGCGGGTGCATTCTCCGGGTATAACGTTGACCTTTACAACCGGCAGCTTCACCCCGAAGAGAAAACGCTGGCAAAGCAACTGGCCGACAAGAGCGGAGGCAAGTACACGGAAGCGCAGGTCGAGGATCAGATGCGGCAGATGGGCGTGAGCGTCAATGGCCAGATTGAATCGGGCGCTGCCGCCACGCTGATTGGACAGGCGCCGACGGACATGGGCGCACAATGGATTGGCTCACCTTCAACGAGCGACGGGCAGACGGTTCTCACGCAGAGGCTGGCGCCCGCTGATCCGCAGTTGCAGGCGTATATCCTGGCGAACTACAACTCCGCATCGCCGGGAGGGATACCGAGCCAGTTCACCTACGCCCTGCCTTCCGGAAACAGCGGCTCGTCGGGCGTCACCGGTCCCTTTACCCAGTTCAATTCGGCAGACGCCAACTTCGTAAGGAATACGACGGCTGACGCTGCGTCAATGGTTTCGACGAATGCGGGACGATTTGGGTCGGCCACTGCGGCTGGCGCTGAGATTCCGTCGCCTTATTCTCCAGCGTTGGGGGCCGCAGCGTTTGCAGCGACGATTGCCGGTATATCTGCAGATGCCATTGCTCAAATAGCTAAGCCAAATATTGGTCAGTATACCTATGGAGGTGTCTTGAGCTTGGGGGCGCAAGTGGCCAGCGATCGAATCCCACTCGCTTCGCCAGCCATCAACGAAACAGTAAATGCTCTTAATAATTCACCATATTCGGCGAATATAGTGAATTGGTTAAATAATCAATGGGATTCCATTTCAAAGCAGAATGGTAAATAGAAATGAAACTTATCGATGACGGAAATTTATCCGGTTGGTTAAGAATTGCGCTGTTTTTGATCGGCGTTGCTACGCTCTTTGGTGGGCTTGCGCTGGCAATATTTCCAGGATGGCTAAGACTCTCTCTGTTCTTGTTTGGCTTTGCCATTATGGCCGTTGGTGGTCTTGCCAGTCGAGCACACATGCTAAAGATCAAGCCCTTCGACAACAGCTACAAGAAGGCACGCGACAGTTACAAAGTCAAGGATGACGAAGAAGAGAGATAAGCACGCGGGGAATTCGTGCAGCCTTTGTTCGGCATTGATGTGCAGGAACAGAAAGCAGTTTCACTGCAGTACCGGACGTGCATGGTCTGCAGCCACGTGACGAACGGAATCAGGATTTGAACAAACAATGAAGATAAAAAAGCTGGCGCTTCTTCCGCTCAAAGCCTTTGTCTCTCACGCGAGCCAGGCGCAGCAGGGGGCGACTCGCGCAGATACAGCCGCAGTGGCGCGTGCCAATGCTGAACAGAACCAGCGGGTCCAGCAGCAGCGCAATGCAGAGGAACGCGAGAATACAGTTCGCGCACCTCGCGTCCGCTCAACCGCACCGCAGAATTGGACGGATAGATTGTGCAAAAGACTAACGATTTGCCACTGATTGTCGACCTGGACGGAACGCTAACATTGACTGACACGCTGGTTGAGTCCGTGATTCAGGTCGTGAAGCAGAAACCGCTGAACCTCATTCGCTTGCCGGTATGGCTGTTGAAAGGACGTTTGGCATTCAAGCAGGCGATTGCAGCGCGCTCCGATTTTGCAGCCGAACACCTGCCCTATCGCGAAGCGTTGATCGACTATCTGACCGCCGAAAAAAAGCGTGGCCGCAGGATCATTCTCGCCACCGCCGCGCACAGTTCGATTGCTGAGCGTGTCGCTGTCCATCTGGGGCTCTTCGACCAGGTGCTGGCCTCGGGAGGCTGCACCAACCTGCGCGGGCAGGCGAAGCTCGAGAAATCGCGCGAATGCGTCGGCGAGCGATTCGTCTATGCCGGCGACAGCCGCGTCGACCGGCCTGTATGGCTGGGGGCGCAGGCAGCCATTCTGGCTGGCGTTCCACCACGTCTGGCTGCCTCAGTTCGCGAACAGGTACCTGTCGAGCGTGAGTTCCCGAACAACAAAGCCGGTCTTTCGGTCTGGCTAAAGGCGCTGCGCGTTCATCAGTGGCTCAAGAATCTGCTGCTCTTCGTCCCATTGCTGACCGCATTTTCCTTCTTCGACACCGACAAGCTGGTCACGCTCGCGATGGCGTTCGTCTCGATGTCGTTGGGTGCGTCGGCGACCTACATCGCCAACGATCTGTGGGATCTGGACAGCGACCGACGGCATCCCCGCAAGAGCCAGCGCCCATTCGCGAGCGGAGCATTGTCGATATCGAAAGGCGTCCTGTGCGCCGTGGCGCTACTCACCGCGTCGCTCGCACTGGCGTTCTCAACATCGGCAGCGTTTGCGGCGATGCTCTTGCTGTACCTGATCTTGACCACCGCCTACAGCCTGTTTCTAAAAACGCGCGTGATGGTCGATGTCATTACGCTCTCGCTGCTATACACGCTGAGAATCTTCGCGGGATCGGTAGCGGTAAATATCAGCACGAGTCACTGGCTGCTGGCCTTCTCGGTCTTCACGTTCCTGAGTCTCGCACTCGTCAAGCGCTGCGCCGAACTGGTGTCCTTGCGCATGAGTGCCGACGCCGTCACGGTGGGGCGCGATTACCGGGTCGCGGATCTTGAAGTGCTGTGGCCGCTTGGCATCGGCGCGTCACTCGCGGCGGTAATTGTCTTCGGCCTTTTCATCAACGCACCGGAGACGGCCGGCCGGTATGCGATCCCTGCATTGCTGTGGTTTGTCGCGATCGGGCTGATTTCCCTGTTCGCACGCCTGTGGATCAAAACCGTGCGCGGCGCAATGCATGACGATCCGATAGTTCATCTCATCGAAGATCGCGGCAGCCTTCTTACCATTCTGATCATGGTCGCCACCATGATGACGGCCCACTTCGTACAGTCTTGACAGACTTCGGCAAAAAATGAAATTAGAAAACAGAAACAGGATGCTGGCGTTCTGCCGGTTCTCGATCGTATTCGTCCTGCTGCTCGTGTGCGCCGGAAACATCACCAACAGTGTGCTGTTGAAATGGGGCTTCCGCGACGACCAGAAAACCGACTACGCGCACAGCTACAGCCTTGTCGGCATGATGGACGGTGCGGCACCAAAGCCGTACGTTTACCGTTCGTCGTTTCCGAAAGCTGCGAAGTGGGCGGCGGAGCAGCTGAGTCCTGCCGTACAGAACAAACTCTTTAAATCGATCTCGCGCTACGACTCGCTACGAAACAGCTATTTCCATAGCGTTGCGGATGAATTCTGGACGCCGGTGGTCGCCATCACCTATCACCTGGCCTATCTCGTCGTTATCCTGTCGACGGTGATGGCATTGTGGTTCGTGTACAAGCTCGCAAGGATGCGTGGCCTCACGTTCGGGCAGGCGGTTGGCTTCGTCGCCGGCTTCAGCCTTATCTACCCGCTCACTTTTCAGCAAGGCGGGTACTACTATGACTTCATCGAGCTGCTGGGCGTATTCGGCGCATGCTACTTCCTGCTCAAGCGCTGGATGATCGCCTGCACGATCTTCGTCGCGTTGTTCTCGTTCAACAAGGAGACGTTCTTTCTTGTGCCGCTGGCCCTCTTCTTCCTGCACGGGCGTGACGTTGCAGTGTCGAAGCGCATTGGCTGGCTCGTGATCCAGCTGGTCGGCTGTGCGTTGAGCCGGCACATCATCATGAGCGGCTACGAGCACAACGCCGGCGGCCTCGTCGAGTTCCATGTGCTGGATAACCTGCGCTTCTGGATCAATCCGAAGTCGTACTTTGGCTTTTACAACCTGATTGCGAAGGGTGTATTCACACCGAGCCTGCAGAACCCGCTAATGCTCGTGCCGCTGATCGTGTTCTTCCGTCATGCATGGCGAGAATCCGGCGCGCGCTATCAGAGGTACTTCTTCGCGGCTTTCTTGCCGGTGCTGGTGCTGTTTGCGTTCTTTGGCTATCGCGACGAGACCCGCAATTTCTCCGTTGTCTTTCCGGCGATCGTGTTGATCGCGCTCAATGGCGCGCGCCAGTTCGGACAGATTTTTTCACACGCCGAAACAGAGGGGAAACATTCGGCGGTACGAGTGAATTCGAGTGTGGATGCCTGATGTCCTTCATTACGTTGATTGCCAGCGGAACACTGAGCGGCCTGGCGAGCGTTCTCTTGCGGCTTGCTGCGCTTCGGGCCGCCACAGCATCAGCAGGTGAATGGATGCCAATTCTGTTCCGGGCTGCGGCGCTGGGCTCCTATGGAGTCGGCTTCGTGCTCTACGCGCTCGCGTTGCGCAAGGCCAATCTGGGCGTGGCGTATCCGCTGATGGTGGCTGTCTCGATCCTCGTCGTACTGACGTTTACGGTGCTGCATGAGCACGTCTTGAAGCCGACTCAGTTGGTCGGCGCAGCGGTGATTCTTGGTGGTGTGTGGTTGGTTACAAGGCAGGTATGACAAAGCAACAACGAATCCAGGAAAGCAGGACGCTGTCCATTCTTCCGTTGACTGCCGCGCTTTTCGCACTCGGCAATTCGACTGCACTTGCGCAGCAATCGCCGACTCCCGCGGACACAGCAGCAGCGGCACGCGCCAACGCCGAGCAGAACCAGCAGGTGCAGCAGCAGCGCAATGCGCAGGAACGCGAGAATACGGTGAACGCGCCCCGCGTGCGCTCCATGGCGCCGCAGGATGGGACGCATCCCGAACTGCCCGCCGAAACGCCGTGCTTTCGTATCGAATCGTTCGCGCTGGATGTGCCCGCGACGTTGCCTGATGCGGTGCGTGCGCAGGGTGCGTCCGCGCTGCCGCAGGACCGGTTCGCCTTTGCCCGCGAGTGGCTCGATCACTACGCGGGCCAGTCCCCCAAGGGGACTTCCTCCGGGGCGTGCGTTGGCAAACAGGGGCTCGACGTGATCGTCAAGGGGCTGCAGCAGACCATACTGAGCCGGGGCTACATCACGACACGCGTGCTTCTGCCTGAGCAGGACCTGTCAACGGGTACGCTGAAGATCGCGCTGGTGCCTGGCGTCATTCGGGACCTGCGCTTCGCCGATCCCGCTGATGGTTCGACAATTCGCGGCACATGGAAGTCCGCCTTCCCTGCCCGTGGTGGCGACATGCTCAACCTGCGCGATCTCGAACAGGGACTCGAACAGATGAAGCGTGTCAGCAGTCAGGACGTGTCGATGCAGATCGTGCCGACCGACGTACCAGGCGAAAGCGACGTGGTGCTCGACGTGAAGCGCGCGAAACCTCGGACCGTCGTCGCCTCGGTCGACAACTCCGGCACGCGGGCCACCGGCAAGCTGCAGGGCAACCTGAGCTTCGGTATCGACAACCCGCTGGGCCTGAACGACATCTTCAACGTCGGCGTCAGCCAGGACCTTGAATTCGGCGACAAGCGCCTCGGCTCGCACGGCTGGAACGGCTCTTATTCGATTCCATGGGGCTACTGGACGGGCACGCTATCGGCCAACACGAACACCTACTACCAGCAGATCGCCGGCGTAAACGAGACGTTCGTCTCCAGCGGCCATGCGCAGACGGTCGACTTCAAGCTGCAGCGCGTGATTCGCCGCAGCCAGAACGATGTGCTCGGCGTGCAGTTCCGGCTGACGAAGCGCTTCGGTGACAGCTTCATTGAAGATACCGAGATTCCGCAGCAGCGTCGCAACAACACCGTCATCGAGGCTGGACTGACCGATCGTCATTACTTCGGCGCATCGCAGTTCGACGGCGGCCTGGCCTACCGCCAGGGCGTCGGTGGACTCGGTGCAACACCGGACTATTACCTCAACGGCCCGACGTACCGCTTCCGCATGGCCGTGCTCGACGCGAACCTGTCGGTGCCGTTCCAGATCGCGAGCCAGCCGCTGCGGTACGTCACTACGGTTCACGGCCAGTTCACCAACGCCACGCTCAATTACATTGATGACCTGGCGATCGGTAGCCGCTACACGGTGCGCGGCTTCGATGGCGAGACGATGCTCGCGGCGGAGCGCGGCTTCTACTGGCGCAACGAGTTTCAGTTGCCGGTCGGCTCGACGGGACAGTCGGTGTACGCAGGCATTGACTACGGCCGCGTGTTCGGCCCGAACGCAGCTTTCCTCGCCGGCACGCAACTGGCCGGCGCGGTGATCGGGATTCGCGGCAGTGTGCCGGCGCGCTTTGCAGGAGTCGCCTATGACCTGTTCGCCGGGACGCCTGTCTACAAACCAGCGAACTTTCCGACCGCGCGTGTGACCCTCGGCTTCCAGGCCATTGCGCAGTTCTAGACTAGCAATGCGATCCGGGTGCTGCCGTGCAAGATATGACCATGGCAGCTATATGCGCCTCCGCGGCGAGGACAGCGACTTGCGGTTCGACAGTGACGACGAAGAAAAGTAGCTCCCGCCCCGGACCTCAGGATCACCCACATTTTTCGTGAGCCAACTTATTCGTCTTGCCTGAAGATGCGATACATCTCGGTGATCTCGTGCAGGACGAGAAATCCACGCCACATGACGGTGGGACCGGGTGGGTGGTCATGCTTGCGGTTCAGGTACCCACCGAGTTTTGCAATCCACAGCACGACCTCACCGAGTGAAGGTATTGCAGTCGGTGGTTTTGACGTGCGATGGGTGCGGCTATGAAGCGCGCGCCATTCGTCTGGTTGCAGAAGGACTTCGCACGACAGGTCCGGATCGGCACGACCCAGCAACGTCGCGTACATGATGCGCCAGCTGATCACCGCAAATAGCGCGGTCGACCGTACGAACCGCTCAAGGTTGCCGAACTGACGCTTTTCAATGCTGCAGCCACTCTTCAGTACGCGGTGCCACGACTCAATCGTCCATCGGCGGGCATACCAGCCGAGTCGTTCAAGGGTGTCCTCAAACGTGATCGTCGGCACGGAACTGAGCAGCATCCATTCGAGCGGCTCGATGTCCGCCGGCGGCGTGGTTTCAAGGGCGTGGATCGCATAGACTGTGACCTCGGCGAGCCGGGATGAAGGCCGTTGCGGAGGCCTCAGTCGCACTGGCGTACACCGCAGTGTCAGACGGGCGACGCGCCTGGGTTGATTACCCACTGGCGGGACCTGTAACTCCGTTTCGCCCAGCGGGGCGGTCGCGGCAACGGCCTCCCAGAGGGAGTGCTCGGGGTTGACGGTCTTGCGATCCGACTTGGCTCGGATCAGCCACTCAACGCCTCGCGGACGCTCGGCCGTGAACACTTCGTAGAGGTCGCTTTCCCGGTCACCGATTCCAATCACCAGGGTCTCGGGACAGCGTGCCTTGAGGGCGCCCAGATGCGCGATGCCTTCGAGCCACTTGACGCTCTCCTTGTCTGCAACCGGAAGGTGCTTTCTCTGCTGCTTCTTGCCTAATTGCGCGTCGGGTCGCACCCAGGTCTTCATACCCAGCACACCCAGCGGCAAACCTTCTGGCGTGACGGCCAGCAGGCTGTGCAGCATGAAGCCGCGCGAAGCGTTGCCCGTGCCGTAGCCCAGTCCTTCGGTCGCTTTGAGGTGGCTCAGGTTGAATTCGGTCGTGTCCTGCACCGCAAGCACGACCGGTATGCGGGTCATGCGCCGCAGGGTCTGTTCAATGTGCGGAGCAAGTACGCCATCCGTATCGACCTGTTCGTTGTCGAAAAAACGATAGGCTGCCTTGAGCTCGGCGGCATTGAGCGAGCGCGGGAATGGGCAATCAGGACTACTTGCCAACCGTCGCGCCAGCGCGACCAGTCGGCTCGTCAAACGGGCATCGCCCAGATTGGCCGCACCGAATTCGGTATCGGCCCAGTCAGCGTTATCGTCTATGGAAGGCAACGGCGTGTCGTTTTACAGGCAATACACGCAAGTTAACATCGCCTGACTCAGTTTACAAGCGCGATTCAGCGAAAAGATGTGGGCAATCCTGAGGCCCCGGACAGGGGCGACACTACTAAACGACTAACAAATCAGACAAAAGCCAAAGGCCAAAAAACCAGAACCGGGAAACTCAAACCCGAACAATCGGCGGCACATACCGACACTCATACCTCTTCCTGACAGTCCCATTCTCATCCACACTCTCGAGATAAACATCGAACTGCCAGAGTCTGGCCATATGCTTCAAAACCTCTTCACTGTCACCGGAGAGATGCCGGTTATCACTCATGAAATGCCGGAGCGTAAGACTCCGGTCACCTCGCGTATTGACCGACCACACCTGAATGTTCGGCTCCCGATGATGCATATCGTACTGCCGCGAAAGCGCCTGACGCACGTACCGATAGCCACTGTCGTCATGAATGGCGGAAACTTCAAGCGCGTCCCGCATATCATCATCGAGGACTGAAAAGAGCCGCATCTCACGAATCAGATGAGGCGACAGATACTGCGCCACAAACGATTCGTCCTTGAAATTGCGCATTGCATAGTGCAACGCGCCCAGCCACGGGCTCCCCGCCAGTTCCGGGAACCACTGCCGGTCCTCTTCCGTTGGCGTTTCGCAGATCCGCCGGATGTCGCTCATCATCGAAAAACCGAGCGCATACGGATTGATACCGCTGTAGTAAGGTTTCGTCACCGGCGGCTGATAGACGACGTTACTGTGCGAATGGAGAAACTCCATCATGAAGCCGTCTTCAAGCTTGCCCTGGTTGTAGAGCGTGTTCAGCAACGTGTAGTGCCAGAACGTCGCCCACCCTTCATTCATCACCTGCGTCTGCCGCTGCGGATAAAAATACTGCCCTACCTTGCGCACGATGCGGATCACCTCGCGCTCCCAGGGCTCCAGCAACGGCGAATTCTTCTCCGCAAAATACAGCAGGTTCTCCTGCGGCTCAGGCGGATACCGGTCCTCGGGTTCCTCCGGCAGCACTTCCCTCTTGTTCGGCAACGTGCGCCACAGTTCATTCACTTGTGACTGCAGGTACGCCTCGCGCTCCCGGCGCGCAGCCGATTCCTTCGCGAGCGACAGCTTCTGCGGCCGCTTGTAGCGGTCCACGCCGTAGTTCATCAAGGCATGGCACGAATCGAGCAGTTCCTCCACCCGGTCAAGACCAAACCGCTCTTCGCACTCGGCAATGTAGTTCTTCGCGTAGACGAGGTAGTCGATGATCGCGTGGGCATCCGTCCACAGCTTGAACAGATAGTTGCCCTTGAAGAACGAGTTATGCCCATACGCGGCATGCGCAATGACGAGCGCCTGCATCGTCATCGTGTTCTCTTCCATCAGATACGCGATGCAGGGGTTCGAATTGATGACGATCTCGTATGCGAGCCCCATCTGTCCGCGACGATAGCTTTTTTCGGTAGCGAGAAAATGCTTGCCGAACGACCAGTGCCGGTAATTGACCGGCATGCCGACGGACGCATACGCGTCCATCATCTGCTCAGCACTGATGAGCTCGAGCTGGATCGGATAGACATCCAGCCCATATTGCTCTGCAACATGGGATATGTGTGTGTCGTATTCTTCGATCAGTTCGAAGGTCCAGTCGGACGGGCACGGCAGAGGCCGTCTATCGGCAACGTTCATACGGACTTCCCTTTGCCCCGTTATGGGCACTTCGGTTTGCCCTCGTGCTGCGGCTGCCTTTTCACTGGACCCAATGGATCCGGATGGCCCGGTGCTTCCGGCGTCCTTCTCCTTCGCGCCCTTTCTGCGTTCCGGTTGGTAGCCGCGCGCTTCATTGTGCAGATGTTTGGTGCTCATGACGACGCCACCTGCTTTTCAAACAGTTCGCGGAAGACCGGATAGATGTCCGCCGCTGTTTCTACTTTCTTCATCGCCATATGTGGCGCGGTCAGCGCAAGTTGCGCGTATTCGAGCCACAGGTTCTGCTCTTCAGGCGTCACCTGAATGTACGCAAAATAGCGCACCTTCGACAGAATGTCATCTGACAGCATCTTGCGGCACTTCGGCGAATCGTCCGTCCAGTTGTCGCCGTCCGAGGCCTGTGCACCGTAAATGTTCCATTCAGTCGGCGAATACCGCTCCTCCATTACCTTCGTCATCAGTTCGAGCGCGCTCGACACCACCGTGCCGCCGCTTTCCGTCGAGTGGAAGAACGTGTCTTCATCGACCTCCTCGGCACGCGTGTGATGGCGGATGAACACCACCTCGATCTTCTCATAGTTGCGCTTCAGGAACAGGTACAGCAGGATGAAGAAGCGCTTCGCGAGATCCTTGCGCTGCTCGTCCATCGAGCCCGACACATCCATCAGGCAGAACATCACGGCCTGACTGGACGGTTGCGGCTGCTTCACGCGGTTCACGTAACGCAGGTCGAATGGATCGATGAAGGGGATGCGCCAGATGCGCCCGCGCAAATGATGGATTTCCTCTTCGAGCACCTTGATCTCTTCGCGACGGTCGGCCGGGTCGGCCTTCATCACTTCGAGCTGTTTTTCAAGCTCGTGCAGTTCGTTCACGAGCGGTGAGCCGAGCGCGATGCGCCGGCCAAGTGCGCTACGCAATGAGCGCACAACGTCGATGTTGTTCGGCGTGCCTTCCGCTGCCCAGCCCGCGCGGATGCTCTTCCAGGTTGGCACGGCAAGCAGATGGGTCTTGACGAGGCGCGGCAGTTCGAGGTCGTCGAAGAAGTACTGCATGAATTCTTCGCGGCTCAGCTCGAAGACGAAGTCGTCCTGGCCCTCGCCTTCGTTGCTGGCGCTGTTCCCGCCGCCACCGCCGCCTCCGCCGCCGGGACGCGGGATCTTGTCGCCGCGGATGTAGTCCGAGTTGCCAGGGTGCACCATCTCACGCTTGCCGCCCGGGCCGTGCCGGAACGACGGTTCCGCGATGTCCTTGCGCGGAATCGTGATGCTCTGGTTGTTCTGGATATCCTTGATGCTGCGATCGCGCACCGCTTCCGATACGGCGCGGCGAATATAGTTCTTTACGCGGCGCAGAAAGCGTTCGCGGTTTGCAATGCTCTTGTTCTTGCCTGCCAGCCTGCGGTCGATGATCTGGTGAAGCACATCCGGTCTCCCGCTCTAATTTCTGGAGCGCGAGACGCAAGTTGCGCATGCAACCTCATGTCCATGCGGCTTGCGCCTCGCAAGTTGCCCGCGCAGTTGCCCCACGCGGGCGGTACGTCTCCTGCCTCATGATGACTTGCGTACGCGTAGATACCAGTCGCAAAGGAGCCGCACCTGCTTCGGCGTGTATCCCTTGGCGACCATTCGGTTGACGAAGTCCTCGTGCTTGCGCTGCTCCTCCGCCGATCCTTTCGCATTGAACGAAATGACAGGCAAAAGTTCTTCCGTATTCGAGAACATCTTCTTTTCGATCACGACGCGCAGCTTCTCGTAACTGACCCACGCCGGGTTCTTGCCGGCATTCGCAGCACGCGCGCGCAACACGAAATTGACGATCTCGTTGCGGAAATCCTTCGGGTTGCTGATGCCCGCAGGTTTTTCGATTTTCTCCAGTTCCGCGTTCAGCGCCGCGCGGTCGAAGCTCTCGCCGGTGTCGTGGTCGCGGAACTCCTGATCCTGAATCCAGAAGTCGGCGTACGTCACATAGCGATCGAAGATGTTCTGCCCGTACTCGGAATACGACTCCAGATAGGCAGTCTGAATTTCCTTGCCGATGAATTCCGCGTAGCGCGAGGCCAGCACGTCCTTCACGAACGACAGATACTTCTGTTCGGTTTCCGGTGGGAACTGCTCGCGCTCGATCTGTTGTTCGAGCACGTACATCAGGTGCACCGGGTTCGCGGCGATTTCGGTCGAATCGAAGTTAAACACACGCGACATGATCTTGAACGCGAAGCGTGTCGACACGCCCGTCATGCCCTCGTCGACGCCCGCGAAATCGCGGTACTCCTGATACGACTTCGCCTTTGGATCGGTGTCCTTGAGGTTTTCGCCGTCATACACCTGCATCTTCGAAAAGAGACTCGAATTCTCCGGCTCGTGCAGGCGCGTCAGCACCGAGAACTGCGACATCATCTTGAGCGTGCCCGGCGAACAGACCGCGCTCGCGAGCGAAGAATTGCGGATCAGCTTTTCGTAGATCTTCATTTCCTCCGAGTAGCGCAGGCAGTAAGGCACCTTCACGACGAAGATCCGGTCGAGCAAGGCTTCGTTGTTACGGTTGTTGCGGAACGCCTTCCACTCCGACTCGTTCGAGTGAGCGAGGATGATGCCGTCGAACGGGATCGCACCGAAGCCTTCCGTGCCCTTGAAGTTGCCTTCCTGGGTCGCCGTCAGTAAAGGGTGCAGGACCTTGATCGGCGCCTTGAACATTTCGACGAATTCAAGAAGGCCCTGGTTCGCAAGGCACAGGCCGCCGGAATAGCTGTATGCATCGGCATCGTCCTGCGCATATTGTTCGAGCTTGCGGATGTCGACCTTGCCGACCAGCGATGAAATGTCCTGATTGTTTTCGTCGCCGGGCTCGGTTTTCGCAATGCCAATCTGCCGGAGGATCGACGGATACCGACGCACCACGCGGAACTTGCGGATGTCGCCGTTATATTCATGCAGCCGCTTGACCGCCCATGGACTCAGGATGGTCTTCAGATAGCGGCGCGGAATGCCGTATTGTTCTTCGAGGATGGGACCGTCCTCGTCGTAGTCGAATAACCCGAGCGGCGACTCGTTCACCGGCGACCCCTTGATCGCGTAGAACGGCACACGTTCGGCCAGCTGCTTGAGACGTTCCGCTATCGACGACTTGCCGCCACCGACCGGCCCCAGAAGATACAGAATCTGTTTCTTTTCTTCGAGCCCCTGAGCCGCATGCCGGAAGTAAGAGACCACATGCTCGATCACTTCTTCCATTCCGTAGAACTCACGGAACGCGGGGTATACCTTGATGACCTTGTTCGCGAAGATACGCGACGAGCGCGGATCGTTGCGGGTGTCGATCTGTTCAGGTTCGCCGATTGCTGCCAACATGCGTTCGCCCGCAGTGGCGTACGCGGCGGGATTGTCTTTGCAGAGCGCGAGATACTCCTCGAGCGAGAGTTCATCCTCCCGGGTTTTCTCGAAGCGGGTCGCGAAACTGCTGTAGATATCCATGCTACCTCCTCGCCGAAAGTCTAGACCGATGTCGTGCGCGGCGCGCTAATCGGAAACGACATCGCTCGAATTCATCCTAAACCCTTTTAAATTTTTTTTCACGAACTACGTTGTGAAAATCGTCTCACAACAGCGTCGTTACATTCGTCGTCTGGCCAGGACTTTTTGGGTCACCTACAATCCTGCGACCAGAATGCTTCATTCAGCACAGTAGAGCAGCGGTACCCTCCGCCGTTGCGACATAAATGCCCTGCCACCCTGTCAGTCAGACGATCGCAAAAGAACATGAGTTCGCCTGTCTGCGCGCGCACACTGGATCGTGTTGCATGTGTGCTTCACCACGTTGCTGCGCTCGCGCGGGTACTGCCGGGAAACGTTCCTGGCTCTTCTTTTCCTGAACGCATGAGGCGCGCTTTTCGATTACACGAGCGGGTTTACGGCAGGTAGGGGATGAGTTGTAACAGAGGGGGTGTGTCCCACTATCTCGACCAATGAAGCTGTAACAGCGCGGTCCCTGCCCCGATCTTGCGTCGGTAACGGGTGCGCTGGCACTCAACCATCGAGGCTGCTGATGGCAGCGAGCCCCATGAGGGCAAGCTTCAGTCCGCTTACGTCAGGGCGATTTCCACTTCGCCCAGGCCGTCAATATGACCATGCACCGTTCCGGGTTGTTCGATGCGGTGCGCACCGACATACGTGCCCGTCGTAATGGTCCACTCCGGTTCGATCGTGATACCCATCGCCGCGCAATGGTTGACGAGCCACACCAGCAGCTCCCGTGGATCACCAGCAGGATTGCCGGTTGTTTCCGGCACCAGCGATTCGCCGTCGAAAGTCAGCTCCAGTTCGGGTGAAACGAAGTCGAACGTGCGCGCGAATCCCGCATAGGGCACGGCATGACCGGTGACCAGAGCACCATTGTTCTGGGCATCCGCCAGTTGCGCGAGCGCCGCGACGTTGGGCCATTCGGCAAAGCGGCTATCGACGATTTCGATGGCGGGCAGCACGACACCGAGCCTTGCCAGCACTTCGTCGCGCGCATAGGCCTTGTCGCGAGGCTCGATCGGCCCGGCGAAACGGAAGGCGACCTCCAGTTCCACCAGCACGCGAAAAAACGAATCTCGGGGGATCTGGGCCGGCGACGGCAGCACCAGCGAGGCGGGAATGGGCGCCCCGGAAGCGGCGCCGCCCGGGCTTCTCGCGCCGATTTTCCAGCCGCCTGTGGAGGTTCCGAGGCCCGCGATGACCGCCTGCTGGATCGCATAGGCGCTCGCCGCGTCAGGCGGCAGGCTGTCGAGCGGCAGGTCTTCGATCAGACTGCGCTGCCGGCGCGCCTCGAGCAGGCGCGTGGAAAGACCTCGATGGGAATCATGATGCGTCATGTCGTGTCCTTTCCTGCTGTCGCGTTTAGCTGCGTTTCGAGTGCTTCGGAGGGCATCGTACGGCAGGCGGACGATGACATGTGAAGGCGGCGCGAGCAACCTTCGCGCCCGACAATGTACCGGAACCTGATTTATCCGCCCATCGGGAGACAAAAAAAGACCGCCGTTGCACAGGCAACGGCGGTCTCCCGGTACTTCGCAGTCTCCCTTTCCGGCGAGGAGGCGGCGCAGGTTCGTCAGAAGGTTTCCCACTCCTTGTCCGAGCCGGCAGCGAGCGGGGCGGCGGCTCTCGCCGGAGCAGCCGGAGCGACCGAGGCCGGCGCGCCACCGACGGGCTTCGGTGCGGCCAGCGCCGCCTTGCGGGCTGCGGTCACCGGCTTCGCACGGCGCGCGGGCTGACTCGCGCCAAACGAGGACTGGGCCGCCCCCTCGTCAAGCTGGAACACCGCGACGGCCGTGCGCAGCTTGCCGGCCTGGTCTTCGAGCGACTGCGCTGCGGCGGCCGCCTCCTCGACGAGCGCGGCGTTCTGCTGCGTCACCTCGTCCATCTGCGTGACGGCGCGCGCGACCTGGTCGATGCCGCTGCTCTGCTCTTCCGATGCGGCCGCGATTTCGCCCATGATGTCCGTCACACGCTGCACCGCACCGATGATGTCGGTCATCGTGCGGCCAGCCTCGTCGACGAGCGCCGAACCAGACTGCACGCGCTCCACCGACGTGTCGATCAGTTCCTTGATCTCCTTGGCCGCCGCCGACGAACGCTGCGCGAGGCTGCGCACCTCCCCCGCCACCACGGCGAAGCCGCGCCCTTCCTCACCGGCGCGGGCCGCTTCGACGGCCGCGTTCAGCGCGAGGATGTTGGTCTGGAAGGCGATGCCTTCGATGATCGAGATGATGTCGGCGATCTTCGCCGAGCTGTGGTTGATGTCGCCCATGGTGCCGACGACCTGGCCCACCACGGCATTGCCGCGATTGGCGATCTCCGACGCGTTCGCCGCGAGCGCGCTCGCCTGGCGGGCGTTTTCGGCGTTCTGCTTCACCGTGCCAGTCAGCTCTTCCATGCTCGACGCGGTTTCCTGCAGCGCCGATGCCTGCTCTTCGGTGCGCGACGACAGATCAGTGTTGCCTGCGGCGATCTGGCGGGTTGCGGTGGCTATCGATTCGCTGCCCGAGCGCACCGAGCGCACGGTTTCGATCAGGCTGCGCTGCATCTTGCCCACGCCTTCGAGCAGCTGGCCCATTTCATTATGCGAGCGCACCACGACCGGGCGGCGCAGATCGCCTGCGGCGATCGCGTCGAAATGGGCGAGCGCCTCGCCGATCGGACGGGCGATGGCGGCGCGCAGCGTCATGTAGGAGAACAGGGCCGCGAGCACACCGGCGGCAATCGCGACGCTCGTCACGATGCGGAACGTTTCGAAGCTCGACTGGGCGCTGTCGTAGCCGTCCTGGGCCTGGGTGAACTGGTACTTGCGCAGCGCGTCATCGGCGCTTGACAGCTCGGTGTAGGCCGCCTGCATCTGCTTCGCGACGTCGACGATCTTCGCCTGCTCGTTGGCGGAAATCGTCGCGGCAAACGCGTCCGCTACGTGATAGAGCGCCGCGCGTTTGGCCGCCACGTCCTGCGCCACGCGATCCTCCTCAGCCTCGCGGGGCAGATCGAGGTATTTTTTCCACCACGTTTCCGACGTCGTACGCATCAGATGGGCTCTGTCAATCGTTTGCGCGGCTTCCGGCGTTCCAATCAGGAAAGCAGCACGGTCCAGCGCCAGGCGTTCACGCGCGGCAAACAGCTCGGCGTTGTCGATGTCGACCGCGCTGGGCATCTGGTTCGTAAAGGTGTCCCGGTAAGCGTCGTTGGAGCGGCTCATGCCCACCAAACCGAGAACGCCGATAGCCATCAGCAGCGCGGCGAGAAACGCCATTGTCAAACCGATACGTGCCTTGATCGTGATGCCCTTGTTCAACATGCTTCGTCCTGTATTACGTCGAATGAGGAGACGGCATGTGCAGCACGTTGCGATGCCCTGCTGCACACGTGGCACCGGTTTAGGTACGGTGCTCTAAACACGTTTACGGCAAGGCAAAAGGGGACTTGAAGTTTTTATATTGTCTGATGATTAAGCTGAAACACTATGGCATAAATTACAAAATGCCTGCCTGTGAGGCATCAGACGGAAATTTCTGCGCGCCGCGGAATCGACGGCTGGGCGCCGGCGCGTGTTACGGAAATCGCCGCGGCCTGCTGGGCGAAGCGGATCGCGGCGTCGATTGCAGCACCTTGCGCGAGTTGCGCCGCGAATCCGCCAATGAAGGTGTCGCCCGCCGCAGTCGTATCGACCGCCTTGACCTGCGGCGCCGGGTAGTGGACGGAATGGACCGAGTTGCCCGCATGGTCCGCATCGCCCGGGGTTGCGCCACCGAGCGCGGCCTGCACGCCCTGCGCCCCGAGCGTCACCAGCACGTTACGCGCGCCTGCCTGACGTAATGCTGCAGCGGCGCTGGCCGCGTCTTCCGGCGTGCGCACCGGCAGGCCGGTCAGCGTCGCCGCTTCGAGTTCGTTCGGGATCAGGTAGTCGATCAAAGGTAGCCAGTCGGCCGGCAGAGGCCCTGTGGCCGGCGCCGGATTGAGGATCACGATCTTGCCGAGACGGCGCGCTGCGGCCAGCGCCGCCCTGACCGCGTCCGGTGGCGTTTCGAGCTGGCAGATCACGACGTCGGCGGCAGCGAGTACGGCTTCGTGCCGGGCGATGGTCTCGGGCGTCAACTCGCCATTGCTGCCCGCGACGATGACAATCGCGTTCTGGCTGCTGTCGTCCACAACAATAAGCGCAACGCCGGTCGAAGCCGTCGGGCTCGCCTGTAGCGCGCCACAATCGATGCCCTCCGCTTCGAGGCCGGCACGCAGCTGCGCGCCGTTGGGGTCGGCGCCTACGCAGCCGATCATCGCCACCTGGGCGCCGAGACGCGCGGCGGCGACGGCCTGATTGCCGCCCTTGCCTCCGGCGACCTGAGCGAACGCCTGGCCCGCAAACGTCTCGCCGGGGTGCGGCAGACGCGCCGCGCGTACGACGAGATCCATGTTCAGGCTGCCCACCACGGCAACCCGGCCGCGCGTTACGTCGGTTCCCACATCTGCCTCCTTCCGATCCTGCCGGGCCCTTGCCCGTTCACTTCCCTTCAAGCGGCCGCACGGACCTCGCGCGCACCCGTAAAGGCGGCGGTCGATTCGCGCACGATCAGACGTGGCGACACCACGCGCCGGCGCGTCGGTGCGTCGGACGTGCCCGTGATGCGTTCGATCAGCGTCTGCGCGGCCATGTCGCCCAGCGCGCGAACCGATTGCCCGACCGTGGACAGCGCCGGAAAGGTGAAACGTCCCAGTTCGATGTCGTCGAAGCCGATGATCGAGCAGTCGCGCGGCACGCTCAGCCCGCGCTCGGCTGCGGCGCGCAGGGCGCCGATACCCATCATGTCGTTGCCGGCGAAGATCGCCGTGGGGCGGACGGAGTCGAACAGCTGTCCAGCCGCCCGATGACCGCCGTTACCGGAAAAGTCGCTTTCGACGATCGCACCAGGCGCGATCTCGATGCCGCGCTCCGCCATCGCGCGGATGAAGCCGTGCACGCGCATCGCGCTCACCGCCGTCGCCACCGGGCCGGTGATGCAGCCGATCTTCGCGTGGCCGAGTTCGAGCAGATGGCGGGTGGCGAGATAGGCGCCCTTTTCATGGTCGATCTGAACCAGATCCGCGCTCAGGCCTTCGATGTTGCGATCGACGATTACAAGCGGCTCGCGTGAGTCGGCGAGGCTCTGCGCGAGCACCGCATCTTCGCCGGCGGACGCGACGATCAGCCCGTCGATGCGCTTTTCCTGCAGCACGCGCAGGTAACTGCGCTGCTTGGCGGGGTCGTCATCAGAGTTGCAGAAGAACACGCAGTAGCCGTTGCGCGCGCAACCGTCCTCGATGCCCCGCGCGAGCTCCGCGAAATAGGGATTCGTACTGTTCGGCACCACGAGGCCGATCGTCGCCGTCGCGCGCGCCTTCAGCGAGCGCGCGACCGCGGACGGCACATAGTGAAGCTGGCTGATCGCGCGTTCCACCTTCGCGCGCACATCGGCCGACACCGGCCGCGAGTTGTTCACCACATGGGACACCGTCGTGAACGACACGCCGGCCACGGCCGCTACATCCTTGATCGTCGCCATAACCCGTTTCTCTCCTGCCTGTTTTTCTTGCCGACCTTGCCGGATGCGCGATGCCTTGCGCGCCCGGCGCTGGTCTCTTCTCTCAATGAATGGCCCATTTCATCTCACTGCCGACATCCGTGCCGCTAGATCCTTCTGCGCCTGCTCCGATACGTGTCCAACACCACTGCGACCACGATCACCGCTCCCGTGATGATGCGTTTGGTCGGCTCGTTCGCGCCGATCTGCGCGAGGCCCGCCGCCAGCACCGAGATGATCAACACGCCGAAAAACGTGCTGATCACCGAGCCGCGGCCGCCCATCAGGCTCGTGCCGCCGATCACCACCGCGGCGATCACCTGCAGCTCCAGCCCGACACCCGCGTTCGGATCGGCGGCTTCGAGCCGCGAGATCTGGAACAGCGCAGCGAGGCCTGACAGCGCCCCCATCAGTGCGAACACGATGATCTTGTACGGCCGCGGATTGACGCCCGCGAGCCGCACGGCTTCCTCATTGGTGCCGATGCCCACCAGATAGCGGCCGAACACCGTGCGCGTCAGCACGAGCTGCGCCGCAATCATCACGGCGACCGCGATCAGGAAAGCCGGCGAAATGCCCACCGCGATCGGATTCGACAGGAAGTCGAACGCGTCGCCGATATAGGCCGTGCGCGAGTTCGTCATCTGGTAGGCGAGACCGCGCGCCGCTTCCAGCACGCCAAGCGAGACGATGAACGACGGAATCCGCCAGCCGACCGTGACCGTGCCCGTCACCGTGCCCGTGAGCGCGGCCGCGGCGAGGCCCAGCAGCGCGGCCGGAAACGGCCCCCAGTGCCATTTCAGCGCCGCGACGCTCACCACCGATGCCCCCAGCGCCAGCACCGAGCCGACCGACAGGTCAATGCCGGCGATGATCAGCACGAAGGTCATGCCGACCGCCATCACGACCAGATCGGGGATCTGGTTGGCGATCGTGCTGAACGTGTCGTACGTCAGAAAATGTGAACTCAGCACGGAAAAGAGCGCGATCATCGCGAGCAGCGCGCCCGCGAGGCCGAGGTAGTTCGAAAAACCCAGGCGCGTGCCGGCTGGCTTGCCGCTCGCGAGCGGCGCCGAAGGATCGGTCGGCGGCGCCGCGTCCGGCTGGTTGGTCACGTTCGTCATGACAGACTCCCTGCTTCGTGCGTGTCGGGGGCATGCAACATCGCTTCTCGGCTCCGGTAACCGGCAAATGCCGCGGCGAGCAGCGCGTCCTGCGTCCACTCGTCCCGGTTGAACATGCCCGTCATGCGGCCCGCTGACATCACGCCTATCCGGTCGCAGATCAGCATCAGCTCACGCAGGTCGCTCGACACCACCACGAGCGCCCGGCCCTCGCGGGCCAGTGCGCCCATCAATCCATAGATATCGAACTTCGCGCCGACATCGATGCCACGCGTGGGTTCGTCGAACAACAGTACCTTGCAGTCGCGCGCGAGCCAGCGGCCGATCACGACCTTCTGCTGGTTGCCGCCGGACAGCTCGCCAACCGGCTGCGCAGGCCCGGCGCTGCGAATCCGCATCGCGTCGATCTGCTTCTGCGCAAGCGCGTTTTCGCGCTTCGCATCCACCACGCCATGCCGCGCCACGCTGCCGATATTGCCGAGCGACACGTTCGCCGCGATCGGTTGCGGCAGCAACAGACCCTCCCCCTTGCGGTCCTCGGTGATGAGCGCAATGCCCTGCCTGACCGCATCGGCCGGCGAGTCGATTTGCACCGGCGCCGGCGGCTGCCCGGGTACTTTCGCAAGCGACACCGTGCCGCGATCCTTCAGATCCGCGCCGTAAACGAGCCGCATCAGCTCCGTGCGCCCCGCGCCGATCAGGCCGCTGATACCGAAGATCTCGCCCGCACGCACCTCGAACGACACGTCGCGCACGACATCCGCGCGCCCGATGCCCTCCACCTTCAGCAAGGGCGCGCCGATATTGCGCACGCCCAGATCGATTCTTTCGCCCAGTTCGCGGCCGACCATCAGCGTGACGATCCGCTCGCTGGTGAGGTTCGCCATCGCGTCGACATGCACCAGCCGGCCGTCGCGCAGGATCGCGATCCGCCCGGCCACCCGCGCGAGCTCTTCGAGCCGGTGCGAGATGTAGATCAGCGCCACGCCGCGCGCCTTCAGCCGCGCGATCTGCTCGAACAGCAGGTCGACTTCGCGCGCCGTCAGCATCGCGGTCGGCTCGTCGAGAATCAGCACCCGGCAGTCGTCGATCAGGTTGCGTGCGATCTCGACCATCTGCTGATGCCCGATGCCGAGTTCTCCGACGAGCGTGTCCGGGTCGATCGCATCCAGCCCGACCTGCGCCATGGCATGCCGCGCGTCCTCGCGCAGCTTGCGGCGGTCGATCCAGCCGAGCCGCAGCGCTCCGGCCTGCGGCAGACGGTTCAAAAACAGGTTCTCCGCCACCGACAACGTCGGCAGCAGGTTCAACTCCTGCATCACCATCCGCACGCCGAGCGCTTCGGCGGCCGTCCGGCTGGCAGGGGCGTATGACTCGCCACCGAGAAGCATCGAGCCGGTCGTCGGATCGACGAGCCCGCCGATGATCTTCGATAGCGTGCTCTTGCCCGCGCCGTTCTCGCCGGTAAGCGCAAGCACCTCGCCTGCATGCAGGTCGAGGTCGACGTCAGCGAGCACCGGTTCGGCATACGTCTTTCCGATCCCGGTGACGGACAGTACGGCAGGCAGCGTATCGTGGGCAGCTAGGTCCATCGCGATCCTGGTTCGGCAGCGCTCGCACCGGTCTTCATGCGATCTGAATCGGCTGAAGATGCGGGCGCTCGACTGCGCACGTCATGGCGGTTTAGCTGCGAGGCCTGGCTGCGCGGCTCACCCAACCGGCCCAACTTCGTGACTCGCCCCGCTCGCCTGGGCGCGCAGGTCGCTGACACCTATCCAGCGCAACGCCACGCGTCCTTGCGCATCGTGCGGTTTTGTCAGCCGCCCCCATGACGCCTATCTATGGAATAACGGCGGCGCAGCGCCTTTCTTGAGCGTTTATTGAATTCCCGTAAACCGGCGCGCGAGACGGCGCCGGTTCGCCGCCAGCCCTACTTCGTGACGAGAACGACCGGCGTCTCGACCACGCCCGACAGTTCCGACTGCTTCTTGTGCTCGTTGATCGCCTTCAGCGCGGTATCGATACCGAATACGGCCTGTTTGGCCGCGTACTGATCGGCGGTCGCGAGGACGCGGCCGTCCTTCAGCATCGGCTTGATCGCGCCGATGTTGTCGTACCCGACGACATACACCTTGCCCTGCTTGCCCGCCGCACGAACCGCCGACACCGCGCCGATCGCCATGTTGTCGTTGCCCGCGAGCAGCGCCTTCAGGTTCGGATATTCGTTTAGCATCGCTGACGCCACCGCGTTGCCCTTGTCGATTTCCCATTCGCCCGACTGCACTGAGACAACCTTCGCGCCGACGCTCTGCATCGCATCCTTGAAGCCCGCGGTCCGCTGCTGCGCGTTGGTGGTGGTCGATACGCCCTCGATGATGCCGACCTCGTCGCCCGCCTTCAGCCGCTTCGCGAGGAAGTCGCCGACCTTCTGCGCGCCCTTGCGGTTATCCGGGCCGACGAACGGCACATTGAGGTCCTTCGACTTCAGCACGTCCGGATCGAGCCGGTTGTCGATATTGACGACGATGATGCCCGCGTCGACGGCCTTCTTGACGACCGGCACGAGCGCCTTCGAATCGGCCGGCGCCAGCACAATGGCGTCAACCTTCGACACGATCATCTGCTCGACGATCTGGATCTGCGCGGCCGTATCGGTCTCGTTCTTGATGCCGTTGGTGATCAGGTCGAACTGGCTGGAATTGTGCTTCTGGTAGTCCTTCGCGCCGGTCTCCATCGTGAGGAAAAACTCGTTGGCAAGGGACTTCATGACCAGTGCGACTTTGGGCTTCTTTGCGGCTTGAGCGTAAGCAGTGGAAAACGGCAGGACTGCTGCAGCGGTAAGCACGACTGTGGCCGCCAGGACGCGCCGGCGAATGCGGTGATTCATGCGGATCTCCAGTTATCTGGCTCAGGGCGAGCCGTATTCTTGCTGGTGCGCAAACGTTTGCGAGGGCTATTCTCGACGTAGCCTGTTCGACGTGTCAACGATTCGCGGTGCTGCAGTGCACATGCTCCGCAACGGTCCGCAGGCACGCTGCGAGGCGTGCGGCAGGCCGCATGGCATGCCGCGAGGCGACGTTCTGGCAAGGATCTCCCGCTTGGTCTGGCATTCGTTTCGATCCCGTCCGATGCATGGTTCGCCGCGAACGGGATGCTTATGCTGTCCCTTTATTGCGCGAGATGCAAGTGGGCGCGCAGATGGCCGCGAGACGCCCGGGTGGACGAACGAAGCCCGCTGACTACAGCCAGTTGGCCTTCTTGAAGCGCCAGTACAGGCACCCGTCGATCAAACCCATCACGGCAAGGCAGACCGGATAACCGTACTGCCAGTGCAGCTCGGGGATCTGCTGGAAGTTCATCCCGTAGATGCCGGCGATCATGGTCGGCACGGCAAACAGCGCGGCGAACGAGCCGAGCCGTTTGGTCACCTCGTTCTCCGCGAGCGAGATCATCCCGAGATTGACCTGCACGGCCGTGACGATGATTTCGCGGCGGCCTTCGAGGGTGTGTACGATCCGGTCGAGGTGGTCATACACGTCACGGAAATAGGCCTGCATGCCTTCGCAGATGCGTGGAATGCGCCCGCCCGTGAGCTTGCCGACACTTTCGAGCAGCGGCGAAATGTGATGGTCGAGCGTGACGAGCCGGCGCTTTAACGAGTACAGATCCTCGATGATCGCGCGCGACTGGGCAAGCGTGTGCTTGCCGAAGATCCGGTCTTCGATTTCTTCGATCTCCGTGCCGAGCGCCTCGATGATCGGAAAGTAGCGATCGACGATGTGGTCCGCGAGCGCGTACAGCACGAACGCCGAGCCTTCCTTGAGCAGCGCAGGCTCCCGCTCGCAGCGGGCGCGCACCGCCTGGAAGCCGTGCCGCGTCCGGTTGCGCACCGACAGCACGTAGTTCTGGCCGACGAATACATCCACCTCGCCGATCAGCAACTCACCGTCTTCGCCCATTTCGAGGGTATGCATCACGGCGAACAGCGACTCGCCGTATTCCTCGATCTTGGGCCGCTGGTGCCCGTTGCGGACGTCCTCGACGGCCAGTTCGTGCAGATCGAACTCGTGCTTCATGGCGTCGAGCTCTCCGGGAGCGGGGTCTTTCAGCGCGACCCACACGAAGCACTCGGGCTTCGCCACATAGACGCTGATGTCGTCGACCTCGATATCGGCCAGCTTGCGGCCGTCCTGATATGCAACACAGTTGATCAGCATGGGTTGATTACCTTGAAAACGACCGCAGGCGGCGCGACGTCGCTGTGCACGCCCCCATTCTGCGGGCGGATGACGGGGGCAGCCGTCATGTTAACGGCTCTTCATGAAAGCGACGGCGTGGTCTGCCTGCGCGTACGGACAGGTCACTTCGGCACGCGTCGCAGCTGGATCCGATGATCCTGGTCGAACGTCACGCTCGCGTGATCCGTGTAGCGGTCGGTCACCATGAACGGCAATTCGACGACCGGGTCGAACTGCGTCGATACCGCGATCCGGTGCATGCCGGGACTCAGATAGAACACGACGCGCTCGCCGTTCATCAGGTCGGTAACCTGTTCGCCGTCGACATAGACGAGTGCGTCGCGAAACCGGATCACGAGGTCGCCGGCGCGCTCGCGGCGCACATCGACCGCAACCTTCCCCGCCTCGGGTTGCGTGTAGCCCTGTTTGACGATGCGCTCGACCGGGACGTTCTTGAGCGGCACCTTGTCGGCCGAAGTCTCCGCACAGCCGGCAAGCGCGATCAGCGCGGCGGCGCTTGCCAACGTTCTCCATGCAACCGGCAGGCGCATCGGCATGGTCAAGCTCTCCTCTTCTGTTGGTGTCGCGTTCAATTCCGTGGAAGGTTCACGCCGTGCCGGCGTGCGCGCAAGGCGTTTTGATCCGCGTCAATGATACCTGCCACTGCTGCGTCCAAGGCAAGCCTCGGGCGGACCACGGGCCCGTTGCACCCGCATTGCCCCTCTTGCGCGGCGTAGCCTTCCTGGTCATGATCGCTCCATGCGGGCGGGGTACCGGCCGCAGATTGTCGCCACCCTGGTTCGCCAGGCAGTTTGCTTCGATTCGACCGCCTGCTGCACGACGCGCCGCAGCGGCGAGACACCGGCAGGGAGACTGCGATGTGGTATTTCACCTGGATTCTCGGCGTGGGCGTTGCGCTCGGTTTCGGGATCATCAACGTGATGTGGCTCGAGGCGAGCGGCAAGTTCGCACGCGACAGCGCCGCGCCCGATGAAGGGCCGCCGGCCCCGTCCCAAGCATCGAAGGACACGCATCCGTGACGCATCTGGTTTTTTTCTGCGGGCACGCGGGCACCGGCAAGACCACGCTCGCGAAGCGGCTGATCGGCCCGCTCATGCGGGCGACACAGGAAGCGTTCTGCCTGCTCGACAAGGACACGCTATACGGTGGCTACAGTTCGGCGGTGATGGGTGTGCTGACCGGCGACCCGAACGATCGGGACAGTCCGCTTTACCTTCAGCATCTGCGCGATCCGGAGTATCGGGGGCTCGTTGATACGGCGCGCGACAATCTCGAACTCGGAATCAATGCGCTCGTGATCGGGCCGCTTTCGCGTGAGGTGCGCGACCGGCGCCTGTTCGACAGGGCCTGGCTCGGCGTGGCAGATGACGTGGAAATCCGCATCGTGTGGGTGTACACGTCGGAAGAAACGGCGCACCAGCGGATCATCGAGCGAGGCAATCCAAACGATGCGTACAAGCTCGCGCACTGGGACGAATACCGGCAGCGGCGCTTCGTCCCGAGCGGTGACATCTCCGACGAACTCCTGATGTTCGACAACACCGCCCCGGGCGCGGCCGACTATGACAGGCTGCTGGCGCGCATCGTCGGCGCCAGTCTCCCGCCGCTTTCGATCATGCCACCTGTGCCGGCGTGACGTTGCGAGGCGCACCGGCATCGGCCGGAACGCCTCTTCCTGCCTTAAACCGTCGCCATCGACTCCAGCGCCTGCCCTTCATACAGACGCCCGAAGCGGTTCGCAAGGAACGCCTCCAGCGACACCTGCTCCTGCCGCACAAAGCCCTTTTGCGGCAGCTTCTTTTCGCGGAACAGATCGAGCACCGCGCACATCGCGCCGGCCGTGGTGATCTGGATCGCGCTCATCGGCACGCCGCAGACCGTCTTCGCAAAGATCTTGCGCGTGAACACTTCCTGCACCAGCTGGCCATCGCGCATGCCCGTCACGGTGATGAAAATGAGCACGACGTCCTGCGCCGTCGACGGCACCGACCGGCGCATGATCGACTTCAGCGTGTCGCGGTCGGTAGCAAGACGGAGATCTTCGAGCAGGAACTGCATCAGGTCGCGGTGACCCGGATAGCGGACCGACTTGTAGTCGAGCGTTTCGACGCGGCCCGACAGCGTCTCGCACAGCGTGCCGAGGCCGCCGGACGTATTGAAGGCTTCGTATTCGGTGCCGTCGAGGGAGAAATGTTCGAGGCCTTCGAGCGGCTGCACCCACTGCGTGCGGCTGTCGCGGATCGCTTCGCAGGGCTGGCAATACTCGTTGATCAGACCGTCGACGCTCCACGTCAGGTTGTACTTCAGCGCATTGGTCGGGAACTCCGGCAGCGCGCCGACGCGCATCTTGACGTCGCGGATTTCGGTGAAGCGGTTCGCCAGTTCGTGCGCGGCAATGCCGATGAAACCAGGTGCGAGGCCACATTGCGGCATGAACGCGTGCTCGGCGTCGTCGGCGATCGCGCGGATCGCATGAGTTGCGCGCACGTCTTCGGTCAGGTCGAAATAGTGGACGCCCGCGCCCTTCGCCGCCGCCGCTACGTTCACCGCCAGGTAGTACGGCAGCGCGTTGATAAGCGCATCGAAGCCCTGCACCGCGGCGCGCAGTGCGGCGGCGTCGCCGGAGTCGACGCGGCGGGTCGGGATGCCTTGCGCGGCGAGCTTGTCGAGCGCGTGCTGATCGCGATCGAGCGCGACGACTTCATAGTCGCCAGTCTCACGCAACATGTGGGCGATGGTGTGACCGATCAGACCTGCGCCAACGATGGCAACTTTCATGCGCTTCTCCTTTGTTCTGTGTGTGCCGTGTGGGTTATCCACGGCTTGTAAAGTGCGCTGCGCTTCGCGCAGCGCCTGACGGGCTGAACCCTTGCAACACAGTTTATGGAGAGGCCGGTTCGAATCATAGGCACAAGATGCTGCGCTATGACCACGACTTTCGACGATATGACGAAGCGATTATCTAATTTGACGAAACGCCTGAAAATGCATCAGGCGCTCGCCGATGCAGGGCCACCAGAATGCCGCCCGCCTTCGGCTGATTGCGGTCCGCCGGGCCGTTTGACTCAACCGCCTATGGTCCCCCGATCGATCTTGCGCGCGAGGATGATCGACGTCGTCGTTCGCTCGACGCCCTCCAGCCCGCCGATCTGGTCGAGCAGATCGTTGAGTCGGTCGGGCGAATCGGCACGCAACCAGGCGACGTAGTCGAATTCGCCGCTGACTGCGCACAGCAGTTGCACCTCGGGCATCCTGCCGAGCCGCTTCTGGACATCCGGCCCGTACTTCGGCGCGAGGATGATGCCGACGTACGCGTAGATACTCGCGTCGAGCACGTCCTGCCCAAGCCGCACGCTATAGCCCGCGATGACATTGGTGCGCTCTAACCGTGCGATGCGGGCAATGACCGTGGTCCGCGCAACGCCCAGTTGCCGCGCGAGATTCGCCACGCTCTCACGCGCATTCGCCTGCAGAAGGGCAACCAGGTTGCGGTCGAGATCGTCGAGTTGGTCAAGGCGCGGAGGTCTCATTGATGGCAGAGGGAAACGTCGAAAGATAGGTCGATATGGGTCGATGTGGAGACGTTGCCCGACCTACTCGGGATCAAAGCGGGATCAAAGCGCGGGATCACGCATGAGCAACATCACGCCGCCGGATTATCCCCCGTCGCGCGGTATCAGCGATCGGTTTGCTGTCAGCTTGCATTACGCGCCGAATCGTTCAATCACAAAATCGATGAAGGTGGTCAGCTTCGGCGTCGCGCGCCGGTCACGTGGATAGATCAGATGCACGGGCGAACCGTCCGGCAGAAACGCTTCCAGCACCGACACCAGTTGCCCGCTTTCGATCTCCTTCGCCAGCAGCGCCTCGGGTTGCAGCACAAGACCAAAGCCGCGCAGCGCGGCCACCTTCAGCGCCTGGCCGTTGTTTGCGCGAAAACGGCCCGCACGCAACTGGTTTTCATCGCTGGTTTCACCGTCGAGCCGCCACAGCCCTTCGCGGCCCCAGTGCAGAAAGCCCAGACATTCATGCTGCGCGAGATCGGCGGGCGTGTGCGCGGCGTGCCCATCCGCGCGAGGTACTCCGGCGAAGCGCACGCGCGCATCCGGTACGGCTTCAACGGCCGCGCGACGAAACTCGAATCCGGCAGACGGCCGATACGCACGGCGGCGTCGAAGCCTTCTTCGACAAGATCGATGATCCGGTTCGACAGATCGAGTTCGAGGCTCACCTCGGGCCAGGCGGTCAGATAGTCGGTCATCGCGGGCGAGAAAATCTCGACGCCGTAGGTGAGCGGCGCCGTCACCTTGAGCACGCCACGCGGCGTCGCTGCCATCGCCTCGGCCAGCGACTCCGCCGCTTTCACGTCTGTCAGGATCCGCCGGCACTGCTCGTAATACTGGCGGCCAATTTCGGTGAGGCTCTGACGGCGCGTCGTACGGGTCAAAAGCCGTGTGTCGAGCCGCGTTTCCAGCGAGCGAATGTGTTTGCCAACCATCGCCGACGATATGTCGAAGCGTTCGGCCGCCGCCGTAAGGCTCCCCGCTTCGACCACAGCCACGAAGATCTCCATGCTGACGAATTTGTCCACCCGCCATTTCCTGTTCGTTTCGGTTGTAAGCAGTTGTCGCAATGCAGTCGCAATGCGCGCATATCGTGATACTAATATCACCAGGACGAAGTGCGCAGGCGAATTGCAATTGCAAGCCCTCCGGGATTGCAAGCCTCATCAGGCAGCCGTCACCGGAACGGCGCACTTCGGCCCGATACGAACAGACATCAGGAGTTTCGATGAAAAAAACACTCGTTATGCTCGCCTCCGCACTGGCGATGAGCGGCGCCTTTGCCCAGACTCCCGCCCCGGCCAGCGCCCCCGAGGCCGCCCCCGCAGCTGCTCCCGCATCGGGGGCGGCGCGCTATGAACAACGCGTTGAGCAGCGCATCGCTTACCTGCATTCGCAACTGAAGATTACGCCGCAGCAGGAAACGCAGTGGAAAGCATTCGCCGACACCATGCGCACCAATGGCGAGACGATGGCCGGGCTCTACGAGCAGCGCATGAGCAACACGGCGACCAAGTCCGCGGTGGAAGACATGCAGCAATACGCGACCATCGCCCAGGCACACGCGGACGGCATGAAGAAGCTGGTCGATGCATTCGACCCGTTGTACAGCAGCCTCTCGCCTGATCAGAAAAAGCTGGCCGACACGACGTTCCGCCATCCGGAGCATGGGGAACAGCACCATCATTCGAAGGGCGTGAAGAAAGGCGCTTCGGAACAGGACGACGCAACGGTCAAGCCATAAGCAGCCTGCGTTGTCCGGCGACGTTGCGACATCGACCGTCGCCGCAATGACAGAAAAACGCCCGCCTTCACCGGTGGGCGTTTTTCGTTGTTTGATAGAAGCGCCGGTTTCGCGTTACCCTTGCGGCCTCGATGCCGCGCCTGCAAGCCGCGATGGCATCCCCATGCCGCATCATCACGCGTGCGTTGCCTGACCTTTTTGCCACCCAAGCCATGATTGAACTGAAGAACATCGACCTGCGTACCGACGCAGCTGCACAGCGCTACGTCAAGGACGAAACCGTCAGCGTCGAATTCGCCCCGGGCGACGGCGAGCTGATGAGCCTCGAAGGACCCAACCGCTATACGCGCGGCGACGCGCTCGTCACGGGCTCGACCGGCGACCGCTGGGTGGTGTCGCGCGAGCGCTTCGACGCGAAATACGTTCCGGCCAACGCGGCGCTTGCGCATGGCGGAGCGGGCTCCTATCGAAACCGTCCGGCCATCGTGCTGGCGAAACAGATGCACGCGCCTTTTTCGATGGCCCGCACAGCGGCCGGGGGAGATGTGCTGCACGGCACGGCCGGCGACTGGATCATGCAATACGCCCCCGGCGACTATGGCGTGGTGCAGGCGGCGCGCTTTGCGAAGGTTTACCGCCCCGCCGGGTGACCTGACGTGACGACTGAAGCGCCAACCGAAACGCTTCACGAACTTCACGCAAATTCGTCGCCCAGATCGACCGTGACCTCGCGCGGCACGGTCTCACCATTCGCGTACATCTCTTCGAGCGACCCGAGCGTTGCTTCCACATACGCGCGCAGCACCGCAAAACTGCGTCCACGCAGGCGCGGTGGCGTCGCCCGATAGCGCGCCAGCGCAGCCGGCGTGATGACGACGCTCATCGTGATGCGGCGCGCGGTCGACCCGAAACGCATCGCCACCCAGATCACCGTCAGCGCGGGCGTGCCGTCGTCGGCGGGACGTTCGGCGAACTGGGTCTGTTCCGGGAACAGGTCGCTGATTACGCGCGCCAGTTCCTCGAAGTCGGGGCTTGCGCAATCGTACTGGTAGGCTTCCATTTTTACTGGCCGAAGATAGGGGTAAGCAGGCTGGTCAATGTGCGGCGCTCACGCCGGAGGCATGGAGCGGCGCAACAGGTTGAGGAGCATACCGGCAATACCGACCGCCACGAGCACATAGATCCCGTCAACCAGCACGAGCGGCAGTACGCCAGCCTGAAACAGCGCAGCAGGCACGTCGACGAGCGCATGGGCGACGATGGCAAGCGGCAGGATCCCGCGCCATCCAGCCCGCAGACCTCGCCACATCAGCACCGACAGCGCGATCTGGAACACCAGCGCGGCGAGTCGTTCGAGCGCGAAAATGCCCGCGGTCGCGGGCGAAAGGCTCGCCAGAATCAGGTGGACGCGCATCATGGCGTCGGCAGGCAGGTTGGTCAAGTGCGAGTCGAGTTCGCCGCGGTTCTCGAAGACGGCGAAGACGATCCATTGCACCTGCACCAGCACGCCGACGAGCCACGCTTCGGCACCGCCGTGACCGAGGCCATACGCGAGCGCCGTGCCGTCCGCGTTCGCAGCGGGCGATGCGTTCTCTCGGGCGCGCTTTAACAGTAGCCGCATCGCGATGAAACGCCCGACCTCCTCGCAGATCCCCGCGGCCAGCGCACCGTAAGCCACGAACGCGACCGGGTTCGAAAGCCAGCTTGCCGTCGTTTCGTTCAGATGCAACAGATAGTCGTTTATCGCCCGCTCGATCACCATCGCGAACAACGCAAACACGGCAATGCCGGCAATGGCGTCGCGCCGGTTGAGCGCAAGCGGCGCCCGCAGGCGTCGATACACGAGGATGGGAACCGCGGCGACGACCAGCGTCGCGAGCGCGACGCTGGTAAGGGTAATGGGTGCAACAACCATGAGCTTCCTTGCAGTGACCGGCGCGCACCCGCTGCGCGCCGCAGACCGCATGATCGCAGATCAGCGCCCGGTTGACGCGCGAACGATCAATTCGCCCGGCAACAGACAGTCACGCGCCGCCTCGGTCGCGCCGTCGATCCGCTCGTTCAGGAACTCGACCGCGCGATAGCCGATGTCGTAGGTCGGCTGGCGGATCGTCGAAATGCCGGCGAGTTCGGCCCATTCGGGGTCGTCGAAGGATAGCAGCGCGACGCGCTCCTGCCAGTGCGCGCCGTAGCGCGTGTTCAGATGAAGCGCGAGCCGCAGCGCGACCGGCGCGTTGGCGGCAAACCAGGCGATGCGTTTGCTGGCCGCCTCAGAGGCCGCGTCGACCTCGCGATCCAGCGCGGCGAGCGACGCTTGCGCCGACGTTTCGTCGGCCAGGTCGAACACGACCGTCCGGCCGCGCGCGCCCTTCGCACCCTCGATCTCGTCGCGAAACGCCGCTTCGCGCAAACGTCGCGAACTGACCTGGTCGAACGGCTGCACGACGAAGCGGATGTCGTCGAAACCCTGCTCCAGCAGATGCCGGGTGCCGGACCGGGCCGCTGCGGCGTTATCGAGCCCCACCATGTCCGCCGTCAGCCCTTCCACCGTGCGATCGACCAGCACCGCCGGAATCCCGCCGTCGCCGACTGGCCGCAACGTTTCTTCCCGCACGCCAAGCGCATTGACGATGACGCCTTCCACGCGATACGTCGTCAGAAGCTGCAGATAGCGCCGCTCCATCTCGACTTCGTTGGCCGCGTGGCAAATGAGCGGCATGTAGCCCAGCGCGTGGCACGCGGCTTCGACACCCTGCAACACCTCGACCGAATACGGATTCGTGAGGTCCGCAACCAGCATGCCGATCAACCGGTTGCGGCCGCGCTTGAGACCGCGGGCCATCTGGTTCGGCTGATAGTCGAGACGCTCGATCGCGGCCTCGATGCGCGCACGCAGTTCGGGCGACAGCACATTCATCTCGCCGTTCAGATAGCGGGAGATGCTGGTCTTGCCGGTACCGGCTTCGCGTGCGACATCGGTGATCGTCGCGCGGCGTGGCGCCGGGGCGCGAGCCATCGTGCTCATTGCTTCAGCACTTCGCGGTTGACGATGTTGCTGGCGAGCGAGCCGTCGAGCGCAGCGACGAGATTCTCCGCTGCGCAGCGCGCCATGGCGTACCGCGTTTCGTGCGTCGCCGACCCGATGTGCGGCAGCGCGACCACGTTTTTCATCGACAGGAGCGGCGAGTCGGCAGCAAGCGGCTCGCGTTCGAACACGTCGAGCCCCGCACCGTGTATCGTGCCGGCCTTGAGCGCATCGATGAGCGCCGCCTCGTCGACCGCCTGGCCGCGCGATGCGTTGATGAGAATCGCGCTCTTCTTCATCGCCTTCAGTTCGGCGGCGCCGATCAGGTGATGTGTCTCCTTCGTCAGCGGCACCTGCAGACACACGAAATCGGACTGCGCCAGCAACTCGGCGAGTTCGACACGCCGGGCGCCAAAGGTCTTTTCCGCGTGTTCATTGGGGCTGCGGTTCGTGTACAGCACGCGCATGTTGAAGCCAAGCGCAGCGCGCCTTGCAACCGCACCGCCAATGCGCCCCAACCCCACGATGCCGAGCGTCTTGCCCTGCACGTCGACGCCATAGTGTTCGGCGCCGATGCTGCGTTGCCACTGACCGGCCTTCACTAAGTCCGCCAGTTCGACGACGCGCCGCGCCGACGCGAGAATCAGCGCGAACATAGTGTCGGCCGTTGATTCAGTCAGCACGTCGGGCGTATTCGCGAGCACGATGCCGCGCCGCGTGAGATCGGCCACGTCGAAGTTATCGAAGCCCACGGAGATCGTCGACAGCACCTTGAGCTTCGTCGCACCTTCGAGCATCGCCGGCGTGATCTTCACGCTCGCGCCGATCGCGCCATCGGCCTCTTTCAGCGCGGCCACGAAGGCGTCGTGCTGCGCGGCGTCGACTTCGACGACTTCTGCGTGCTCGCGCAGCCAGGCCGTCACATCATCGGGCAGCGGCTTGTACGCGACGATCTTTTTCTTCATCGAGTCATTTTCCTTGTAACGGAGTAGCAAGCGGGTGGGCATGTTGCACCGGCTGCGGTTTGACCGCGAGGGTCAGGATCACGGCGGCAACCAGCGCCGCGCTCATGAACGCATAGGATGCCGCAGGCGAGCCCGTCGCGCCATTCAGATAGCCGACGACGTAGGAACCGACGAACGAGCCGAGCGCGCCCATGCTGTTGATCAGCGCCATTGCACCACCGGCGACGTTCTTCGGCAGCAGTTCCGGCACGATCGCGAAGAACGGCCCATACGGCGCATACATCGCGGCGCCGGCAATCACGAGCAGCGCATACGACAGCCAGAAGTGCGTCGAGCCGAGCGCGTACGACAGGGCAAACGCCATGGCGCCGATCAGCAGGAACGGCCACACGAACAGCTTGCGGCGATTGAGTTTATCCGAACCCCACGATGCCGCAAGCATCGCGATGGTGGCGGCAAGGTAAGGCAGCGCCGACAGCCAGCCGGTTTCGACCATGCCAAGCGACGAGCCGTTCTTCAGGATCGACGGCAGCCACAGCACGAAACCGTACACGCCGATGCTCCAGCAGAAATACTGCGCGCAGAGCTTGATCACGGCAGGTGAACGGAACGCTTCGCCATAGTTGCGCACCGGCTTGATCGCGGCCTGTTCGGCGCGCAGCGTGTTTTCGAGGTCGTTCTTTTCCTGCTGCGTGAGCCACGACACCTGCGCCGGCCTGTCCTGCACGATGAACCACCAGCATACGGCCCACAGGATCGCTGGCAAGCCTTCGGCGATGAACATGTGACGCCAGCCGAACGAATGCACGAGATAGCCCGATACCACCGACATCCACAGCACCGTCACCGGATTGCCGAGAATCAGGAACGTGTTGGCGCGCGAGCGTTCGCTTTTGGTGAACCAGTTGGAGATGAAGATGAGCATCGCCGGCATCACGGCCGCCTCGACGATGCCGAGCACGAAACGGATCGTCATCAGCGATGGAATATTGCTGACCATCCCCGTCAGCGACGCGCATCCGCCCCACAGGATCAGGCTCCAGAACACGAGCTTCTTCACGCTGCGGCGTTCGGCGTAGATCGCACCTGGAATCTGGAAGAAGAAATAGCCGAGGAAGAACAGCGCCCCGATCAGGGACGACAGACCCTTGCTGATGCCGAGATCCTGGTTGATCCCGGCCGCCGACGCGAAACCGTAGTTCGCGCGGTCGAGATAGGCGAGGCTGTAGGTGATGAACACGATCGGCATGATCGTCCACCAGCGGCGAATCGCGAGCGATGAGGTTGTCATGGGTGTCTCCTTGAACCTGAAGCGGGGAATGGGCGTGTCGCGCCTTGTCGCACGGTTAGTGCAGCGTCTGTGACACCTTGTTTTCTGTCTGCGTGACGGCCGTGACGGGTGTCATGTTCGTGATCTGCGGGTGTTCGAGCGCATCGAGTTCGCTGCGCGTCGGCAGGCCTTCGGAATCGCCGATCACCTGAATCGCGAGCGCGCCGATTCGGTTGCCGCGCGCGACGGCCTCACCAACCGGACGCCCTTCGAGCAGCGCACTGACGACACCCACCGCGAAACCATCGCCCGCGCCAACCGTATCGACGACCTTCTCGACCGGTTGAGCGGCAACGCTGCCGGCAGCGTCGGCCGTGCGGAAATACGCGCCTTTTGCGCCCAGCTTGATGATCACGCCGCGCGCGCCCTGATCCAGGTAGAAGCGCGCGATGTCGTCGGGCTTCGTGTAGCCGGTCAGGATCTCGCCCTCGCCGATGCCGGGCAGCACCCAGTCGGCGTGTGCTGCAAGTGAATTCAGCGCCGCGACCATCGCTTCACGCGAGGGCCACAGCGTGGGGCGCAGGTTCGGATCGAACGAGATCGTCTTGCCTGCCGCGCGCATTTCCTTCGCCAGATGGAAAGCGAGTTCGCGAGAGGTGCCCGAAATCGCAGGCGCGACGCCCGTCAGATGAAGATGGCGCGCGGACAGCGCGTAAGCAGGTACGTAGTCTTCCACCGACAGGTGACTCGCGGCCGAGCCCTTGCGGAAATATTCGACAGCCGGGTCGCTGCCATCATCGTTCTTCGACTTGAGCTGAAAGCCGGTCGGATAGCGCTCGTCGGTCGTGACGCAGGCGGCGTCGACGCCTTCTTTCGCCAGCGTATCGCGCACATACTGTCCGAACGAATCGCGGCCGACGCGGCTCATCCAGCCTACCTTGAAGCCAAGGCGCGAAAGACCGATCGCGACGTTCAGGTCAGCACCGGCAATGCGCTTCGTGAACTGGAAGACATCGGCGAGTTGGCCGGTTTCAGCAGCGACGAACATTGCCATCGCTTCACCGTAGGTGATGACATCGAGTGTCGATTGCATGGCTTCTCCTTCATGTCCCGCGCTTCGTGCCCGGGATTGCTGCACATTCCTGTCTGTACTCACGCGGCCGCAAGCCACGCGACGTAGTGCGCTGCGTCCGCTGAAAGGCGCTCTGCGTCGAACTGAAATTCGATGCCTCTTGGCACATCGCGCGGCAGCAGCGGCAGCACGGCTGCAAAGACGGGATCGTCGGACGTGGGTCCGACGGCGAAGCGCCGCGCGCCCTCACCTGTCACCGCCTTGCAATGGATGTATTCGACGTGCGCCGCCAGCCGATGCGCCGCGTCGAGGGGCGCTTCGCCAGGCCATTGCCAGTTGCCGATATCGAATGTCATGCCGAGAACATCCGCATGTCCCTCTTCACCCAGCAGGTCAAAGAGTCGCACGAACTGCGCCACCTGGCCGCCTACCTTCAACTGCCCGTTCTCCACGACCAGACGCGCTTTCGCGCCGCGCACACAGGCCGAGATTTGCGCGCCGGCTGCGTAGGTGGCGTCAGCGGCGAAGCCACCCAACTGCAGTTTTACGAAGCGTGCGCCGAGCGCCGCGCCTTCCGCGAGCGCGGTGCGTAACGCGGCTTCGTCGAGCGTGCCGTCGGCGGCGTAGAGCGCATCAGGCGTCGAATACACCGGCCACATGCCGAGTTCACGGATCGCGTCGCCGAGCGCACGCAATGCCTCAGACGCAGCTTCCGCTTCAGATGCAAACAGTTCACGACGGACCTCGAACGCCGACGCGCCCGCGTCAGCTGCGGCTGTGAGCCATGCACGATGGCCGTCCCGCCGGATGGCATCCACGCCAAATGCACTCGCCACGATCACCACGTCACACATGTCGAAATTACCTCGGCTGTTACCCGCTTCCATTGCTTGGAACCGGTTCCATTTGAAGGTTTGAAAAAAGCGCCTCGCGCGCTTTGATGGACGAATACTGCGCCCTGCGGTTGGCCGGCGCCATAGTGGAAATCCCTGGAAATGATCGTTGCGCGATGACCTGAGCCCCGCCGCGAGTGCCAGCGCGGGATGCCGCGATTCAATCCGCGTCCGCCAGACACAACTCCAGAAAGCGTTCCGCCACCCGCGAAGGCACGCTCGCACGTGGCATCAGAATCGAAAAGCGCCGCGTGAGCGGCTCCGGGCTCAGCGAGAAGCGGCACAGCACCTCGTCTTCGTGACGCATCGACATCGCCGACACGAAGCCGATGCCCATACCTGCCCGCACCGCCTCCTTCACCCCTTCCACGCCCGCGATCTCCAGCGCCACCCGCATCGGCACGGTCGCGCGGGCGAACGCCCGTTCGACCATCTGGCGCACGCCCGAGCCCGTCTCGCGCAGTACGAGCGGATAGGCGCCAAGGTCATCAAGAGCGACGTTGCGGGGTCCGGCAGACGCGGTGTACTGCATCACGAGCGGATGGGCTGGCGTCATGATCGCGACGATTTCGTCCTCGCGCCAGGGATGCACGACGGTGTCCGGCGGCAGGTCCGCGCCCACCGGCCCTTCGACCATCGCGATATCGACCGTCGCCAGCGAGCCGACGATTTCGGACGTATTGCCGTCCGCCGTGTGCAGCGTGACATCCGGGTAGCGACGGTGGAATTCCGCGATCAGGTACGGCAGCAGATAGCTCGCCGGCGTCGTGCTGGCGCCGATTCTCAGCGTGCCGCGCTCCAGTTCGCGCAACGCGTCGCGGAAGGCATGCGCCTGCTGCCAGGTGTCGCGCAGGCGGCTCGCGTAGCTCGCCAGCTGTTCGCCCGTCGGCGTGAGGCGCACGCCGCGCCCGTCGCGCTGGTAGAGCGCCTCGCCGAACTCCTCCTGCAACAGGCGCAGCTGACCCGACACGGCAGGCTGGGAAAGATGAAGTGCGACAGCTGCCCGGCTGATGTTCCGGTGCTCGGCGACAGCGGCGAACGTTATAAGCTGGTCGGGGGTCATGGCTTGAAACTATCGGTATAGCTTATATTTTACGTCGCAAATGACGATTTTTCATATCGATATATCCAAATTAGGATTAGGCCTTCGCTTCAGACACACTCTTTTGAGGGACGAACATCATGTCCACCGTTCAAGCTCCAGCCGTCGCGCACCAGGCCCCGTCGACCCGCGGCCAGTTGAACGGCATCCTGTTCGTCGCGCTGTTCGCGGCGGCCGTCACCAGCATCGCTTCGTTACCCGCGATCGCGGGCCTCGGCATGAGCCCGCTGATTATCGGCATCGTCGCGGGCGCGATCTACGGCAACGCGTTGCGCGACGGCATGCCGGAAAGCTGGGCCGCCGGCGTCAACATCTCGGCGCGCAAGCTTCTGCGCATCGCGGTCGCCTTCTTCGGGCTGCGCGTCAGCCTGCAGGAAATCGCCCAGGTCGGTTTGCCCGGACTCGTCGAATCGGTTGCGATCGTCGTCAGCACGCTCGCGATCGGCACCTGGGCCGGCATGAAACTGATGAAACTCGACCGCGACAGCGCACTGCTCACCGCAGCGGGCAGCGCGATCTGCGGCGCGGCCGCCGTACTCGCGTTCGAATCGACGCTGCAGTCGAAGCCGCATCAGAGCGCCATGGCGGTGGGCAGTGTCGTGCTGTTCGGCACGCTGTCGATGTTCCTCTACCCGGTGCTGTATCACGCAGGCTGGCTGCATCTGAATACGCTCGGCGCAGGCCTCTTCTTCGGTGGCACGATTCACGAAGTGGCTCAGGTAGTCGGCGCAGCGAGCAATGTCAGCCCCGAAGTCACGCACATCGCGACGATCGTCAAGATGACCCGCGTGATGCTGCTGGTGCCAGTGCTGCTCGTGCTCGGCGTGTGGCTCAGCCGTTCGGCGCGCAACGCGGCAGCGGCAAGCGGCAAGCAGACCACGCGCAAGCTGGCGATCCCCTGGTTCGCGCTCGGCTTCCTCGCACTGGTCGTCGTCAACTCGATGCATGTGCTGCCTGAAACCGCGACGCATACGCTGAACACACTCGACACCTTCGCGCTGACGATGGCAATGACCGCTCTGGGTATCGAAACCCGGATCTCGCAGGTGAAGCAGGCGGGCCCCCGGGCACTGACCACCGGCTTGATCCTGTACGTGTGGCTGATCGGCGGCGGACTAGGCATCACGTGGATCGTCGAACGCCTGCTTGGATGAAGCACCCCGCCCGGCCGGTCCCGCTCGCAGCCCCGCCCCGTGCGGGGCTTTTGCGTTCCTGCACGCGCCATCGTGCACCCGCTTCGTGCACCTCTCCATACGCTTTCGCGCGCGCTTTTGCTTTTGTACGCACTTCCGCACGCCGATTGCACAATGCCGGGCGCACACACGTCATACTTTCCGCTCGCGCAGTGAATCACACAACCGAGCGAGGATTGATCGATGGCCTATGAACTCTACTACTGGGACGGCCTGCAGGGCCGTGGCGAATTTATCCGGCTCGCGCTCGAAGAAGCCGGCGCCGAGTACATCGAAGCGACACGCGAGCCGGACGACGACGGCCTCGGCACCGATGGAATGCTGAAAGTGCTCAGGAGCAGGACCGAGCCGCATCCCCCGTATGCGCCGCCATTTCTCAAGGACGGCGACCTGCTGCTTTCGCAGACCGCTAACATCCTGATGTATCTCGGGCCGAAACTCGGTCTCGCCCCACACGACGAGGGCCTGCGCCATGTGGCGAACGGCCTGCAGCTGACGATAGCCGATGCCGTCACCGAAGCGCATGACACGCATCATCCGCTCGCGGCCGGCCTCTACTACGAAGACCAGAAGGATGCGGCAAAGGTCCGCGCGCACGATTTCATCGATCACCGCATCCCGAAGTTCATGGGTTACTTCGAACGCGTGCTGAAACAGAACCCGGCTGGCGACCGCTATCTGGTCGGCGATACGCTGACTTATGTCGATCTGTCGATGTTCCAGCTGATCGACGGCCTGTCCTACGCATTTCCGCGTGCGATGAAGCGTTTCGGCGAGCACTATCCGCTGCTCACCGCGCTGCATGATGCCGTCATCGCACGGCCGAATATCAGTGCGTATCTCGCGTCTGAGCGGCGTCTGCCGCATAACGAATCGTGTGTCTTCCGGCACTACTCCGAACTGGACAAGGCCGCACGTTGAAGGCAACCCGCGCAGAGCGAGGCGTGCTTCACCCCGCGCCAGTGAACGGATTCCTGATGCGCGCGTCTCAGGCGCGCGCCGCAGTGCTATTCTTGCGCCCGAGCCACCACTCCTCACGTTCCCTGCTTCCTACGTGCTTTCATTCCTGCTGAAGCTGCGCACGCGCGCACAAGAGCTGTTCCGCCTGTCCGATGCCCACACGATGCTGATCTGGTCGGTGGTGGTCGGCATCGCGGGCGCATTCGCTACGATTGCGTTTCGCGAGGCGATCGCCCTGCTGCAGCGGATCATTTCCGGCGAATCGGGCAGCTTCGTCGAGATGGCGCGGCGACTGCCATGGACCGTGCGCATCTGGCTGCCCGCCGCGGGCGGCCTGGTCGCCGGCTTCCTGCTGCTGGTCTCGCGGCGCTTTGCCGACAGGAACAATCACACCGACTACATGGAAGCCGTCGCGATCGGTGACGGTGTGGTGCCGGTGCGCCAGAGCTTCTGGCGCAGCGTCTCGTCGCTGTTCACGATTGCGAGCGGCGGCTCGATCGGCCGCGAAGGCCCAATGGTGCAACTGGCCGCGTTGTGCGCGTCGCTCATCGGACGCTGGGTGCATTTCGATCCAGCACGTTTGCGTCTGCTCGTCGCGTGCGGCGCGGCTGCGGGCATTACCTCCGCGTACAGCGCGCCGATTGCGGGCGCGTTCTTCGTGACCGAGATCGTGCTCGGCTCGATCAAGATGGAAAGTTTCGGGCCAGTGGTGGTGGCATCGGTAGTCGCGAACATCACGATGCGCGAGTTCGCTGGCTACAAGCCGCCGTATGAAATGCCGGAGTTTCCGCCCGTCGCGGGCATCGAAGTGCTGCTCTTCGTCGGGCTCGGCATCCTGTGCGGCGCCGCGGCACCGCAGTTCCTGCGGCTCCTCGATGTGTCGAAAGCGGGTTTTCGCAAGCTGCCGCTACCGCTGCCCGTGCGGCTTGCGCTGGGCGGTTTGATCGTTGGCGTGCTGTCGGTTTGGGAGCCGGAGGTGTGGGGCAACGGCTATAGCGTCGTGAACTCGATCCTGCATTCGCCGTGGACCTGGATCGCGCTCGTCCTCGTGCTGGTGTTCAAGGTGGCCGCCACCGCAGCGACGGTCGGCTCCGGCGCGGTTGGTGGAGTATTCACGCCGACGCTCTTTGTCGGGGCGACGCTTGGCTCGCTATTTGGTCAAGGGATGCACACCCTGTGGCCGCACGGCACCTCGGCGCCCTTTGCGTATGCGATGGTCGGCATGGGCGCATTCCTCGCGGGGGCCACTCAGGCGCCGCTGATGGCGATCATGATGATCTTCGAAATGACGCTCAGCTATCAGGTCGTCCTGCCGCTGATGCTCTCATGCGTGGTGGCGTACTTCGTGGCGCGCGCGATCGCGAAGACATCGATGTACGAGATCACGCTGCATCGCAATCGCGAAGAACAGGAGCGCCTGCGCCTGCGCGCGACCCAGATGCGCGAACTCATCCGGCCAGCCGAGACAATCGTGCCGCTCAACGCGACCGTACACGACATGACACGCGTGTTCCTCGAATATCCGGTGAAGTACCTCTACGTGATCGACGACGAGGGCTGCTTTCTCGGCGTCGTCGCACTGAAGGACATTACGTCGGACCTGCTCGACAAACAGGACACGTCGAACCGCACTGCCGCCCACTATCTCCAGTCGCACTTCGACGTGCTGACGCCGGACATGTCGCTCGGTGTCGCACTGCAGCATTTCATGGCGTTTCAGGGTGAACGTCTGCCGGTCGTCGAAAGCGCGAGCTGTCCGACGCTCGCTGGCGTGGTCTATAAAACGTCGCTGCTGGATGCCTATTTCCGGATGAATCTGGCGCGTTGAGCGTCTCCCCGGGCGGGCCGTATAACACACTGCGGCCCAGCGAACGAAGTGCGTGATACCCGCATGCGTCGGCCGGAAAAGCGTGGCATATTTCTATAGTGAAACGAGCCGCGAGCCGCACTGCGCCTGAGTATCCACCGCAATGAGCGGCGCAACGAGCGGCGCAATGAGTCAATCGCGCAGCCACCCTTTCGAGCCGGAGCGAAGATGAGCGAACCGTCCATCGATGCCGTACGTCGCGACCACGCCGGATGGATCTTCGTCCATATCGAAGGTGAGCCCTACGACCGCGGCGAACAGCACGGCCAGTTGCTTGCAGCGGAAATCCGCAATGCGATCAAGACAGCACGTTACCTGGCGAAGTGGGACACGGGCGAAGACTTCGATACCTTCGTCAATGCAGCCGTCGTGCAGTTCGCGCCCAGACTCGACACGGAATTTGCCGACGAAATCCAGGGCATCGCCGACGGTGCAAAACTGCCGTTCGCCGAAGTGCTCGCGTGGAACGGCTACATGGACCTGCTGCAAAGCTGGTGGCCGACCCACGCATCGCAAACGCAACCGCGCCTCGGCGTGAAACCGTGGCGCGGCCGGCGCGGCCATCATTGCAGCGCCTTCATCGCGACCGGCAACGCAACGCGCGACGGCCGCATCGTCATGGCGCACAACTCGTGGGATCGCTACGCGGCGGGCGACGCCTTCAACGTGGTATTCGACATCGTCCCAGACTCCGGCCACCGGATCCTGATGCAGGGGCTGCCGGGCTGCATTTCGAGCCTCACCGATTTCTGGGTCACGTCGGCGGGCCTGATGGTCACCGAGACGACGATCTCCAACTTCGTGGGCTATAACGCGGCAGGCGCGCCGGAGTTCTACCGCTCGCGGCGCGCGTCGCAATACGCGAACAGCATCGGCGAATGGTGCGAGATGTTTGCGGTTGCGAACAACGGCGGCTATGCGAACAGCTGGCTGCTCGGCGACGTGAAAAACGGCGAGATTGCGCGCTACGAACTGGGTCTTCACTACTCGGGTTTCGAGAGCACGAAGAACGGTTTTTACAGCGGCTACAACACGGCAACCGATCTGAAGATCCGCAACCAGGAATGCGTGGGCGAAGGCGAGGATTACACCGACGTACGCAAGAACGGCGCCCGGCGACTGCGCTTCATGCAACTGGCGGAGCAGCATCACGGCAAGATCGATATCGACGTGGCGAAGGAAATGATCGCCGACCATCACGATGTCTATCTGGATCGCAACGACAACCCCTGTTCACGCACGATCTGCGGGCATCTCGAACTCGACGATGCCCGCTTCGGCGGCTCGGACCAGGGGCCCTTCAATCCGTGGGGTGCGAACGACGGCAAGGTGGTCGACAGCGAAATGGCCCGTGATCTCACGTTCTGGGCGCGCTGGGGCCATCCATGCGGCCGGCCGTTCGATGCGCAGGCGTTCATGAAACGCCATCCGCAGTGGAACTGGCTGAACGGCTATATGCACGACCGGCCATCGTGGCCGTGGACCGAGTTCAGCGTGTTGCGCTGACCGGCTCGCGCGCTAAATCGCCAGACGAATTGACCGGCTGGCCGGTCGTCTTTCGGCCGGGGTGGGTCCAGTCATCCATCTCGCCCTCTACGTTTGCCTCATCTATCGCGTTGCTCGCAGGCGCGAGCAGGACCGCTCGCACCGAAAAACACAGACGGAGCCCGCGATTATTGCAAAACTGACTATTTCTTTGTCGCTTCTGTTGCAGCACGCGTCCGGTTTGCGTCGTAAGATACCAGGATGCACGCTGCGTCAGCGATCCGCGCCTCGTGGGCAGCCTGCTGCAGGATGAAGAAATGGCACGGCATTTGCTGCAGCCCCGGTGCTGCGTAAGCAAAGGAGTTCGTGCGATGAGAACCTCGACTCTGTTGACGATGGTGACGCTGTCAGCTTCATGCTTTGCCGCGCCGGTCCATACCGCGTACGACAGCACGCTGGACCGTCCGGTACAAGCCGCCTTGCGCGCCGAAGCGGCGCCCGTCGCGCCCGCGGCGCCGGATGTCCCCGCCGTAGACGACCAGCAGCCGCAGCGCTGGCAATTCATTGCCTTGCCGAAATCCCGACATCTGAATCGCCGCTTTATGGCGCCGAATGAACATCTGCAAACCTGAAGCGCCTGCAGGACCGTCATGCGGTTCGCGCACCGCAGCAAAACAGTCATAACAAGGAACGCTCGCATGACCGGAACGCCCATTCCCGACGAGTCGATCGATCTGCAGATCAGCGATATCCTGCAGACCATTTCCTGGCCCGCCAACAAGGACGCGCTAGTCAACGCCGCGCGTAATGCCGGCGCGAGCAACGAGGTGCTGGCGATGCTCGACGGCTTGCCGGAGCAGGATTACGCCGATATCGCGTCCGTCACCCCGCTCATCGGCAGCAACTTCGGGCCCGGGCTCGGGACGTGAAAGCGCGGATATCGAGCCGCGTCACGGTAGCCTGATCGGCCGCTTCCCGGCAGGCTTTGCTACACGATCCTCACGTCGAACATCGCGACGCGGCGTGAACGGGGTAACCACATGGCAACCACATGGCAACCACATGGCAACCACATGGCGGCATTGCACGCGAAGCCGCCGTGCGTTCGGCGCTACTTCGCCTTTTCAGCGCTATTCGTGATCGCCTGACCACCCTTCGATAGATCTTCCCCCGCGCCGGCGATGGTATTGCAACCGGCCAGAAAAACTGCACCCCAAACCATAACGAGAGCGATGAGCCGTGTCATAAAAGCTCCTATGCGAGGGAATAACCAGGCGTATGAGGGCAGGACATCCTGCCAGCGTCAAGCCGGATCGACTGAGTGAATCGATCCGTTTCGATTGTAGGGCAGGAGAAGAAATTCTGGCGCGCAAGGGCGCCGCCGGCCGGGTACTTGTTGCCCGGCGACGCCGCTGCTGTCAGGCATCGCGGCCGAACACCACTCTCGCGAAAAACGCTGCCAGCACCGCCTGCGCCGCGCTGTCGCCGACGTTTTGCGGATCAGCCGTGTGGAGGAACTGCACGCCGTCGCACAAGCCCATCAGGCCGGTGGCGAGATTTTCAGCGGGCAACGCCAGCGGCGTGCCGGCCCGCTCGGAAAATTCGCGGATGTATGCGGCCAGCTGTTCGAGCTTTTCCCGCATGAACGCGTTGAATCTGGTCCGGAAGCGGGCGTCACGGGCGGCGAGCAGCTTCGCTTCGACCCACAACAGGAAGCATTTGTTATCCATCGGCATCCGGCTGTAGTAGGTCAGCACGCGTGCTTCCATTTCCTCGCGCGACGCGTCACCTTCAAAGATGGCATGCAGATCGGCCTGCATCGCTTCGTGATCCCGCCGCAACAGCTCCAGGAACAGCTCCGGCTTGCTGCGGAAGTTCGAATAGAACGCGCCACGCGTGTACCCCGCCGCGCCGGCAATGTCCTCGACGCTCGTCGCGACGAATCCCTTCTTCATGAATATGGCGAGCGCAGCGTCAAGCAGACGCTCGCGCGTCTGGTCCTTGCTCTGTTCGCGGGTAAGGCGTTTTCGTCTCATGAGCGAAGTCTAGCATCCAGAATGGGTCGATTCATCTTTGCATTCAGATACAGGTATGTATTAGAATCCGGCCATCAATCTGAAGCAAGGGTGACGTGCAGATTTTTTGCCGCACCGGGGTGCATGCGCCAGCCGCTGCCGCGGTCTGTCGCATCCGTTTGCAGCCTTCGTTTCAGCCTTCGTCTGCAGCCTTCGTTCGCCGCACTCGCATTGGGGTTATCGTGAATCGTCCCGGTTTCAATCCTGGCTCTAGCGCGCAGCTTCCAGCGCGTCCGCCGTCCCGTCGGCGCGCAGGCGTCGCTCCCTTGCGCACCGCCACCCTCGTCGCAGCACTGAGCGGCGTCATGCTGCTCAGCGCGTGCCACCCGAAAGAACCGGCCGCCCCCGTGCCCGGCCCCGTCGTCGCGGTCGCGGTGCATCC